>CAYRCM010000005.1:0-83047 GCA_964422715.1 uncultured Myxococcales bacterium | reverse complement strand
GGGGCGCGGGCCAGGCGGGCGGCGGTTCGTTTGGCGTTTTCGTGTTCTTCAGCAGCGCGCCGTTCAGCAACGTGCCCGCCCTCTTGACGAACGCCGTGCACCGCGGCGCCGGCGGCCGCGGCGGCGCTGGCGGCAATGGCGGTACGGGCGGCAGCGGCGGCCATGGGGCCGGTGGGGGCGCTGACGGTGTCCCGGGCGGCGCCGCGTGGTGTGCCGCCGGCGGCGGCCGCGGCGGCGAGGGTGGCGAAGGCGGTCACGGCGGCGGTGGCGGCGGTGGCTGCGGCGGGGTCTCGTACGGCATCTACGCCTCGGGTCAGGGCAGCACCAACCTCAACAACTTCTGGACCGGCAACACCTTCGCCACCGAGGGCACGTCCGGCGCCGGCGGGGCGGGCGGCGGCTCGGTCGGCAACCCCGGCGGGGCAGGGGCCACGGGC
Organism: uncultured Myxococcales bacterium; assembly: GCA_964422715.1. GTDB lineage: Bacteria > Myxococcota_A > UBA9042 > PWKZ01 > CAYRCM01 > CAYRCM01. Next base: position 82,610 of record CAYRCM010000005.1, on the reverse strand, counting down.
TCCCAGGGCGACAAAAACTACTAGCCGGCCTGCCCATGCCCTCACCGACCCGTCGCCAACTCATCGCCGGGGCGCCCGCGGCGTTCATCGCGGCCCAGGCGCTTGGCGCCCCGGCGCTCCGGGTGCCCGCAGCACAGCGGCCGGCCCTGCCGCCCGGGCTGGTGCAGCCCATCTGCGAGTGCGGCCACGGGCCATCGCCCCGGGCGCTCGCGGCCGCGGCCGCGGCGCTCGAACGGGTCACGCAGTACCCGACTTTTCGCGCCGACGCACTTCTCGCCGGCCTGCGCGCGCGGTTCGCCCTGGATGTTGGGGCCGCAATCGACGCGTTGCCGGCCGATGGCTCCTTTCCTTTCCTGGTCGCGGCCACCGAGACGTTCTGCGGCCCCGGGCGGGCCTTCGTGCGGCCGACACCGGCTTTTCCCTACCTCGACGACGTCGCCGCGGCCGCGGGTGGCGCGGTCGTGCGCGTTCCGCTCGCGGCCGGGGGCACGGCCGACCTCGCCGCCCTTGCCCGCGCCGCGGCCCAAGACGCGGGCCTCGTGCTGCTGACCAATCCGCATAGCCCCACCGGTGCCTGGCTGCCGCCGGCCACCATCGCCGCCTTCGCCGCCGCCCTGCCCGCCGACACGCTCTGTCTCGTCGACGAGGCCTACGTCGAGTACGCGGCGGGCTATCCGAGCGATACCGCGCTTGCGCACGTTCGCGGTACGGGCCGGCTGCTCGTGTCGCGCACGTTTTCCAAGTTCTACGGTCTCGCGGGGTTGCGCGTGGGCTACGGCGTGGGGCCGGCGGCGGCCATCGCGCGCGTCGAGGCTCGCCTGCCCGTCGCATCGGTCAACGCGATCGGCATGGCGGCGGCGCTCGCTGCCCTCGACGACGCGGCGCACGCCGAGGCCGGGCGCGCCGAGGCCGGCCGTGTGCGCGCGGGCTGGCAGCGCACGCTTGCCGCGGCCGGCTGCGCCGTGTATCCGAGCGAGGCCGGTTTCGTGTTCGCCGAGGTCGGCAGCGCGGAGCGTGCGGCCGGGGCCGCGGCCCGCATGGCCGGCAGCATGCTGCGGGTCGAACAGCAACCGGAGGCCCCGACGGGCTTGCGCATCAGCCTGCCGCCGGAGGCCGAATTCCCGCGCCTCTGCGCCGAACTGCTCGCTGCGCTGAAGTGAAGCCGATCGGACAGCCCGATGCGCAGGAAACACGCGGGCTCCCGCGCGACCTCCGCGCGTTCATTCGCAGCCGGGTCCTCGCGGTCAGCCCGCGTAGACCTCGTCTTGTTCGATGGCCGAGAGCACCCAGCCGAAGTCGCCGCCCACCACATTGCTCTTGCAGTAGGCGCACTCGCCGGCCTGGTTGATGTCGAGGGCCGCGCCGCAGGACGGGCACTGGTCGGGCGGTTTCGCGACGAACTCACGGCCCGCGCGGCGCACGAAGGTCCAGTACTCGCTGAAGTGGCGCGGGCGCTTCGGGTCGCCGGAGACGACCCGACCGCTCTCGTCGACCGTGTAGTCGCGCATGGACGCAAAGATGCGCACCGTGATGGTCTCGAAATACGCGTCGAACTCGACCTTGACCGGAACCACGCTTTCGACCGCGATATCGTCGAGCCGGTTCGTCAGGCCTTCGCGTTTGTAGCGTTCGATCCAGAAGCGGTGCGTCTGGAACAGCGCGTCGGTTTCATAGGGCCGCGCCGCGAGCCAGTCGCGCGATGACCAGGCCGCCTGCAGCCGTTCGAAGACCGCGCGGACATGCTGCTCGAAGGCGGCAGGGGAAAACTGGGGGTGGCGCCAGCGCAGCGTGCGCCAAGCGGCCGCAAGGTCGGGCGCGTAGACCGTGGGATGGCCGGTGCCGGGCTCGGCGCCGCCGAGCTCGCGGTGCAGCGGGGGCGGGGCCTTGCGCTCGGCGATGTGCACGGCCGTGACGGTCCAGGCGAACTCGCCGCGATTGACCGTGTTGCGGCACGCCGGACAGCGGCCGTCGGGCAACACCGCTTCGGCGCTGCCGCAGCTCGGGCAACGCAGCGCGCGGATGTCGTCGGGGCCGCGCGACAACACACCCCGTTTGCGGCGCAGCGTCCAACGTTCGCGGCTGTAGCGGCGCGCGCCATCTTCACGGTAGCTCGCCTCGATGGCCACGGTCAGCCCGAAGGCGCGCGGGTCGCGGGTCGTCAGGGCGATGACCCGGGCGGCGCCCACCACCACCTCGTCGACGCTCGTCGGCACGGCCTCGCCGGCAAAGGCCGCCCAGGCCTCGGGGGCGAGGTAGGCCCCAATCGGTGCCGGGTCGCCCGTGGGGCGCAACGCCTGGGCGCGCGCGTACAGCAGCACGACGAAGTCGGCGAACAGCGGCCGCGAGAAGTTGGGGTCGTCGTCGCGCAGCGCTGCCCAGTCGGCGGCCGTGACCTGGCTCGTGCGGCGTTGCAGCGTGCGCGCCCCGGCCGCCCGAGGCGCGCGGCCGAGCGCTTCCATGCCGCCGCCGCGTCGCAGTGCGCCCAGGCGGAGGCGATGGCGCCGCGCCAGCAGGTAGAACCCGACGATGACGAGCACGACGGTCGGGATGCCGATGTAGGGGTAGTGCAGCACGAAGCGCAGCAGCAATTCGAGCAGGAAGAAGACGATCTGCTCGCCGCCGCCTCCTCCTCCTCCGCCGCCGCTGCTGTGCCCGCCCCCGCCGCCGTGGAAGGAGTCGCCCCCGCCGAGCCGGCCGAGCGCCTCGACGGCCCAGACGAGCACGAGCGCCGCCACCCCAAGCCGCGCGGCGAGGCCCCAGGCGGCCCGGCGCGCCGTCCGGGCCGGCGTCGGCGGGGAAACGTGCGGGCTCACGAGCGCAACCTCGGCCGGTCGGGCAGTTCGTTCGGATTGTCGGCGCGCGGCGGCAGGCCATCGGCGAGCAGCGCCCCGCATTCGGCGAGGCCGCTGAGGAACCGTGCGCGCGCTCCGGCGCCGACCATGGCCCGTCCCGTCATGCGTCGCTGCAGCGCGTGGAGCGCACCGCGGTCGACAACGGCTTCGACCCCGAGGTCGGGCAGGACCAGCACCTGGCGTTCGAGCAGCGACACGTAGAACAGCACCCCCGTGCGCTCGCGGGTGGCGTGCACGGCTTCTTCCATGAAGGTGGCGCGGGCCGCCTCGAGCACCTGCCGGCGGCGGCGGCGGGCCGTCGTGAGCAGGCGGACGAGGCCGTCGAGGCGCGCGCTGAGCCAGGCGCCGAGCGCGAACAGGACGAGCGCCGTCGGCAGAACGGTGGCCGCGTGGAAGGCGAACGGTAGAAACAACGCGAGCGCGACCGTGAGCGTGGCCGCCGCGGCCCCCCCGAGATAGGCGACGTCGCGATAGGAGCCGGACTGCAAGGCGACGATGACCACGAGCTCGGCGGACGTGCGGCCTTCGGCTTGAGCAACCGCGGCTTCGACGTCGTCCCAGAACGTGCGGTCGAGAAACGGCATGCAGCGACTCCCGTAACGGGGATGGGCCGACTGCGCCTAGCGCCCGAACAGGGTGGCTGCGAAGGTCGCCGGGCTCGCCAGGTTGGCGACGTCAACCGTCACGGCGCAGGGGGCCGCCGCCGTGCCGAGGCTCGCGTAGTCGCCGGTCGTCTCGTCGCGCCCGAGCGGACAGGCCGCTCCGGCGGGCGTTGTGAGGCGGAACCAGCCCGCCGAGCCGTCGCCGGCCGTGACGTCGCCCACGATCACCGGGAGTACGGCCTCGAAGAGCGCCGTGCAGCCGGCGCGCAGCGTGGCGTCGCTCAGCGTCGGCGCGTCGGGCCCGACGGCGGCGGCAAAGGCCGCGCAGCACGTGTCACGGTCGGTGCAGTCGAGCCCGCCGAGCAGCGCTGCGAGCCAGGCTTCGCTGCCCGCGAGCGCCTCGCCGCTTTCTGCGCCGCCGGCTTCGAGGAGTTGCGGCAGCAGCAGGCCCTCGACGACCGCGAGCACGAAGGCACCGAAGCCCGGGCCGGCCGTGACGTCGTCGAAGGCCAGCGCCGCCGTGCCGAGCGCGGGGTCGCCGCTGAGCACGATGCTCGCGCCGCCATCCGGCGCCTGGGTGAGCGGGCGGAAGTCGACGAGCGGGCCCGCCGGACAGTCGGCCGCGGGCGGCTCGGCGCAGCCGAGCTCGGCGGGGTCGCCGCCCTGCCAGCCGTAGCGGAACTGCAGCGCCAGGTTGCGGCCCGCCACGGATCCGGCGGCATCGGGCTGGCTCGCGATGGTCATTTCGGCCCGCACGGCGAGGGCCGCCAGCCGCTCGACGAGGTCGCCGCATACGCCCGCGCCGCAGGCGGTCGTGGTGAGGGCCTCGCCGTGGTCTTCGAGCACGCCGACGATCGCGAGGCCGGCCGGGGTGAGTTCGGCCGGGTTTGGCGCCGCGGGGTTCTGGAAGGCCGCCGCGCACACGTCGAGCGCGGCCTGCGGGTTCGTCGGCAGGCAGAAGGCGAAGGCCAACGCCGGGCCCGGCGACTGTTCGATGGTGAGCAGGTTTTCGAGCAGTTCCGGCAGGAACGGCTCGCCCGCAGAGGTGAGCGGCGGATTCGTCGCGAAGTCGAAGTCGAGTCGCATGCTCAGCGTCGCGGGCAGGCGCGGCGGCAGGTCGCTGAGCGTCACGGTCAGGCTCGTCGGCTCGTCCGCGCGTACCGTCACGGCCGCCTCGCAGCCGACGACCCGCGGCAACGGGCCCACGAGGCCGACGACCACGAGCACGAACGTCTGCGGCGCCTCGGGGGTGAGCCCGACGAACGCGCTCGTCGGGAAGTCGGCCGTGCTCGCGGCCGACGGGGCGAGCGCCGTCAAGGGCGCAGGCAGCAGCGGCAGGGCGAGGGCGTCGCAGGTGACCGGCGATTCGGCCGCCGGGTAGAGGTAGACCCGCAGCGAGTCGAGCTCCCAGCGGCCCTCGTACGCGAAGGCCACGCTGAGCGCCGCCGGCTCCTGGATGCATTCGAGGCCGCTCGCCGTGTAGCCGTCGGCGCAGTCGCAGAACGCCTGCCCCGTGACGGGGTCGAGCGCGCACGTGCCGTGATCGGAGCAGGTGACGCCGGCGCACGGGTCGCCCGCGTCGGGCGTGAGATCGAGCGCCAGGTCGGGAGGCACGAAGAGGTCGCCCAGCCCATCGGGCGCTGCACCGTCGGGTTCGTCGGCGACTTCGCCGCGGCCGAGGTCGGGGGGGAGGTCGCCCGCGCCGAGGTCGCCGTCGGGCATCGCGTCGGGGGCGACGTCGCCCGGGCTCTGGGTGTCGCCCGCGTCAGCGGGGCCCTGGTCGGGCAGTTGCGGGTTGCCGTTGCCGTCGTCGCCGCAGGCCACGGCGAAGGCGACCACGAACGCTTGCGTGACAACGATCCGCTTGGCTGTGCTGAGCATGGGCATCTCCCCGTAGACATCGTTCCGGCGGCCATGCTATCCGGGAGCGGCGGTGTTGTCGAACCTCGAATGGAGATGGGTCATGCCGACAGCGCGGGTCAAGTGGACAGGGAACAATCAATTCGTCGCCGAAAGCGGGTCGGGCCACGCCATCGTGCTCGACGCGGGCACCGACGACAAACCGGCCACCACCGGACCGTCGCCGCTCGAATTGCTGCTGCTCGGGCTCGCCGGCTGCACCGGGATCGACATCGAGGTCATCTTGCGGCGCATGCGTCGCGACCTCGTGGGGCTCGAAGTCGAGGTCGAGGCCGACCGTGCCGACACCCACCCGCGCGTCTACACGCGCATTCGGCTCACGTACCGCGCGCGGGGCCGCGGCATCAGCGAGAAGGACTTGCTCAAGGCCATCCGGCTGTCCGAGACCACCTACTGCTCGGCGAGCGCCATGATCTCGAAGGCCGCGCCCATCGAGAGCCGCTACGAACTCACCGACCTCGACTCGGGCCACACGCTGAGCGGCGTCTACGCACACGACGCGGCCGACGCGTAGCCCCGCCGGGGATCACGGGCGCATGCGCCACGTGCGAAACTGGTGCCAGTCGTGGCGGTGCGGCTTGTATCCCTGCACGCGGGGGGAGAGCAGCGCCGCGCGCGCGTAGAAGTACACCGGCAGCAGCACGCAGTCGCGCACGAGTTGGGCCTCGGCGGCGCGCAGCAGCTCGTTGCGCCGTGTCGGATCGGGTTCGCGGCGGGCGGCTTCGAGCGTGCGGTCGTAGGTTGGGTCGGAGTAGCCCGCCACGTTGTTCGCGGCACCCGTGCGGAACACGTCGAGCAGATCGAGCGGGTCGATGGCCCCGCACAGCCCGAACCGGCCGAGGGCGAAATCGCCGGCCTTCAACCGTGACAGGTGCGTGCCCCACTCGACGTGTTCGAGTTGCAGCCGCACGCCGAGCCCTTCTTCGAGGTCACGGGCCACGAACCCCATGATGCGGCTCTGGTCTTCGCCGGTGTTGTAGAGCAGCACGGTTTCGGGAAACGTCTGGCCGCCGGGGAAGCCGGCCTCGCCGAGCAGCCGGCGCGCCGCCGCGCGGTCGAACGGGCGGCCGGCCGCGGGCACGTAGCCGCAGGTTTCGCGGTAGGCGTCAGGCACGAGCTGGCCGGCCGGCGTCTGGCCGGCCAGCAGCACGTGCCCGACGAGCCGTTCCTTGTCGAGCGCCTGGTCGAAGGCGCAGCGCAGCCGGGCGTCGTCGAACGGCGGGCGGCGGACGTTGAACACGAGGAAGTACGTGCACGCGAAGGGCGAAAGGCGCAGGTCGGCGCGGCCCGCGCCGCGCAACTCGGGGATACGCTCGAACGGCACCTGCCCCGGGGTCCAGTGCACTTCGCCGGCCTCGTACCAGCGCAACGCGGTCTTCTCGTCGGTCGTGAACCGCAAGACGATCTCGCTGAGCGTCGCGGCGTCGGCCGCGCGAAAGTGCGGGTTGCGCGTGAGCGTCAGGTCCTGACGTGGCCGCCAGCCGGAAAGCACGAAGGGGCCGTTGCCGACGAAGTGGCCCGGTTCGGTCCAGCGCGCACCCTGGGCTTCGATGGCCCAAGCGGGCGCGGGCGCAAACGGCGCACTGGCGACGCGCAGCGGAAAGAGCGGGTCGGGGCTTTCGAGTTCGACGACCAGCGTGCGCGCGTCGGGCGCCGCGAGCCCGAGCGCCGCGGTGGCCTCCGCCGGACCTTCGGTGAGCGCGCGCGCCCCGCGGATGCCCCACAGACTGTCGCTGTGCGTGGCTCCCGTCGCGGGCAGCAGTGCGCGGCGCCAGGCGTACAGGAAGTCGCCGGCGGTCACGGGCCGGCCGTCGCTCCAGCGGCCGTCGGCGCGCAGGTGGAAGGTGTAGCGCAGGCCGTCCGGCGTCACGTCGTAGCGTTCGGCGGCACCCGGGCCCGGCGGGCCGTCGCCCTCGGGGTACGTGAGCAGGTTCTCGAAGAGGTTCAGCGCGAGCAGCGTGCCGTAGGTGTCGCCGAGGGTCGCGGGATCGAGCGAGCGGGGCTCGTAGCCGCTCCAGACGAGGCGCTCGGGCGGGGCCGGTACCGTCGGCGCGGCCTCGGGTCGTGCCGCGGCCCCCGTGGCGGGGGCACCGGCCGGCTGCGGTGGCTGCGCCGGCCCGGCGGGCGCCGGATCGCGTGACCGGCAGGCGCCGCCGAGGGCGAGCAGCCCAACGACGAGCAGAAGGCCGCAGGCCGAGGCGGCCCCGAGGCGGCCCGGCTTCATACGGCCCGCTCGGGATGGCGCCGGCCGCGCAGCCAGATGAGCAACACGAACAGCGCCGCGAGCCCCGCCACGACGACGAACAGCAGGTTGATCGGTTCGATGCGACGACCGCATTTCTCGTACAGCCACGCGACGAACTCCTCCTGGAAAAGCCCGCCGAAACTGCCCATGCCGTTGATCAGCCCGGCCGCCAGAATGGCCCCCTCGCGGCTGCCCACGTCCTGTGCGCCGGAGCCGGACAGCAGGCTGTCGGGGCCGTAGAGCGTGAAGCCCACGAGTCCGTAGAACGCGAGCAGGAACGGGATACCCGCGCCGCCGAAGCCGTGGATGAGGCCGTACGCGCCGGTCATGGCAACGCACAGGAGGAGCGCCAGCGGGGCCCGCCGGCCGCCGAAGACGCGGTCGGAGAGCACCCCTGCGGCCAGACAGCCGAAGATCCCGGCCACGTTGAAGATGGTGGAGGCCGGCCCGGCACTCTCGGGGGCCATGCCATATACGTTGTCGAGGAAGTAGGGCAGCCACGAATCGACGGCGTAGCGCAGGAACTTGATGCAGAAGTAGGCCGCGCCCATGAGCAGCACGGCCGGGTTGAGCGCCACCGACCAGAACAGGCTGCGCGAACGGCCGGGGGGGCTCGCCGGTGCGCCGCCCGCGGCCTCGTCGTGTTCGTCGTCGGGCACGATGGGCGCGAGCCCCACGTCTTCGGGCCGGTTGCGCTGCATGTACAGGAACACCGCCCAGATGAGCAGCAGGACGGCCGAGCCGCCCCAAAACGACCAACGCCAGCCCCAGTAGGCGAGCAGCAGCGACGCGAAGTTCTTGGCGGCCAGGCTGCCCGCCTGATAGCAGGTGCCCCAGACGGCCATGACCGTGCCCCGCTCTTTGCGGCGGTACCACTGGGCCAGGTTGCCCACGGTGCCGGGCCAGCCCGTGGACTGCGCGAGCCCGTTGACCATCATGAAGGCGGCGAACGTGCCCACGTTGGCCGAGAACCCGAAGGCTACGTTGCAGGCCACCGACACGGCCATGCCGAGGCCGAGCAGCACCCGCGAGCCCAGTTTGCGGCCGAGCGCGCCCGACACGATGCCGCCCACCGCGTAGGCCACGAGATACGCGGTCCAGGCGTGGGCAAGCCCCTGCGCGTCGAGCCCCAACTCGTCGCCGATCGTGGACTTGACGATGCCGTAGGCCTGGCGGCCGAAGTAGTAGCCGAAGTACGCAAGCCACGTGGCCGCGAAGATGCGCGCGCGCCAGATTCGCTGTTCGTGGGTGAGAGCGCTGGTCATCTGCGCGATCCCTTCTGCGGCGTATGCCGTTCAGAGAGCCGGCCGTGACGAGACGGCTGCGAGTGTTGCGGAAAACCCGCCGGGGCACAAGTCCACGCTCCGGGCGGCGCCAAGGACTGGATCGGGCGCGCCGATTCGTGGATGATGCGGTCTGCCACGACCGGGCGCGGTCGGGCACGTTCAAACCCGCAAGGCCGCTCGCCAACGGGGCGGGCCGGGGCCACGCGGTGCGGAGGTAGATGATGCTCGTCGTCTCGACACCCACCCCCTCGACCAAACGCCGCTTCACGTTCCTGGTCGTGCTCGTGCTCGTCGCCGTGACGGCCGGCGCCCGGCCGGCGGCTGCCGCCGAGAAGTACTTCCCGTCGCCCGCGCTGCTCGCGAAGGCCGTGCTCGATGCGTATCAGTCGGGGCAACTCCGCCGCCTCGTCGACCTCGTGCCCACCCCCGACGAGCTGCAAGCCTGGTTTGGGCGCGCCAAAGAAGGCGACCCCGCCACCCAGCGCGAACGCGAGGCGCTGCTCGAACGCGCGCGGCAACTGCTCGGCAGCGGGGCGGCGCTTCAGTTCACGGCCGTGCGCAAGCGGGCGCAGGAGCTGGCCATCACCTTCGACAACCCCTCGGCGGTCGAAAGCGAAGTGCTGCCCATGCTGTTCTACAGCAAAGCCGACGTCTTCGTGCGCTATCCGGGGGCCTGGCGGCTCGCGCTGCGCGGCTGCATCCGTACCGATATGGGCTGGGTCTATCTCGCCGATGCCGAATGGCTGCGCTCCGAGGATTGAGCGCGGCGCCCCGTTGCCGTCTGCCCGTCAACCGCCCATCGCCAGGGCCAACGTGGTGGCGAAGAGCCCGGGGTCGACCTCGTCGAGCAGCCGGGCCACGTCGGCGCGAATGCGGCGTTTCATTTCCGCGTATGTGGCCGTGCGTTTGCGCGCGAGTTCGGCCGCAAAGGCCACGGCCTGGGGCAGCAGTTCTTCGGCCGCATACACCCCGTCGACGATCCCGAGTTGCAGCGCTTCCGGCCCCGTGACGCGCTTGCCTGTGTAGTACAGCTGTCGGAAGGCGTGAGGCGGCATGATGGCCTGACAGATCGCGATCATGCCGGGCAGCAGCGGGATGTTGATATCGACCTCCGGCAGGCAGATCCAGCCGCGGTCGGCGCGCATGAAGCGAAAGTCCAGGTGCGCCGCGAGGAACATGCCGCCCGCGTAGCAGTGGCCGTTCAGGGCCGCAATCGTGGGTTTGGGGTAGAGCGTGACCTGCCGATACAGCCGGTTGACGGAGCCGAGGTAGTCGCGAATGGTCTCCGGCTCGCCGATGTGTTCGAGGATCCAGGTCAGATCGAGGCCGTTCGAGAAGAACTTGGGGTCGCCGCCGGTGAGTACCAGCGCCCCCACGGCGTCGTCGGTTTCGAGCGCCGTGAGCGTCGCCCCGAGTTCGGCGAGCAGCGTCGGATGGAAGCGGTTTTCGCGCTCATGGTTCATGGTGACGATGGCCACGCGTTCGGCGGCGCGGGTCTCGACGGTCACGGTCGACATGCACGTCCTCCTTGGCGCCCGCCCGGCGGGCGCCGCTCGGTGCGGCTCGGCGCGGGGGGCGTTCACTGACAGCAGCGGAAGCCCACGCGCGATTGGTGGAAGCCCTCGGCGGCGTTGTTGCGCGCCCGGCACTGATAGAAGTAGGGGTCGCTCTCGGCGTAGTGGCCCCCGAGAAACGGCTTGACGATGGCGCAGTCGCTGGCGTTGGCGCACGTCGTCCACTCGGCGGCATTGCCCGCCAGGTCGAACACCTGGAGGGCACTCTGGCAGGTCGCGATGTGCCCCGTCGGCTGCATGCCCGAGCTCTGCTGGTTGCACGACGCCTGCACAAAGGCGTTGCCGTACGGGTAGAGCCGCGTCGTGCCGGCGTCGACGTAACTGCACGCGACGCGCCATTCGGCGTCGTTGCACAGCCGTTTGCCGCGCGCGGCGCACGCGGCGGCCGCCTGGGTGTAGCTCACGTCGGTCCAGGGCAGCACCGCCTCTCGGGAGCAGGCGTACGAGCCGTTGAACCCGGCGAAATCGGCGCGCGCGTCGGGGCGACTGGCCTCGTGGCGGTCGATCCAGAAGTCGCGCCCCGCCGCGACCACGTGCACCATTTCGGTCGGCCGCGCGATGTCCTCGTCGGTGAAGTTGTCGCAATCGTTGTCGCGCCCGTCGCAGAGTTCGGGACCCTGCTCGCTCCAGTCGGGCTCCGCCGAACAGACGACCGCGGCCCCATCGGCCCGGCACACGCGGAGGCCCGCGCGGGCGCAGACCCCCACGCCGGCCGAGCATACCTGGCCGACCGGGAAGCCCTCGTCGATGCTCCCGTCGCAGTCGTTGTCGAGCGAGTCGCAGCGCGTTTCCTCGACCTGATAGGCGGCCGGGTAGGGACACACCCAGGAGCCCTCCGCGCAGCGCGCCAGCGTGCCGGCGCAAAGCCCCTGGGTGAGGCACACGGCAGGCGGTTCGAGCCCTTCGTCGACGAGGCCGTCGCAGTCGTTGTCGAGCCCGTCGCAGCGCGTCTCGACCTCTTCGAAGGTGTCCGGGAAGCCGCACTGCCAGCCGCCGGCGCCGGCGCACGTCGGTTCGGCCGCCGCGCACACGCCGAGGCTCGTCAAGCAGCGCGGCGGCGGCGGTTCGAGGTCGTTGTCGGCGTCGTCGACTTGCCCGTCGCAGTCGTTGTCGGCGCCGTCGCACACCTCGACGCCGATGCTGCACGTGCAGCGGCCGTCGCCGTCGGGGTCGGCGAACCCGGCGGCACAGAGATGCACGCAGCGGCCCCCGTTGCAGAACGAGACGGTGTTGTCCGCGGCGTCGTTCGCGGTGCAATCGTTGTCGCAGCGACCGCAGTGTTCGGGGTCGACCTGCAGGATGCCCTCGTCGGTGAGCCCGTCGCAGTCGTTGTCGGCCTCGTCGCAGACCTCGGCACCGCTCGGCAGGCATTCGCAGCCGTCGGCGAGCGACAGGTTGGCGTCGCGCCACGGCTCCTCGCAAGTGTCGCGCACGCAGCGGCCCGCCTCGCAGTGCGCCGCCGCGTGAGCGAGGACGCACACGATGCCGCATGCGCCGCAGTTGTCGGGGTCGCTCTGCTTGTCGAAGCCGTCGTCGGTGAGGCCGTTGCAGTCGTTGTCGAGTTCGTCGCAGACTTCGTCCGGCTCGACGCTCGGGGTGCAGGCATACTCGCAGCCGTCGCTGAGCTGGCCGTTCGCATCGAAGTAGCGCTCGTGGCAGCTCACGAAGCTGCAGTCGCCGCCATCGCACCGCATGTCGGCGTGCGGCAGGGCGCAGACCCGCCCGCATTCGCCGCAATGGTTCGGGTCGCGTTCGAGGTCGAAGCCTTCGTCCGTGTCCCCGTCGCAGTCGTTGTCCTGCTGGTCGCAGCTCTCGACGCCGCCGCTCGTCACCGCGCAGCCGTACTCGCAGCCGTCGCTCATGCCGCCCGCGACGTCGTGATAGCCCGGCGCGCACTGAAACAGCGCACACTCGCCGTTGCGGCACACGAGCTGCGCGTGCGGCGCCAGACAGACCCGGCCGCAGCGGCCGCAGTTGTCGGGGTCGCTCGGTTTGTTGAAGCCGTTGTCGGTGATCCCGTCGCAGTCGTTGTCGGCCTCGTCGCACAGTTCTTCGCCGTCGTTCGTGACGCTGCACGGGTATTCGCAGCCCGTCTCGGCGCGCCGGTCGAGATCGACGAAACCGGGCGCGCAGGTACCGATGGTGCACCGGCCGGCAGTGCAGCCCGCCACCGCCTGCGGGCCGATTTCAGCCGCGCAGTCTCGATTGCAGGCCCCGCAGTGCGCCGGATCGCTCGTGAGGTCGAAGGGGTCGTCGGCCTCGCCGTCGCAGTCGTTGTCGAGCCCGTCGCAGATCTCGACGCCGCCCTGCGACGGCTCGCACAGCGCCTCGCAGCCGTCGGCAACGAGCCCGTTGAAGTCGGCAAACCCCGGCTCGCAGGCTGCGACCGTGCAGAAGCCGGCGACACAACCCGGCCGTGCGTTCGGGACCTGACAGGCGTAGTTGCACGTGCCGCAGTGCAGCGGGTCGACGAGCACGTCGAAGCCCTCGTCGACGGCCCCGTCGCAGTCGTTGTCGAGGCCGTCGCAGGCCTCGCTGCCGCCGTTCGTGACCTCGCAGGCCGTCTCGCAGCCGTTTTCGGCGTTGCCGTCGGCATCGACGAAGCCGGGCAAGCACTCGAACAACGCACACGCGCGGGCCCGGCACTCGGCCACCGCGTTCGGGAACTCGCACAGACTGCCGCAGCGTCCGCAGTTGCGCACGTCGCCCGTGAGATCGAAGCCCTCGTCGGTGGTGCCGTCGCAGTCGTTGTCGCGCTCATCGCAGGTCTCGATGCCGCTCTCGCTGATCTCGCACGGCGCTTCGCAGCCCGTCTCGGCAAGGCCGTCGATATCGGCGTAGCCCGGTTCGCACGGCCCCATGACGCAGTCGCCCGCGACGCAGTAGGGCGCCGCGTGCGCGTAGCTGCACACGGTGACGCAGTCGCCGCAGTGCTGCGGGTCGAGAGCGAAGAGATAGCCGTCGTCGGCCACCCCGTCGCAGTCGTTGTCGAGCCCGTCGCACGTCTCGAGCCCACCGTTCGACGGCACGCAGTCGGCCTCGCACCCCGTCAGCGGACTGCCGTCGACGTCGGCGAAGCCGTCGGCGCAGCGTCCGATGAAGCAGCGTCCCGCGGCACAGCCCACTTCGATGGCGTTCGGCAGCCGGCACACGGCCCCGCAGCGGCCACAGTGCGCCGGGTCGGTCTGCACATCGAAGCCGTCGTCGACGGCGCCGTTGCAGTCGTTGTCGAGGCCGTCGCAGATCTCGATGCCACCGTTCGTGCGCTCGCACAGGGCCTCGCACCCGTTGGCGGCTTGGGCGTCGATGTCGGCGTAGCCCGGATAGCAGCGTCCGAGGCCGCACTGGCTCGCGACGCACACGCCCGCAGCGTTCGCGTAGTCGCAGCGCCGGCCGCAGCCGCCGCAGTGGCGCGGGTCGGAGTCGAGGGCGTAGTTCTCGTCGGTGAACCCGTCGCAGTCGTTGTCGATCTCGTCGCAGATCTCGATGCCGCCGTTCGACGGCGTGCAGGCGGACGGGGTGTCGGGGCCGAACTCGACGAACGTCGGCAATTCGCCTCGCGTCACTTCGGCCCACCCATCCAGCACGTCGCTGCCGGGCCCCGCGACGTCGCCGGCGCCTGGCGGCGTGCCACAGCCCCCGAACGCCAGTGCCGCCGCAACGAGGACGAACAGCAGCGTCCGCGCGGCGACCGCGCGCCGTCGGCGGGTGCTGCGCCGGGCCACCGCGAAAGCGATGCCCGCGCCAACGAGCGCGCCGAGCACCGCCCACGGTGCCGCCCCGTCGTGCGCCGCCTGGCGGCAGGCGCAGCCGGCACTGCCCACGCCGACGGTGAGTCCCGTGTCGCCGCTGTCGCCGAGGCCGCCGCCGCCGTCGGCTTCCGGGCCCGGCGTGGGCACGTCGGCTGCAAACTCGGGCAGCCGGAACTCGCTGCCCGAAGCGGGCTCGTCAGCCGGTGCATCGCCATCGCCGCCCGCGGGGGCCTCCTTGACGCACTGACCGGCCTCGCAGCGGGCCCCGGCGGGACAGTGCACCGGGATGCACGGGTCGGGCTCGCAGGCCCCCGCCACGCACACCCGTCCGTCCGGGCAGGCAAGCGCGCGGCACGCGTCGGGGAAACAGCGGCCGTCGACACAGGTCTCGTAGTCGGCGCAGTTCGCCTCGGCGCACGGATCGCTGATGCAGCGCCCTTCGACGCAGCGGAAGCCGGGCTCGCAGTCGACCGGGGCGCAACTGTCGAAGCACACGCCGAGCGCGCAGGCGCTTTCCGGCGGACACGGCGCCGCGAGACAGGGGTCGTCCACGCAACTCCCCGCGACGCAGACGAGCCCTGCTGGGCAGCCCCCGACGTAGCAGTCGTCGTCGACGCAGAGGCCCTGCGAACACACCGCTCCGGCCGGACACGCAACCGGCAAACACACGATGTCGACGCAGCGCCCCTCGCGGCAGACCTCGTCGTCGGCGCACGCGACGTCGGTGCAGGCGCCCGACTCGCAGAACCCTTCGATGCACTGCTCGTCGTCGCCCACGCACTCGCCCCCCGCCGAGCAGGGCCGCAGGCAGCGGCCCTGGTGGCACAGCGTGGCCGGGTCGGGGCACGTGACCTCCGCGTATTCGTCGATCTCGCCATCGCAGTCGTTGTCCTGGCCGTCGCACACCTCGGCGACGGGCTCCCCGGCGCTGCACGCGAGCCACGTGCCGTTCTGGCACACGCGTTCGCCGGTGCCGCAGGCCGTGACGCAGGCTTCGAGCAGCAGGTCGATGATGCCGTCGCAGTCGTTGTCGACGCCGTCGCACACTTCGGCGCTCGTCTGGAGCGAGCAGTCGCCCCACGCGCCGGCCGTGCACACCTGTTCGCCCTGGCCGCAGACGTTCACGCAGGCACGGGTGAGGTCCTCGTCGACCGTGCCGTCGCAGTCGTTGTCGGCGTTGTCGCAGACTTCGGGCAGCACGGGCGGCGCGTTGCAGTTGACAAACGCGCCCGCGAGGCAGATCTCGACGCCCCCGCCGCAGGCCGTCGTGCACGGCCGAGCGATGGGCAGGCCGTCGGCGCCCTCGTCGCGCAACCCGTCGCAATCGTTGTCGAGCCCGTCGCAACTTTCGGGCCCCGGGCCCGGCGCGTCGCAGCCGACCCATTGCCCGCTCTCGCAGTGTTCGGTGCCGAGCGTGCACGAGAGGCGACACGGGCGCACGAGTTCTTCGTCGACGCGGCCGTCGCAGTCGTTGTCGGCATCGTCGCAGCCCTCGGCGGCCGGCACGGGCGCGGTGCAGCCCTGCCAGTCGCCCGCGTTGCACGTCTCGCTGCCTGGACCGCACACCGTGTCGCAGGCGCGCACGAGCTCCTCGTCGGTGGACCCGTCGCAGTCGTCGTCGCGCCCGTTGCAGATCTCGGTGCGGACGGGCGGGGCCTCGCAGCCGAGGACCCCGTCGCTGCACGTGGTCTGCCCCGTGCCCGGCCCGCACGGCGAATCGCAGGCGCCGAGCAGCAGGCCGGGGTCGGCGGCGTCGACGAGCCCGTCGCAGTCGTTGTCGCGCCCGTCGCACGTCTCGGGGCTCGGCAGCGGTGCCGTGCAGTCGCTCCAGGCGCCGCCGGCGCACGTCTCGTAGCCGCTGCCGCAGGCCGTTTCGCAGGCGCGCACGAGCGTCGCGCCCACGGCGTCTTCGTCGGTGGGCCCGTCGCAGTCGTTGTCGAGCCCGTCGCAGGCTTCGGGCTGCGGCTCGGGCGCCGAACAGCCTTCGAACGTACCCGTTGCCGGGTTGCAGACGCGCCGTCCGGGTCCGCAGGCCGTCGCGCACTGGGCCTCGGGGACGCCAAGATCGAGGTTGTTGTCGACGCGGCCGTCGCAGTCGCTGTCGAAGCCGTCGCAGACCTCGGGTTCGGGCTCACGGGCCGGGCATTCGGGCGCCCCGGCGACGCAGATCCGTTGCTGGGTCTCACACGCGCTCGAACAGAGGCCAAGACCCGCCAGGTCGCGGTCGGCGGCGTCGACGAGCCCGTCGCAGTCGTTGTCGAGCCCGTCGCACACCTCAGGGCTGGGCTCGGGGCCGCGACAGACGGCCACGCCGTTGACGCACTCGAGCGTGCCGGCCGTCTCGCCGCAGCCCGTGGCGCAGGCGCCGAGCGGTGGGAGGTCGGGGTCGGCGGCGTCGAGGAGCCCGTCGCAGTCGTTGTCGTCGCCGTCGCACACCTCGGCCCCGGCCGCGAGCGGCGCGCAGGGGCTCCAGCGGCCGGCGTCGGCCGGACCCGCCAATTCGACGCACTGCTGTAG
Organism: uncultured Myxococcales bacterium; assembly: GCA_964422715.1. Lineage (GTDB taxonomy): Bacteria > Myxococcota_A > UBA9042 > PWKZ01 > CAYRCM01 > CAYRCM01. The sequence goes on along the minus strand of CAYRCM010000005.1, from coordinate 65,862 downwards.
ACCGGGCACGGCTTCGCTGCCGCAGGTCGCGAGACATGCCGCGAGCTCGGGTTCTTCGTCGTAGCGTCCGTCGCAGTCGTCGTCCTGGCCGTTGCAGCGCTCGGGGCCGGGCTGCGGCCCCTGACACGCCAACTGCCCGGCAGTGCACACGAGCTGCCCCGCTTCCGGCCCGCAGGCCGTGGCGCAGCGCCCGTAGTCGGCGTTGTCGGTGCCACCGTCGCAGTCGTTGTCGCGGCCGTCGCAAATCTCGGGCCCGGGTGGCGGGCCGACGCACCCCTCGACGCCCCCGATGCACCCGCGCAGTCCCGGACACGCGCCGTGGGCGTTCTGGATGACGCAGCCGGGCGGGCTGTACACGAGGTCGGGGTCGTCGGAATCGAAGGCGCCGTCGCAGTCGTTGTCGAGCCCGTCACAGACCTCGGGGCTCGCCACCGGGGCCGTGCACGAGGTGTACTGCCCGTTGATGCAGACCTCGCTGCCCGGCCCGCAGGCGTTCGCGCAACTGCGCACGAGCCCTTCGTCGATGAGGTAGTCGCAGTCGTCGTCGCGCCCGTCGCAGAGCGTCTCGCTTGCCGCGGGCTGCGGCGCGTTGCACGCCGTCCATTGGCCGCTGACGCAGCGTTGCAGGCCGGGGCCGCAGGCGTTCGAGCAGTCGACCGCCAGGTCCTCGTCGGTCTGGCCGTCGCAATTGTCGTCGAGGTTGTTGCAGAGTTCGGGCGGCGAGTCGGTCAGCAGCCCGTCGACGCGGACCAGCATGTCCTGGTAGTCGCAGTCGCCACCGAGCCACAAGTCTTCGTAGCCAAAGTAGAACGCGTTGGTGTGCGTGAGCGAGCGGTAGACGAGGTGGTGGATGTAGGGGTTGTTCGGGTCTTCCTGCGCGTTCAGGCGCAGTTCGGTGAAGTAGACGTACGTGCTCTCCTCGATGGGGGCACAGCCGCCGGCCCCCTGGGGCGTGATGAGGAAGAAGCCGACCGGGCCCTTCTTCCAGCGCGCATCGGCACAGAAGTCGACGGTGCGCACGGTGCCCGCCCCGTCGCTGCATTCGAAGAGGATGTGCCGGTTGCCCGGGTCGACGACGTAGCGCCCGAGCCCGCTGTCGTAGCGCACGTCGACGACGTTGTAGAAGCCGAAGCGTTCTTGGGTGGCCCAGCCGGAGTTGCGCGCGACCATCTTGAGGGTCAGCGTGCGCCCGCCGCCCGCGGCCGGCACGAAGATTTCCGGCACGAGCGACACCCGCGCCTGCGCCTGCGCCTGGGTGATGGAGGAGATGTCGCCGTACTCTTCCTGGCTGACGAGGCTCCAAAACTCGGTGGTGTCGGGGTCGCTGCCGTTGGCGGGGAGCGTGACGAGGCCGCTCCCGCACACTTGCTGATAGTCGGCCACGGCGGGCCGCGGCAGAAGGGCGGCCACGAGCGCGGCGGTCGAGAGAAGCGGGGCCCAACGTGAGCGTCGGCCAGCAGGCGGGAAGGCCATGATCCAACTCCTGGCGCGCCGCGGAGCGCGGGGACTGTACGGCTTTCAGAATAGGCGTGTCGGCGAAGGTGGGTCAACTGCCCGCGTGCGGGCTCGGCTACAGCGTCGCGAGCCAGGCCTCCGGGCCGAGCGGTTTGCCGGTGACCTGCTTGACGAAGGCGTCGGGGCCCATGCGCAGGCCCGGTGCGAACACGGTCTGCGTGAGGAACGCGCCGACTTCCGGGCGGCCCGCGAGCCGCAGCCTTCCGTCGACGACGGCCGCGGGGATCGACTCGGCGATGCGCTCCCGCAACTGCGCCGCAAACAGGCGGCCCATCATGTAGTTGTGGTAGTAGGCCGGCACCGTCACCACGTGGATCTTGGCCGCCCAGTCGGCCCGCCCGGCGAGGTCGGCGGGCGGCTGCACGCCCTGGTAGCGCTGCACGAGCTGCCACCAGAGGCGGTTCAGGTCCTGGTCGGGGTTCTCGTAGAGCGCGCGTTCGAAGTTGACCATCACGAGCGACCAGCGCGCAAAGATGAGCCCTTCGAGCCGCGCTTCCTGCTGGGCCAGCGCCGCGAGCCGGCTGCGCGTGGCGGCAGGCAGTCTGGTGAACTCGGCGAGCCACTCGGCGTCGCGCGTCAGCGTGCCGAACAGTTCGGCGACGCCCTCGGTCACAAACTCGTGAGCGGGCAGTCGCAGCACGAAGGGCAGGCCGCGTTCGATGTGCGCGTCGTAGACCCCGTGGCCGAGTTCGTGGAGCAGGGTGGCCGTCCAGCGTTCGTTGCTCTTCAGGTTGGCGAGCACCCGCACGTCGCCTTCGCGGTCGAGGTGCGTGCAAAACGCGTGTTCGACCTTGCCGGGCCGCTCGAACAGGTCGGAGCGCGCGAGAATGTCCTTGACCACCGGCAGCCCGATGCTCTCGTAGAAGCGCACGGCGAGCGTTTGCGGCTCGGCCTTGGCAAAGGCCGCGTCGAGGTCGAGGCCCTCGACCCCCGGGCTGTCCTGGAAGAACACGTCGCCGTAGTGCCAGGGCCGCAACGCGTCGGACGCGATGCCGAACCGGGCCGCGAGGCGCTGGTCGAGTTCGGCCTTGGCGGCCCGGTAGGGTTCGGCCGTGCCGCGGTCGATGGCCTCGAACAGCGCCTGGACGTCTTCCGGTTTCTGTTCGCGCAGTTGCAGCCGCAGGAGGTAGAAGTTCGCGAAGCCGAGGCTGCGTGCCGCCTCGTTGCGTTTGCGCACGAGCGCCTGCAACCGTTCGGCGACGAGCGGTCCGACGGCCTTGCTCGCTTCCCAGGAGCGCCGTCGTTCTTCACTGTCGTTGCTGTCCGAGAGCGTCTTCTGCACGTCGTTCGCACCCACGGCTCGGCCGTCGACCTCAGCGCGGAACGTGTTGAAGGCCTGTTCGAGTTCGGCGGCGTCCCGCACGAGGGCCGTGCGCAACGCGTCGGGCACCTGGTTTTCGAGGAACGACAGGTACAGCACCTCGGCCGTGCGCCGCAGCAGCGGGTCGCGCAGCACGTCGCTTTCGCGATACGCTTTTAGCAGCGCAAACTCGTTGCGGTTCGAGTAGATGGCCCGGAGCACGAGTTCGTTTGCGGCTGCGCGGTCGAAGTCTTCCTTGCGGCCTGAGAGCGCCGCCTCCCACCAGGCGTGGTCGTAGGCTTTCTGCGCCGCGGCCACGCGCGTGTCGATGGCCCGCGCGAGCGCCCGAAAGTTGTCTTCGCTCAGGGCGGCGGGCTCGGCGGGCGGCTCCCCGTTCTGCGCGCCTGCCGCATCGGTTGCCGTTTCGGGAGCCGCGGCGGCCGGCGCCGATTTTGGGGCCGTGGCGGTCGCCTCGAGCCCCACGTCGCTGCCGGCCGGCCGCGCCGCCGGGGCTTCCCGCTTGCAGTTCGTTCCGGCGATGCTCATCCAAACCACCCATCCGCAGAGAAGTGCCCGTCGCATGCCCGTTTCTCCCTCGTTCCACCCGCGCGCGCCCGACCCGCCGACCCGTCCGCGCCGCGGAACGCACAAGATACGCCACATCGCCCCACCGCGAGAAGCGTCGGGCGTGGCGGAGGCCGCGCGGCCCCTGCACGCGTTCTGGAGTCGCCCCGGCCGAGCTGCTAGCATACGCCCCCGCGCGACCCCCGCGGTCTCCGATTGCCGGCGGGCCGCCTCAAGGGAGGGAGGACACCATGAAGAAGATCCTCGGCACCGTCCTGGCCCTCGCGGGCTGCGTCACGGTCATGACGGCGTCGGCCCAGGCCCTCGCATTCGGCTTCCGGCTCGGCGGGCAGTTCGCAGTCGACCCCGAATCCATCAACCTCTTCGCGTTCGGTGCGCAGCACGACCTCACGCTCGTCGACGACTACTTCTACTTCAATTCCGACGCCACCTTCGCCGTCGGCGACGAGTACTTCACGATCGACATCGCGCCCGTCGGCTTCCGCTTCGCCATGCCCACGCTCGAAGGCAAGTTGCGGCCCGGCTTCCACGTCAATTTCCTGCTGAAGGACGTCATCCGCTACGATCCCGACAGCGCGAACGGGTTTGGCCTCGGGGCCGTGTTCGGGCCGAGCCTGGCCTTCCATTTTCCGAAGGGCTTCGAGATCTTCCTCGACCTCGACATCGCCATCTACAAGTTCGTGCAGAAAGAAAGCGGGCTCTTCGACGACCCCCGCCACGCCGACCCGCGCCAGATCCAAATCGGGCTCATGGTCGGCTTCCGACTCTAGCCCCTGCGGCTGCGCGGGTAGAGGTAGTAGAAGCAGGGCCATTCGCGGTCGTGCCGCACGGTGAAGGCGAAGCGGCCCCCGGTTTCGGCGCGCAGCCAGTGCACGACGTCGGCCACGGCGATCTGGTCGCAGCGGACGTCGACGACGATGCGGTCGTCATCGACGTACAAGGGGAAGAGGTCGCAGCCCTCGTTGCGCAGCGCGTGGCGGTAGATGCGGCAGAGTCGCGTGCGCGGGTCGTAGGCCGGGCAGGTCAGGTGCGCCAGATGCTGGAGCCCCTGGGCGTCGGTGCGCACGTGCTGGGCCCAATCGTCGGGGGCGCCGCGACGCAGCGCCGGACCGCGGCGGTACAGCGCATGGAGGAACTCGGCCTGCTCGGCGGTGAGTTCCAGGCTGAGGCGGTCGAGCACGCAGCAGCTGTGGGTGCAGGTCTCGCTGCAGCGCGGCGCCAGAAGGCGATCCTTGAAGCGCCGGACCAGGCGTTCGAACCCCGGGGGAATGCGCCCGCCGGCGGCAGGTTCGGCCCGTTTCCTGGTCAACGGTTCAACCGCGCGCGGCGTCTTCGCCGAGCCACACCTTGAGGGTGATCTCGACGCACTCGGCGAGCGCGTCGTATTCGTAGCCGCCCTCCAGCGTGGCCAGCAGTCGGCCGGCGCAGAGGTCGTCGGCCAGGCCGCGCACGGTGCGTGCCATGCGCCGGTACGCCTCATTCGACAGGTTGATGTTGGCGAGCCGGTCGGCTTCGTGGGCGTCGTAGCCGGCCGACACCAGGATGATGTCGGGTCGGAAATCCTCGGCGATGGCGGGCAGTTGGCTTTCGAACGCCTGCAGCCACGAGTCGTCGCCTGCCCCCGGCCGCATGGGCACGTTGCGCGTGTAGCCGATGCCCTCGCCCGTGCCCACTTCCCACTCGCGGCCCGTGCCCGGGTAGTGCGGATACTGGTGCAAACTCACGTAGTAGACCGACGGGTCGTCTTCGAAGGCGTGCTGCGTGCCGTTGCCGTGGTGTACGTCCCAGTCGACGATCAGCACCCGTTCGAGGCCGTGCGCGCGTTGCACGTAGCGCGTCGCGATGGCGATGTTGTTGAAGATGCAGAAGCCCATGGCGCGGCCGCGCTCGGCGTGATGGCCCGGCGGACGCACGGCGCAGAACGCGTTGCGCACACGGCCCTCGGCGATGGCGCGCGCCGCCGCCAACAAGCCGCCGACGGCCAACCGCGCCGTCTCATAGGACTCGGGCGCCGCGTACGTGTCGCCGTAGTCGAGCAGCGGCCGGCCGCGGGCGCAGGCGTCTTGCACCCAGGCGACGTACTTGGGGTCGTGGATGGTCTCGAGCCAGCGGACCTCGGCCGGCTCGAAGGGCAGGTGCGTGAGCTGGTCCCACACCCCCGTGCGCCGGAGCCGTTCGACGATGGCGAGGAGCCGCCCGGGGTTCTCGGGGTGCTCGAACGGCGGGTCGTGCTTCAGGAATTCGGGCGAGTAGATGAATGCGGTCGTGGCCATGGGGCCTCCCAGGTCGAGCCGACACCCGCGGGCCGCCGCTGTCCGTCCGTAACGGCCGGGTGCGCTGCGCTGTCTGCCTCGATGCCGGGCGCCGCCGGCAACGCCGCCCGGCGGCGCGAGCCTTCTCACCCGTGCGGCGCCGCCTCGGGGAGCAGCCCTGCATCTTACGCCCGGCCGCGAGCCAGGCGCAATTGCGCCCTTACAGCCCCCGGGCTTCGCCGGGCGCTTTGAATGGTAGGACCAGCGCGCGACTTGTGCTATCATGCTTGATTGCGCGTTTTTCGACGGACGGGGCACCCGTGAACGCCTCTCCTGCCACACAGAACACCGCCTTCGGTCGCTACGAGTGCAAGTACCTCATCACCGAGGACGAGGCTCGGGCCATCGAGGCCTTCGTGTCGCCGCACTGTCGACCCGACCCGATGCTCGCGGGCGGAGACGACGACTATATCATCACTTCGCTCTACTTCGATTCGCCTGCACTGCACCTGTACTGGGCCAAAAAAACGCTTCAATTCGCGCGCTTCAAGGTGCGCGTGCGCACCTACGGCTTCCACTGCGACGGCCCCGTTTTCATCGAGGTCAAGCGTCGCTATGGCGACATCGTCGTCAAGGGCCGGGCCAAGGTGTCTCGCACGCTGTGGCCCCTCATGCTCCATCCGCCGACCGAGGCCGCGCCCCTGCTCGCCCCGCTACGCCCTTCCGAGCGCGACGTGCTCCACGAGGTCCGCACGCACTGCGCCATGCTGGCGCTCCAGCCCCTCGTGCTCGTTCGCTACAATCGGCGACCGCTCATCGGCGAGCTCGACGGCCGCATTCGGGTCACGTTCGACCGCGGGCTGCGCTATCGGGCCAACACGGACTTCGACTTCCACCCCATCGAACGCGACTACTGGCCGGCCGACTTCGCCCGGGTGTTTGGCACGCCCGATTCGAGGGTCATCCTCGAAATGAAGTTCAACGACCGCGCTCCGTGGTGGATGCCCCACGTCGTGCGGCGCTTCGACTTGCTTCGCGGCGCATTTTCGAAGTACTGCACGGCGGTCGACGAAGTGCTCGGGGCTTCGCGCGATTTCGCTGGCAGAGATGCCATATCGCTCGTGAGGTAGAGGCTTGCAGGACCTGCTTCGCATGATGCTGGCTTCCGACCCGGCGCTCACGTGGCCCGCGGTCGCGCTCTCGCTGTTGCTCGCCTTCCTGCTCGGCACCGGCATCGCGGTGGTCTACGTCCGCACGCACGAAGGGCTTTCCTATTCGCGCACCTTCGTGCAGGCGCTGGTGCTCGGAGCCATCATCTCGGCCACGCTCATGCTTGCCATCGGCAACAACGTGGCGCGCGGCATCGGCATCGTCGGCACACTCGCCCTCATCCGCTTCCGGTCCACCATGAAAGACCCGCGCGACATGATGTTCGTGTTCGCGTCCATGGCCATCGGGGTCGCCTCGGGCGTACGCGCCCACGCGGTGGCGCTGGCCGGTGCGCTGGTGTTCTCTGCGGCCGCCCTGCTGCTGCGGTTCTCGTTGTTTGGCGCGCGCCAGCAGTTCGATGGGCTCGTGCGCGTGCAACTGCCGGCGGCGCCAGGGGTCGACGAGCCGCTGAAAGATGTGCTGCGGCGCCACTGCCGGCATTGGGTGCTCGTGGCGTTGCGCGAAGTCGATCAGGGGCGGCAACTCGAACACAACTACCACGTTCGGCTCACCAAGCCCGACAGCCAGACGGATTTCGTCAAGGAACTCGAACTCGTGCCGCAGGCACGGGGGGTCATCTTCTTCCTCCAGCAGGCGACCGTTGACCTTTGAGCGCCGCAGCTGAGGCGCATGTCTGAGACTGCACGATGACCAGCGCAACGCGGCAACGGCGGGTGCCGCCCATGATTCTTCGACGCCTTGCCCTCTGGGTGGTCTGGCTCGGCGCTGCGGGCGCCGCCGCCTGGTTGTACTTCGGGCCCGCGAGCAACGGGTCGGTTCGGGCTGTCGCGGAGGTGGTCGAATACCGCATCGCTCCGCTCGAACCCGAACGCGTCAGCGCCGTCATGGTCGAAACGGGTGCGACCGTGCGCCAGGGCGACGTGGTCGCGCTCCTCGACGGGGCGCGGGTCTCGCAGGAGTTGTCCGTGGTCGCGGCCGAACTCTCGCTCGCCGAGGCCACGCTGCGCGGGCAGGCCGCGGCCCTCGGGCGCGAACGGCTGGCCGAAGAACGCTCCTTCGCCAATGCCGCCGACCAGGCCGAAGTGGCCCTGTTGCAGGCCCGAGTGCTCGCCGAAGAAGACCGCGCGCAGCTCTCGGCCGTGCAGGCCCAGGTGCGCCGCTGGCAAGACCTCGTCGACAAGCGCATGGCCGCCACCGAGACGCTCGACCAACTCAAGGCCGAGGCGCGCGTGCTCGAACGCCGGGTGGCGCTCCACCCGCGTACCATCGATACCCTCGAAGCGCGCTTCAACGACGCCCGCCAGCGCTGGCAGAAGTACCAGACCGCCGTGGATGGCGCTCCGGGCGACGCCCCGGCCGTCCCCGGTGAAGCCGATGCCGCCGCCGAACTCGCGCCGCTGCGCAACGCGGTGGCCGTGGCCCGCGCCAGCCTCGAACAGCTCGAAGAGCGGCGCCGCGCCCTCACGCTGGTCGCGCCGGCCGATGGCGTGGTGCAGCGCGTGCTGCTGCAGCCCGGCGACGTGGCCGCCCCCGACGTTCCCGTGCTCATCATGCGCCCCACGGGGGCGCGCCGCGTGTTCGCATATCCCGACGACGCGCTCGTCCGCGAACTCGTGGTCGGCGGCAAAGCCCTCGTCGTGCCGCGCGACGGCACGGCCGAGCGCTTGCCGGCCACGGTGGTGTCGCTCGGCGCGGGGGTCGCGCCCTACCCCGAGGCCCTCCAGACGACACCCAACGTCGTGCTCTGGGGGCGCGAGGTCGTTCTGCAACTCGACGGCCCCGCCTCCTTGGCCCCGGGCCAGGTGCTCGGCGTTGTGTTCGAGCCGCACGACAGCGGCCGTGGCGATGTCGCCGCGGCCGCCGAGCGGCCGAGCGCGGCGGCGCCCGAGGCCACCGCCGGTATGAGCCGGCCCCAGCCCTTGGTCGTGCCGTCCGCGCTGCGCGCACGGAGTCGCTTCGAGCCGTCCGGGCTCGCCTGGATGCCAGCCCTGCGCCGCTACCTCGTCGTCAGCGACGACACGGGGCTGCCCGACGCCGACGACCACGCTCCCTGGCTCTTCGCCCTCGACGCCGGCCTGCGGTTCGACGACGCGCCGCGCGTGTTGCGTGGCCTCGACAAAGTCAACGATCTCGAAGCCATTGCCGTCAGCCGCGAGGGCACCGCGTATCTGCTGTCGTCGCAGTCGGCGAGCCGGCGCGGCCGCCGGCCGGCGTCCCGCACGTGGCTCCTGCGCGTCTCGACGAGCGCCGAAGCCCTCGAAGTGACAGGCAAAGCGTCGCTCGCCGCGGCGCTGGCGGCGCTCAACAGCGAAGCAGCCTGGTCGGCCCTTGGGCTCGGTCCGCGCGACCCCAGCATGGTGCGCGCCGGCGCGGGCGGCTTCGACCGCCTGCTCAACATCGAGGGGCTCACCTTCGACGCTGCCGGGGCCTTGCTCTTGGGGCTCAAGGAACCCCTCACGCCGCAGGGCGAAGCGCTCGTGTGGCGTCTCGAAGAGCCCGATGCCTTCATCGACCGCGGCACCCTGCCGCCGGACGCGCTGCGCCTGCACGCCAAGTTCCCGTTGACGGCCGGGCCGCACGGCCACGAGCGCCGGGCGGGCATCGCCGACCTGCTGCAGCTGCCCGATGGCCGGCTGCTCATCGCGGCGTCGGCGCTCGCTACTGGCGAACGCGGCCCCGACGCCGGTCAACGGGCCGACGACGGCGCGCTGTTCCTCGCCACGCCGCCGAGCGGCACGGCCCCCGGGTGGCGCGTCGAACGCGTGGCCGATTTTCCGGGTCTGCGCCCCGAGGCCGTCGCACTCGGCCCCGAGCCCGGCTCGCTGCTGGTGCTCTTCGATCGCGGCAGCGAACTCCCCTTCTACGCGCGGCTCCCGCTCGCGCAATGAAACGGGGCCCAGCCGCCATGACCCACCGCCGGCCTTCGTTGCTGCTCCTGCTCCTCACCGGGCTTGGTGCCGCAGGCTCTTGCTATGTGGCCCAGCCGCTCGACGAAGCGGCTGTGCTGCGTTCGTTTGCGCCGCCGCCGCAAGCCGAAGACGCGCCCGCCGCTCCGGCCGCTGCCGTCCCGGGCGCGGGTCCGTCGGGCCAGCCGCTCTCCGAGGGCGAGGCCGTGCGGTTGGCACTGCTCGGCAACCCCGAACTGGCCGTCTTGCAGCGCGAAGTCGGCGTCGCCCGCGCCGAGGTCGAGTCGGCCCGCATGCTGCCCGACAGTCAACTCCGTTTCAGCAATCTCGGCTGGCGCGAGGGCGAGAGCACCCTGCAGCGCTTCGATGTCGGCTGGCGCTGGCGGCTGCCGCACGTCGTGGCCTACCGCGCCGATATCGAAGCGGCCGAGGCGGCCGTGCCGCTTGCCGAAGCCGAAGGGCGCGAGGCCGCCTGGCTCGTCAGCCGCGACGTGCGGCTTGCGTACGTCGAGGCCGTGCTGGCCGCCGAGCGTGCCGAACTCGCGCGCGCCGAAGCCGAACTGCGCCGCCGCATCGCCGACGAACTGCGCGACGCCGCGCAGCAGGGCGGCGCCGACCCGCTCGACGTGCCCGAAGCCGAACTTGCCTGGCTCGAATCGACCGACGCCGTGGGCAAGTTCGAAACGGAGCAGCACCGCGCCCGCCAGACGCTCATGGCCCTCATGGGCACGGCCGACGCCGCCACCCGGCCCTTGCCTCGGGCCGACGCGGGCCTCGTGTGTCCCGCACCCGACCCGCGGCTCACGTCCGCCGACGCCAGTTTCGTACGCGACCACCCCGCGGTCCGGCGCGCCCGGGCGGCTCACGAGCGCGCCGAGGCGACGCTCAAGGCCGAATATGGGCGCCGCATTCCCTGGTTTCGCCACATCCAGCTCGCCTACGAATACGACCCCGGCGCCGCCCAGTCGGGCGTGCAGGCCAGCATCGCCTTCGACCTGCCGCTGTTCTCGTGGAACCGCGGCCCTATCGCGGTCGCGAAGGCCGAGCGCCAGCGCCAGGACGAAAGCTACCGCCACGCCGTCGGGCTGGCGCTTGGCGGGGTGCGCGCCGGGCTCGCTCGGTGGCAGCAGGCCCGCGACCGGCTCCTCGCGCTCGAACGGCACGGCCAGCCCCTTGCCGCCGAGGCCAGGCGGCGCGCCGACGAGGCCGTCGCGTCCGGGCGCCGCGATCTGCGCCAGGCCCTCCAGACCCACGAGAAGGCGCTGCGTATCCAGCGGTTGCGCGTCGAAGCGCTGGCCGCCTGCCGCCAGGCGCTCATCGAGACCGAGCACGCGGCCGGGCTCGGGGGCGCCCCCGCTGCCGCGCCGTGAACCGCCCCCGCCCGCTCGGCAAATCGGTGAGACCGTCGCCGGAGCGGTTGAGACCCGTCCGCGCTGCTTCTATGCTGTAGGGCAATCGGCCCGGCGCCGGCGACGCGAGCGCGCTCCCCAGCCCCGGGCCCGGCTCTTGCGCGGCCGAAAGGAAACGAGCATGACGCGAGAATCCCGTTGGACCAGACGCATTGCCCTCGTCGCCCTCATGGGCCTGCTCGGGCTCGTGGGTTGCGAAAGCGAATCCAAGGACTGTCCCGGGTGCGGCGACGCGCTCGATCCCGGCTGCGAACAGGATGCCGACACGCAGTGTCCGGCGTGCGACGCGGCCTCGTCCGGCGACACGGGCGCACCGGTTCTGCCGCCGGTCGTCATCAACGAGGTCGTCTGCCAGCCGCCGACGGGCGCCAACGACTGGTTCGAACTCATGAACCTCGGCAGCACCGAGGTCGACGTCGGCGGTCTCCTCGTGGCCGACGAACTGCCCGTGCTCGGGGGCTATCGGCTGCCCGCCGGCACCGTCATTCCGGCCGGGGGCTTCCTCGTGGTGCATGCCGACGGCGAAGGCAGCGAACTCCACGCCTCCTTCAAACTCTCCGACGCCGAGGCGGTCGGGCTCTACATGCCCGATGGCCAGGTCATCGACGAAGCCGACTGGGGCGTGGGCGACGCCCCGCAAGGCGCCTCCTGGGGTCGCGACCCCGACGGCACGGGCGATTTTCGCACCCTCGGCGCACCCACCCCGGGGACGCGCAACACGGTCCCCGAATAGGGGCCGGCACGGACGTCCAGCGTGCATCGCGTTGCATCCCGCTTCTGCATCCGGCCCGCCCTTCGGGTCGTTCTCGTGGCCGTTTGGGCCGCACTCGGTGGGGCCTGCCCTGCCGGTGGCGCCGCGGGCCCCGATGGGGGCGTCGACGGCGCGTCCGACCTCGGGTCCGACATCCCGGTCCGCGGCGACGCGGAGTTGAGCGACCTCGCGCCGGGCGACCAGCCGGGCGCCGAGGCCGACCAGACGGCGAGTTTCAGCACGCACGACCGCGAGGTGTTTGCCGACGTTGCCGACTTGCTGGCCTTTGCCGGCCCGTCGCAGAACCCCGCCGAAATGAAGTTCGTCGTCACGCAGTTCACCGACCCCGCGGCCCGCGTCTTCTTCCAGGACCCCACGTTTTTCGACATGCACGACGAGTGGTTCTGGTTCCGCCTCGCCAACGGCGTTTCCGTTCCCGGCATCGACGCCTATCCGCCGGCGCAGGGCTACCGCTTCTACACCGTCGACGAGGTCGTGGCCCACTGTGCCGACGCGCGCCGCGAGCCCTGCGCGAGCCTCGACCTGTACATGAGCGGCGGGCGGCTCTACAGCCCCTACTTCTACGACCAGGCCATGTGCATGGGCGGCGAATGGCAGGCCGCCGGCGGAGCGCCTGGTTGCGGCGCCCGGCGCGCCCTGGGCGCCGGCACGCTGCTGCACTACCCGCCCGATGCCAATCGGCCCGTTCCTGAAGAAATCTGGGCGTTTTCGCTCGAGTACCAGGACATGGTGAGCGAGGCTGAAGTCGCGCGTTTCATCGAGCGCCTCGAAGCCCAACTGCCCCCTCCCATCCCGGGCCGGCTCTCCTGGCTGGCTCGCTCGCCCGAGCAGGCCAACCTCGCGCTCGCGATCCGCGCGGGCGCCGGCCCGCTCGCCGAGCGGGTGTTTACGTATGCCGACATCGTGGTGCCCGGCTCGGTCGAGGTCTACAACGACGGCATCGCCGCGGGCTACCTGCGCCTGCTGCCCACGGGGGCGGGCGCCATGCTGCTCGCCGCCGACGACATTCCGCTGCTCGGGGCCTTGCCCGACGATCTCCCGCCCGTCGCCGCCATCGTTTCGGCGGTACCGCAAACGCCGCTCGCGCACATCAATCTGCTTGCCCGCAGCCGTGGCACGCCCAACGTCTACATCGCCGGTGCGCTCGACAACCCGCAGCTCGCGAGTTGGGCGACGCTCCACATCCCGGCGGCCGTCTGGGCGCGTCCGGGCGACGTGCGCTGGCGCCAACTCACGTCGCGTTCCACCCCGCCGCTTGGCGAGTGGGAAACGTACAAGGGCCTGCGCCGCGCGCGCGGCCTCACGGTGCAGCAGATCGACTGGTCCACGGCCCCGTACACGATCGATCTCGACACGCGCGATCTCGCCGATCTCGCCGAACTCGGGCCGCTCGTCGGCGGCAAGTCGTCCGGCATGGCGGCGCTGCGCTCGGCCCCCCCGTTCGAACGGCCCGACTGGCCGCTCGCCATCACCATTCGCGCGTATGGCGAGCACATCGCCCCCATCCACGCCGACCTCTCTGCCGCCCTGAGCCAGGTCGTCATGGCCGACGCGCGCGTGCGTCTGCTCGTCGTATCCGGCAGCGCCGCGTTCCGCGCCGCCTACGGCAGCCAGGCGGCCGCCGATGCGTTCATCGAAGACTTCTTCAACACCTACAACATCCCGCAGGTTCTGAAGGATTTCGTCTCGCAGGGCGGCATCCAGGAGGTCGTGGCCGGCCTCACCATCCCGCCCGACACGCTCGCCGCGCTCACGGCGGCGCTCCAGGAGCAGTTCGCCGACCTCTCCCCCCAGCAAGGCCTGCGTTTCCGCTCGTCTTCCACGGTCGAGGACATCGAAGGCTTCAACGGCGCCGGGCTCTACGAATCGTTCACGGGGTTTCTCGAACCCGAACCGGGCGAGAGCCGCACCGTCGCCGACGCGCTCCGGAAAACTTTCGCATCCTATTGGAACTACGCGGCTTTCGAAGAACGTCGGCAGGCCGGCATCGACCACCTGAGCGGCAACATGGGGGTGCTGGTCCATGCGCGCTTCGACGACGATGCCGAACGCGCGAACGGGGTCTTCACCCTGACCTTGCGGCCGCCCCACTGGGACTTGCCCGCGTTGACCGTGCTCGACCTCAACGTGCAGAAGGGGGCCCTCTCGGTCACGAACCCCGAAGGCATCGGCTTGCCCGAAGTCGACCGGGTCGAGCAGACGGGTACGGGGGAGCCCGTCATCGTGCGCGTGCAGCGTTCGAGCGAGTCGCCCGGGGCCGATCTGCTCGACGACGCGCAGCTGCGCCACCTCTTCGACGGCTCGAAGCCGCTCGCGGCAGCCTGGCTCGACCAGATCAACGCCGCGCTGCCCTCCGGCTCCGGGCGCCTGGGGCTTGTGCTCGATTTCGAATTTCGCTGGATGGCCGCCGGCTGGCCCGCCCTCGCGGGGGGCCCACCGCGTCCCTCGCGTCTCATCCTCAAGCAGGTGCGCACGCTCGAACGACCGGGCCCGGCCGTCACGGCCGAGGTCGCACGACTGCCGCTGCCGCGCGATCTGCGCGCCGTGGCCGCGCGCGTGGTCGAGCGTCACTGCGTCACGGCCGCCTTCGAACTCACGGCCCACGAGGTGTACGCGCAGCCGGGCTACGAAGACCTCTACCCCTACACCGGCGTTCCGTTTACGGCGCGGCTCGCATGGGCGTTTGCCACGGCGGTGCCCGAGCTTGGCATCGCGGCCGGCACCGTCGTCGAGCGCGACCACCCGGCCTTCGCGGCTGTGGGCCACCCGCAATCCACCGGCCCGGTCTGGGACCTCGACGTCACGCTCGGGGACGGCGACGCCGCGCCGTTTGCGGCCTTCCACGTGCAGCCCGACGGCGCCTGGCGGTTTGTGACGGCGGCGGGCGGCGAGTTGGCCGGCACAGGCGCCGCGTGCACGACGAGCGACCTGCTGCTGAGCCCCGAGGCCTACCTCCAGGGCTTGTTCGAACCGTGACCCCGGGTGGCTCCGCCGCTGCTGCGCTCGCGCCCGCGCTCGTGCGCCTCAACCCTCCGGCGGCTCTTACGGGGCGCGGAAGATGTACGAATCCTGGCTCACGGCGGGGCAATCGACCGAGAGATCGCGCAACGCGAAATCGTTTGAATAATCGAAAGGTTTGCTTGCGCCAAGCACGTAGGCGTTGAGCTCGACCTCGAGGGCGTCGGCGCCGTAGCGCTGCGGTGGCGCGGGCTCGACGGTGTCGTTGGGCTCGGGGTTGCGCAGGATCGCGTCCGCCGGCAGCGGCGCGGCGGCGCTCAACACCGGCAGCGTGACTGTGGTCCTGTCCCCGGGCACGTAGATTTCCCAGCGCGGGTGCGACTTCGGCCCGCCGATGCTGTAGCCCGACAGCAGCGGATTCGACGGCGCCGCGACCATCGCGTTGAGTCGCAATACGTAGAGGTCGGGCGGCGCCGGATGGCTCACCGCCTGCCAGCGGAAGCGGCCCCCGCGGTCGGCGCCGCCGGTCTGCAACCGCCCTCCCGGCGTGTCGACCGCCGAGCCGGCCGGCGGCGGCGCCGGTTCGAGCCCGATGGGCACGTCCCAGAACGCGCTCGGACCGTCGGCCGCCACCGGTTCGCCCGGTGCCGCGGCGCCGCCGATGAACACGGAGATGCCGGGCACGTCGACGCCCTTCTCGGAGGCCCGCGCCGCCACGCCCACGACGAGCGGGCTCAGCACGCCGCCAATCGGGGCCACGTCTTCCGGCAAGAGGAAGGGCAGGCGCAGCGGATTCTCGAAGCCGTCCCGGTTGAACGCGCTGTTGACGTCCGAGAACAGGAAGCCGTACGCCCCGGTGTCGACGACCGGCAGGAACAGCAGGTTTTCGAGCGGCTTGCCTGTCAGCGGGTCGAGTGGCAGCGCCTCGGCGGCGGCGTAGACGTCGACGAGCCGGCGCGGCTCGGTCAGGTCGATGTCGAGCGCCAGGTCCTGGGTTACGGTGCCGCCCGCCGGCACGTCGACCACCGCGAGCGCGAGGGCTCGCGCCTCGAAGCGCAACGCGTACGGGTCGCTCACGGCCTCGGCCACGTCGGCCGCACGGCCGGCCACCGCGAAGACGAGCCGCTTGCCCGGGCGCACGTCGTAGAGAGTGTAGCGCGCGTCCTTCGTGCGCGAATGGAATGCCACGTTGGGCGGTAGGTGCAGCCCCGGGCCGGTCTCGCGCGGGGAGTGCAACACGGTGCCGATGCTGAGTTGCACGAGTGGCACGTCGACGGTCGCCACGTTGACCACGGCGATGCTGACTTCCTGAAAAACGGTGCCCTCCGACGGGAAGGGCGGCACGCCGTGCTCGCCCTCGAAGCCCGTCACCCGGCCGCTCACGGTGCCCAGTGCCGCGGGAGCCTCGGCGCTCGTCGGGTCGAGCGCGTAGACCGGCAGCGACACGCAGCGCGCATCGACGGCCGTCAGCGTCACGTAACGGCTGTTGGCCGCGCCGACCGTGACGTCGAACGGCCCGTCGACCCCGGCGAATTCGCTGTACCCGAGCGCGTCGGAAAACGCGTGCAGCGTGCGTCCATCGGCTGTGTCGACCTGCACGTACGCGTTCGGAAACGGCGCCGTCGGGAAATCGGGATGGAGCGCCAGCCGGGCGTCGACCGTGAACACGCGCACGATGCCGTCGGCCGGCCCGGCGCCGAGGCAGGGTCCGGTGTTGACGCCGGGTTGCGGCAGCCGGTCGGGGCGCAGCAACGCCACGCGCGCCGTCGTCTCCGTCGCGTTCGCCGAACTCCAGGGCGGCGCGTAGCGCAGCACCAGATCGGCCACGCCCGGCTCGTTTGCACGCAGCGTCGTGGTGTAGACCCCGGAGGACGTCTCGACGAACCCGCCGAGCTCGCCGTGCGAGGTGGTGCCCGTCAGGATAGCGCCGGCCCCGCCGAGCGGGGTGCCGTCGCCCGCCCGCAGGGTCACTTGCAGCGTGGCCTCGAATGGCGGCGCATCGAGGCTCGCCGCCGTGAGCGCCACGGCCAGGGTGGCCGGCCGACGGTCGTCGTGGGCGGGGCGCGGGTCGACGCCGTCGGCGACGCCGTCGCCGTCGCTGTCGGGCCGCCGCGGGTCGGTGCCGAGCACCCGCTCCTGGTCGTCGGTGAGCCCGTCGCCGTCGCTGTCGGGCCCGATTTCCGGTGCGCAGCCGAGAAGCACGAGCCCGAAGGCCCACGCGAGCGTGCGCACCCTAGAAGCAGCCCGCATCGCGCCTCCCATCAGAACTCGACCCGCACGTCGGCCCCAAACGAGACGAGCCAGGCCGCTCCCGACACGGTGGGCCATACGGCCGGCGTGCCGGCCACGGGGGCGACGTACAGGTCGGGGACCCCATCGCCGTCGGCGTCCGTGGCGTCTTTGGCGTAGCCGACTTCGGGCACGATCTGGACCTGCGCATGCGCGTCGATGGCAACCCGCGCCGGCCAGGCCGGCGGCAGGTGTTGAAACACGTAGCCCGCGCCGAGCGACACGACGTGGCGCGCGCCGTCGAGGTGGTTCGTGGCGCCGGTCTGCGCCGGCACGGGGCTGCCCACGAAGCCGTAGCCCGCGCGCACGAAGAAGTCGGCGAACGCCTGCCATTCGGCACCGACGCGCGGGGCGACGGTATCCTTCCAACCGCGTGCCGCACGCGAATCGCGGAAGAGCTCGTCGCAGCCCCCCTGCACGCAGGCCGCGGGGCAGTTGCCCGCCGGACACTCGCGGGGGCAGGCCGCGCAGAGGGCCACGGCCGGGCTTTCGACTTGCCAATCGCCGAAATGCGCCCAGGTCAGATCGAAGGCCAGGCGCAGTTCCGGGATGGGCCGCACGTCGGCGCCGAACGCCAACTGGTGCGGCTGGGCGTAGGCGACGGCGGTCACTTGGGCCCGCACGGGGTCGAGGCTTTCGGCGACATCGACGTCGACCGGCGCGATGTCGATGTGGCTACGCTGCCCGGCGCGGTAGCTGAGCCCGAGTGCCAGCCACGGCGCCACGCGAAACTTCATGCCCGCGAACGGCATGACGTTGTAGTCGACGCGCACGGCACCTTCGTTGCGTCCGCCGGGGCCCTTCAGGTCGACGAGGATGCGCGCACGCACGTCGGGTAGGACACTCAGGCCCAGCCCAACCTGCCACGCGTCGAAAACCCGCGCCGCCAGCCCCGCGAGCAACACGAGCCGGTGGTTGCGGGCGCCGAGCAGCGGAAACTGAGCCGCGCGGTCGTCGGGCAGGTCGATGCGGTAGAGCCCGTCGAGGGGCGCCGCGGCCGCGACGCCGAGGAAGAGCCGGCGCCGCATCGTTTCGCCGAGGGGCAGGGGGGTAGTGGCGCCGACGTGCAGCAGCGCGAGCCAGTCGCCCGCGAGTTGCGTGTCGCCCGCGCGTTTCTGCGTGTAGGCGCCGAGTACGCCGAGGTGCACGAGCCCGGCGGCGCGCTCCGCGAGGCCCGCCACGTTGTAGTAGAGCGCGTCGGTGCCCTCCGCGGCGGCCGTGAATCCGCCTCCCGCGCCACTTGCGCGCGACGTGAAGCCGAATGTGTCGAGCGGGTTTGCGCGTGCGGGCTCCGCGAACACAGCGGCCCAGAGGACGAGCCCGCCACACGTCCACGCCCGGGGCCCAACCCGGGCCCAGGCACGATGCACACATCCCGACAACGGCGGATGGCTCCTCGCAGGCGCGCGGCGGATCCGGCGCGCGCGGCGACAAGGTTCCGGGCCCCGCCATCGGCCGTACGTCGGCCGGCAGGGGGGCCGCCCGCGCCCATAAGCGCGGGGACCCACCGTCTATTCCGCTTCGGCGGTGCTGGCAAGGCGGTTTTGCGGGCTGGCAGGCCGATTTCGCCGCGCGCAAGCCACCGGCGGCCCACGGCGGTGAGCGGGGGGGTGCGGGCCGGCGAGTGCCGGCGCCCGAGGCGTGAGGAGGTCGGCGTCCGCCGACGGTCAGGGCGCGGGCGTGGCGGCCGGGGCGGGGGCTGCCGCCACGACGCCGAACTTCTTCACGCCGGACAGCGTCGCGCCGAGACTCAGCATGAGGCCGTTTTGCACCTGCCATTCGTCGACGAGGAACGGCTCGCGAATGACCGAAAGCGAGTATTCGAGCGCCGCCCACTCGAAGATCTTCACGCCGACTTTGGCGCGCAAATCGACGTGGAAGCGTTTGGCCCCGTCGACCGGCATGTCGATGTTGAGCCAGAACGGGTACATGACTTCGATGCCGAGCGAGTAGGTGATGAACTCCCGCCAGAGCCCGCTCAAGTCGGCCTGGAATTCGCCGCCCGACACGATGAAGTCTTCGAGCCGCTTGTACTCAACGATATCCTTCGTTTCGGCGTCGTCAGCGAGGGCCAGCGCGTTTTGCACGAAGACCTGGCGGGCGCCGACCCCCAGGCGGAACTCGGCGCGCAGTGCCTTGCGGTCGATGGGCAGCGCGAACACACCGGCGCTCTCGGCCAGCCGCAACGGCGCAAGCGCCGAGGTCAGTTCGATCCACGATTGGGCCTTGATAGTGCCCACGGTCCCTCGTTCCCCCACCATCTCCCGCTGGCCATCCAAACCGATGATGGCGTATTCCGTGGCGGTCGCGCGCGCGTCGTGGCCGGGGAAGAGCGACGTCTTGAGCGAGAACGCCGCGAAGGGGCCGAGCCACGGCACGGACGGAATGCGGTAGAGATACGCCGAGCGAATCTCGAAGCGGTCGAGGGTCTTGACCCACGGGTGGAGAGTGGGGGTTTTCGTCTGCTGGTGTTCGAGCAGGATGCTGTTGAGCCACAGGTGGGCCTGCCAGTAGAGGTCGAGCTTCGAGTTGACGAGAATGCCGAAGTTGAAGCTCGTGCCATCGGGCTGGCCGACGACCCGCCGGTTGTGACTGAAGGAGAAGTTGGCCGTGCCGTTGAGCAGGTAGTGCAGGCCGTCTTCTTTCCGCTCGGTCTCGGTAGTCGGGATTTCTTCTTTGCCGGCCACGATGTCCTTTGGCGTTTCCTGGGCTTGGGCCGGGCCGAGCGGGGCGAGGGCCAGCAGTCCGAGCAGTGCGACGTTGCCGAACCAGCGGTTCATGGCCACCTTCCTTTCAGCGTGGGGGGCGGGCCGGCAGAGCGCAGCAGAGACAGCCCGCAGGTGTGGGGGGTGAAAGCGTCAACTTGGTCGATGCCGTCGTCACGCGGCTATCATAGCGGAAGTCGGCGGCTTGTCGAATCCGCAGATGTTGCGACGCCCTTGGCTACCACGGATTGTGGACGATATCGAGGCCTTGTTCACTGGAAACAAGCACTTCGATGGGCCCGCCGGGCGAGGCCACGAGCGCGCGCGACACGCGCCGGATCCACGAAATATGCTGGAACAACCCGATGCCCCCGTGCGGCGGAAACGCGCGCACGATATCGGCGGCCACGACCACCTGCCCGGCGCTTTCGGGCGCTTGGCAAAAGATGACCGCGGTCGGCGGCGCGCCGTGCCAGCCGGTCTGCAGCGCCACCTCGACGAGGGCGCCGTCGCCGCGCGGCACCCAGCCGATGACCAGGTCTTCGCCGTCGACGAGTTCGAGCGCGCGGCCAAACGTCGTCTCCATGTCGCCGACGCCCGTGAGCGGGGCCGTGAACGCCGGCAGGGCCGCGCCAACGGCCGTCACGGCAATGGCACTGCCCGGCTCGAAGAGGTTGGCCGGCGGTTCGCCGAGGGGGCTGTAGTAGGCCGTCTCGTCGGGCTGCAGCGTGACCGGCGCCGTGAGGCCCGTCACCGTGAGCGTCCCCGCCGACAGGCGCGCGCCTTCGGGCACGCAGACCGAATCGGCCGAGCAGTATTCCCACACATCGGGCCCCTGCCGGCACGGCTCCGGGCAGTTGCCGGGCGGCCGCGCGACGAACAAAGTGCAGGCGCCGCGCGTGAGCCAGGCTTCATGGTTTTGCGGTTCCGGGGCGCTTTTGAGCAGTGCGCTCACGAAACTCGATGGATAGCCCGTCTGCGGTGGGTACTCGCGCAGTTCGATGTGGCCCGCGAAACCGAAGAGGAAGTTCGGTTCCGCCTCACCCCCGCCGCCATCGGCCTCGGCCGCCGTGTCGCGTGCGCCATCGGGCGGGTCGGGCTGGTCGGGCAGCCCCCCGTCTGCCGGCGCGGGTGTGTCGCTGCGCAAGTCGGGAGCGGCGTCCGGGCCGGGCAGCTCCGGCATGCGTCCATCGGGGGCTGGAGCGTCGGTCGGGGCGGCGTCGGGCGCGGGCGTGTCGCCGAGCGGCGTGTCGCCAAGGCCGGAATCCGGCCCCGCCGCGTCGGCAGGCCCACCTTCGTCGGACCGGGCGTCGGGCGCGGTGTCTCCCGCCGTGCCGTCCGCGGGAGGAACATCCCCCGGGGCCGCATCGTTCTCCACGTTGTCGCCTGAGGCATCGCCCGGCAAGTCGCCGGTGCCGCTCGGGCCCCCGTTGTTCGAGCAGCGCGAGGCGATCGGCCCCGCCGCCACGAGCAGAACGAAGCCCAGAACCGTCCCAATGCGTGTCATGGCCAGTTCCTCCGAGAAGACTGAACGGCTCCTGAAGATACGGAGTCGGCGAGCGCCTTGCAACGCCACCCGTGGACGGGTCGCTGGTGCGGTTGACCCTGCCCCGGCTTTGTTCTAGCATTCGAGAGATTTGCCATGGCGGCCGATGGGCTGGCCGGCCCTCGTGCTGCCGGCAATGACGAACGGTGAATGTCCGTGGCGCAGTCCGAACAGGGGGACGCGGTCGTACAGCCCGCCGGCAAGGCCGAAGGGCAGCCGCCCCACGTGTGCCCGCGCTGCCGCTATCGCGGCGCCGAAACCGTGTGCCCGCAAGACGGCTTCCCCATGGTCGCCGCGGCGCTCTACGAACGCGAAGCCGACGGCATGGAACTGGTCGGCCAGACCTTTGGCGGCCGCTATCAAGTCGAAAAACTGGTCGGCCGTGGCGGCATGGGCTGGGTCTATCGCGCGCGCCACGTCGTTGTCGGGCACATGGTGGCCCTCAAGGTCCTGAAGCCCGCGCTCAGTCGCGACGAAACGGCGGTCCGCCGTTTCTACCAGGAAGCGCGCGCGTGCAGCCGCCTCACGCACCCCAACACCATCAAGGTCCACGACTTCGGTGCCACCGAAGACGGCCACCTCTTCATCGCCATGGAATACCTGCGCGGGCGCTCCCTGAAGCGCCTCGTGCGCGAGGAGGGGGCGCTCTCGGTGCGGCGCGTGCTGCACATCGCCGACCAGATCTGCAAGTCGCTCGACGAAGCGCACGAACAGGGCATGGTCCATCGCGACCTCAAGCCCGAAAACATCTATCTCACCAAAATTCCAGGTGAAACCGACTACGTCAAGGTCATCGACTTCGGCATCGCCCGCGTCGTCCAGGACGGCGACGAAGCCTCGCGCCGCAAGGGCGCGGTCATGGGCACGCCCAAGTACATGTCGCCCGAGCAGGCCCGCGGGCTGTCGCTCGACCGGCGCTCTGACCTCTACTCGCTCGGCATCCTGCTCTACGAGATGCTCACGGGTCAGGTCCCGTTCACGTCCACGACGTCGTCCGAGGTCCTCGTCAAGCACCTGACCGAAACGCCAGCGCCCATTCCTTCCGTGCGTCGGCACAACGACGTCCCCAAAGAGCTGCTCAAACTCGTCGACCAACTGCTCGCCAAGGAACCGGCACAGCGGCCGGCCACGGCCGACGCCGTGCGACGGGTCATCCAGCAGATCCAGAAGCAGCTGCCGCCCGACGACGGTCTCGCCGAAACCTGGACGCCCTCCGGGCTCACACCGGGCAGCCTCACGCCGTCCGCGCCCACCGGTACGGCCCCTACGCCCATGCCGCTGGCGGCGCTGCTGCCCGACCCCGCGTTCTCCACCGGCTCCACCGATAGCTCCATCGATGGCTTTTCGGGTCTTGGCGACGCTCCGGTGCAACTGCCGGCCCCGCGCCACCGTGGCCGTCGGCTCCACGTCGTGCTGCTGGTGGCCCTGCTCGTCGTGGGCGCGGCCATCGCCACGCTGCTCGCGCTGCGTTCCGGTCCGTCCGAGCCGGCAGCGCCTCCTCTTGTTCCGGCGCAGCCCGCCCCCGCCGTGGCCTCGGCCGGCGTGGCGGCACCGGCCCATGGCGCGCTCACCCCGCCGACCGATGCGGCGCCGACCGCCCGCGCGGCGGCACCCGATGCCGCGCCTGCGCCGCCTGCGCCGCCCGCGCCGCCCGCGCCCGACGTCGGCGCGCCGGCCCCCGTGCCGCCGCAGGCCCCCCCGAACGCCCCGTTGCGGCTCGAAAGCCGGCCTCCCGATGCCACCGTCAGCGACGGCTCAGGGCGGCAACTCGGCAAGACGCCCCTCACGGTCGAGGGGCCCGCCGGCAGCCAACTCCAGGTCGTGCTGCGCAAGAAAGGCTACCGTGACGTGGCGCGCACGGTCACGTTTGGCGCGGAACCAACGGTCTCCGTCGACCTGCCCAGGGCCGGCAAGGGATCCGGCGCGGCGCCAGGCGACAAGACCGGGTCGGGCAGTGGCCTGATTCCCGACTTCTAGGCCTCCAGCACTCGGTATCGAGGAATCCGTCATGGCAACCATCCTGCGCAGCCTGCCCGGCGTCCCGCTCGTCATCGCCTGGCTCGTCGTGTTTGCGGCGCCACCGCTCAACGCCCAGCCGCGGCTCACCCCCGAGCAGATGGAACGCGTGAAAACGCTCGGCGCCGAGGGCAAGCAACTCTTCGACGCCGGCGACTATCAGCGGGCCATCGCGGTCATGCTCGAGGCCTACAGCCTCTACCCGGCGCCGAAAGTCATGCTCAACGTGGCCAAGTGCTACGAGAAACTCGGCCAGTTGCAGCTCGCGAAGGAATTCGTCGACCGTGCCCGGGTCATGAACGACGACCCGACGCTCGTCGAATCGCTCGACGCATTCTCCAAAGAAGTCGAACGGCGGCTCGGCCTCGCGCGTATCCGCTTCGTGGTGGCGCCCGTCGGCGTGCGCATCCAGGTCGACGGGGCCGATGTCGGCACGGCCCCGCGCGACGACCTCGAACTGCCGCCCGGCCGACACCGCATCCGGTTGTCCAAGCCGGGTCTCGAACCCATCGTTCTTACCGAGGATTTTCCGGCCGGTCAGGTCACCGATGTCGCCGTTGCGCTCAAGGCGCCCGCGCCCGTGGCCGGCCCCATCGTCGTGGCCGCCCCGCAGAAACGCTGGCAGCGTCCCTGGCCCTGGATCGCGATCGGGGTCGGCGGCGCCGCGCTGCTGGCGGGCGGGGTCCTCATGGGCGTTGCCGCCATCGAACGCCAGAACGTGCAGGACGCCATCGATCACCCCAATGATTTCGGGCAGGTCTACAAGATGTCGCTCCAGTCCGCCCGCCAGCGTGTCGACCGCGCCAATACCGAAAACGCTGCCGGCTTGGCCATGCTGTCGGTTGGCGGCGCGGCCGTCGCTGCCGGCATCGTGCTGTTCTTCTTGCCCCGCGACCGGGC
The DNA here is from genome assembly GCA_964422715.1 of uncultured Myxococcales bacterium. GTDB lineage: Bacteria > Myxococcota_A > UBA9042 > PWKZ01 > CAYRCM01 > CAYRCM01. The sequence continues at coordinate 41,539 of CAYRCM010000005.1, read as the reverse complement.
CGCCCGGCGCGGCTCCGACGACGAGCCCGAAACCGACCAGGTTCCGGTCGTGTTCGATTTCCAGCCCGGAGGCAGCACCGGTGTCGGGGCCGCTTGGCAGGGGAGGTTCTAGCCCATGAACAGCCTCCACTTCCTCGCGAACTCGGCCCCCGCTTCAAGGTCCGCGCGCGCTTCGCGCGTTGCAGCGGCGGTCCTCGCCGTCGGGTGGCTCTGCGTCGGCGCGGTCACGGGCCCGCTCGTCGGCTGCGCCGACGATCTCGGCATCTTCGACGTCAACCGGTACGCCTGGTCGTGCAACACCGACAACGACTGCGGCTCCGGCTGGTACTGCTACTGCGACTACCTCGACGCCCAGAGCGCGCCCGACTGCGACCCGAACGACCGCAGCAATCCCGCGCGGCGGCCCTACTGCCACCCGCAACCGCAGCAACTCTGCCAGAAAGACTGCGGCGAGCGGCAGTGCGGTCCCGATCCCGTGTGCGGCGCCGCCTGCGGCGACTGCCCCACCGACCGGCCCGTCTGCACCGAGGCCGGCCAGTGCGTCTGTGTGCCCGACTGCGAAGGCAAGACCTGTGGCCCCGACGGCTGCGGCGGCACGTGCGCGCCGGGCTGTGGCGCAGACCAGTTCTGCGACGAGGCGCTCGCCCAGTGCGTGGAGTGCAGCAGCCTGCCCAACGCGTGCAGCGAAGACGGGCTCGAAGTCTGCTTCATGAACCTCATCCCGCGCCGTTGCGGCCACGACGAATACGCCGAATGCCTCACGTGGTCGGCCGAAGACCAGTGCGCGAACCTCTGCTGGGTCAACCCCGAGGGCCACGCCGAGTGCATCCCCTGCCTGCCGTCGTGCGGCGAACAGGAATGCGGTGTCGACAGTTGCACCGGCGACCTTTGCGGCACGTGCCTCGACGAACGCGAAACCTGCAACGCAGACGCCCGCTGTGTCACCGCCATGGATACGGTCGTGACCGACGGGCACGCGCTCACCGGCACGCACCTTTCCACGAGCCAGGTGCCGCCGGCACCCGGCGAAGCGCGCTGCGACGCCTATCCCGAACACGATGTGCTGCTCAGTCCGTTCCTCATGGATCGCTACGAGGTGACCAACGCGCAGTATGCGCGCTACCTCTACGCCATTCGCGCGGGCCTGCAGCGCGATGCCGATGGCAACCTGCTCTACGGCGGGCGGGTCCACATGCGGTGCGCCGACGGCGACACGCCGGGCGGCATCGGCTGCACCGAGAGCGAAGGCGGCGACCTCGGTTTCGACGTGCTCCAGACCTGCCAGCAACAACCGTTCGCCCCCGACGACCTCGGGCCCTGCGCCCCACATCCCGTCACGCAGGTGACGTGGTGGGGCGCCAAGTCCTATTGCGAATGGGTCGGCAAGCGACTGTGCACCGAGGCCGAGTGGGAACGGGGCTGCGAAGGCGAATACGGCGACGGCATGAGCGGTCACGGCACCACGTATCCGTGGGGCGACTACTGGCCGACGACGAACCAGGACAAACACGTCAACGCCATCGAAGAGACGACGCGCGATGGCTTCACGCTCGTCGCGCCGGTCGACCAGCATGCGCTCGGCAAGACCAACCGCCCGAACGAGCGCATCTACGGGCTCGCGGGCAACGCCGCCGAGTGGGTGTTCGACTGGTACGCCACCGACTACTATTGCGACGGGCTCAGTGCCGCCAACGACGGCTGTCGTACCGATCTCTGGCCCGACTGGGAAGGCTGCCAGACGAGTTGGAGCGACCCGCGTGGCCCTTGCGACGGCCAGGAGCCGCCGCTGTGCCCGGCCATCTTCAACGACCGCCGCGTCGTGCGCGGCGGCTCCTATGACAGCTCGCTCGAAGCCGTGAAATGCAATGTGCGCGACTCGCAGGTACAGAGCAGTGCCGACCCCCACGTCGGCTTCCGCTGCTGCGCCACCCCCGAAGCCACCGAGTCCACCCCGGCCGAACCCTGAGCCAGACTTGCTGAGCCGCTCGCGGGCGGTCGTCCCGGAGCTCGCTTCGCGGGCCTTATGGGCGTAGCCGGGCGCATGACCCGAGGGGGCCCCCCGGGCGCTGCCGATGCGTTGTGCGTGAAGTAGGCGGTGCGGGGATCGAACCCACGACCTTCGGTTCCGGAGACCGACGCTCTATCCAACTGAGCTAACCGCCCACGCGGAAAACCACGCGCACCCTAGAGGACCCGTTCGTGCCTGTCAAGCCCCGAGCCCTCGGGCGCTCGGGCAGCTGACGCGGCCGCGCCGCCTCCCGGGAGACTGGGCGCAGCGCCTCTCGGGCCCCGCGCCGGCTGCGTCAGGCCGGATCGGCTTCGAGCAGCTGGCGAGCGGCCCGGATCGTGCCGAGACGCCGCTCTTGCCGGCGCCGCTGCTGGCGCAGCGTGCCCTGAGCCGCCTCGATGGCCGCGCGGACGCGGCGCGGCGCCGGCCCGCCGGGCACGTCGCGGCGCGCCACGGAGCGTTCGGGGTCGAGGACGGCCGCAAGGTCTGCGACCGTCGGCAGTCCTTCGTTCCTGAGCGCCTCGGCCGCGCGTTCGGGCGTGAGCGTTGCGCCCGCGGCTGCGCAGGCCGCCACGAGCCGCGCGACCGTTTCGTGCGCGCGGCGGAACGGCACCCCTCGCTCGACGAGCGCGTCGGCCAGGTCGGTCGCCGTGAGATAGCCCTCATCCAGCGCCTGGCGCATGCGGCGCGGCTCGGGCACGACGCCATCGAGGAGTGCCGCGAGCACGCGCAGACTGTCGCCGAGGGTGTCGATACCCGTAAACAGGGCCTGCCGGTCTTCCTGCAAGTCCTTGTTGTAGGCGAGCGGCAGGCCCTTGAGCGTCACGAGCAGTGCCGTGAGCGCCCCCACGACGCGGCCGCTTTTTCCGCGTACGAGCTCGGCGATGTCGGGATTGCGCTTCTGCGGCATGATCGACGAACCGGTGCAGAAGGCGTCGGGTAAGCGCACGAAGCCGAATTCCTGCGACGCCCAGAGGACGAGTTCTTCGCACAGCCGCGAGAGGTGGGTCATGGTGATGGCCGCCGCGGCCAGCACTTCGAGCTCGTGGTCGCGAGCCGCCACGCCGTCTTGGCTGTTGGCCGTAATCCGCGGAAAACCAAGCAGTTTGGCGACGAACTCACGGTCGATGGGCAACGGTGTGGCCGCAAGCGCCCCCGAGCCGAGCGGCAGCTCGTCGAAGCGCGCGTACGCGTCCTCGAAGCGCGCATGGTCGCGCAGCAGCATCTGGACGTAGGCGGTGAGGTGGTGCCCGAAGGTGACCGGTTGCGCCCGCTGCAGGTGCGTGTAGCCCGGAAAGACCAACGCTGCGTGCCGGCGGGCCAGGCGCAGCAGCACGCGGCAGAGCGCCTGGATGGCATCCAGCAGTTCGGCCACGGCTTCGCGCAGGTAGAGCCGCACGTCGAGCGCGACCTGGTCGTTGCGACTGCGCGCCGTGTGCAGCCGTCCGGCCGTGGGCCCAAGCCGTTCGGCGAGCGTCGCCTCGACGTTCATATGGACGTCTTCGCGTTCGAGCCGCAGCACGAACCGTCCGGCTTGCGCGTCGAGCCACAGCTCGCGCAGCCCGGCGCGAATGCTCTGGGCGTCGGCTGCCGCGAGCAAGCCGCAGCGCTCGAGCATGAGGCAGTGAGCCAGGCTGCCGAGAATGTCGTAAGGAACGAGGCGTTCGTCGACGTCGACCGAGGCATTGAAGCGGAGCGCCAGCGCGTCGAGCGGTTCGGCGAAGCGCCCCCGCAGCATCGGGCGTTCAGCCAGCGGAGCCACCTAGAACTTCCACAACACTCGGGCTTGCAGCGTGGTCGCCCACTTGGCTTCGACGCGTCCGGGCAGGTTGCCGTCTGCGCCCACCGGGCGCAGGTTGTCGAAGGCCGAGAAGGGCACGAGCGTGCCCCATTCGAGCATGGCCGCGAATTTGCGTTTCTCTTCGTAGAAGATGCGCAGGTCGAATTCGAGCCCCAGGTGGCGTCCGTTGCCCGGCGTCGCCCGGGGTTCCATGGCGGCCGCGTAGAGGATGTCGAGGCGGGCCCCGAGGGCGTCTTCTTCGCTCTCGAAGAGGTCGTAGGACACGAACGGCTTGATGTAGACCGTGTTCGTGACGGCGCCGATGACCTCGCGGAACAGCATCAGGTCGACGATGTAGTCGCGGTCGAAGATGAAGTTCGAGAGCCGCCTGTTGCGCGTCGGGGTGGACTGCGCGTTTCCCTGGGCATCGCGGGTGATGCGGTTGTACGTCAGGTTGGACCGGTCGAGGACCCCGAAGCCCTCGGCCTCGTCGCCCGACGCGACGCCCAACTCGAAACCGGCGTTGAGCCCGAGCCACGTGTAGTCGGCCTGGAGCACACCGCCGAACTGGATGATGTCGAGTTCGTGGGTCTCGCCGCCCCCCGCATTGGCATTGTCGATGTGTCCGTAGATGACGGCCCACTCGGTTTCGAGGTGCAGTTTGTGGCCGAACTTGGGCCGCCATTCGAGCCGCAGCCAGGCGTCGGCGATGTGCGCCTGGGCCCCGCGGTGTACGAGTTGGAGCCCGTCCCAGGCGTCGGTCTGGCTCGTGAACTCGCTCCAGTTGCCTGAATCGAGCCCGGCTTCGGACGCGCCGCCGAGCGCCAGGGTCTGGTGGCGAAACACGTAGTAGAGGCCCCAGTCGAAGGCCACCTTGCGTGCCTGTAAGTCTTTGATGCGCAGCGCCTGGTCGGCATCGGTCGTGGGCCGCATGAAGACGGACGCGACGATTTCCCAAGCGTCGTCGGCATCTTCGAGGTCGCGCGGCTGGCCAAAGTACTCGCCGGCAGATTCGTTGGTGGGGCCCGTCGACACCCAGTCGAACGCGAGCGAGGTGTTGATCTTCCAGAATCGACCGAGCCACATCGCGCGGTCGACATAGTCGCCGTAGTCGCTGTCGTCGTCTTGGCCGCCGTTCGCGAGCAGGCCCATGCCCCAGTGGTTCGCCTGCCGGCCGACCCGCAGCAACCCGATCAGGGAACGCCATTCGCCGTAGAGCTGCTTGACGCGCACCGCGTCGCGCCACGAATTGCGTCCGCTTTCGGGCGACACCTGGGTGCCGGAGAAGAACGACAGCGGCACGTCGGGCCGCGCCGAATCCTCCGAGAAGTCGGGCGTGGAGCCCATGACGAGGTTGTCGAGCACGTCGAACTGCGCCTTGATGCGCAGGTCGGGCGACAGGTGGATGGTGGGCGTGTAGCGGAATCGCAGGTTGGCCCCGGCCAGCACGTTCTCGTCGAGTTTCTCGCCGACCTTGTTGGGACTGCGCGGGTCGTTCGGCTGATTGCCCGAGTCGTTGTTGGCGGCATTCTCCGAGAGCGGCGGCTTCACCCCGGATGTGAACGTGGTGGTGACGCTATCCTCGCCCCAGCGTTTCTGCGTGCCGAGGTGCGCGCGCCAGAACAGGTCGGTACGAAAGCGGAAATAGCCGTGATGCTCGAAATACGGATACTCGCGGGGCGCCTTGACCTCTTCCCAGCCCTGCACGTCGGCGGCCGCGGGTGTGTCGTCGTTCATCAGGTCGTCGAGGTCGCTCAGCGTGTCGACATCGTCGCCCGCGCCCTCGGCGGGGGCTGGGACGGCAGCCGGGCTGCCCGCCGGGGAGGCCGGCTGCAAATCGGCGGCGGGTTCGACATCGTCGCCTTCAGCCTCGTCGTCCGGTTCGACCTCGTCGCTTTCGACGGGAGCCGGCGGCGCCGCGGGTGTCGGGGCCCCAAAGACGGGCTGGGCGCACAGCACGGTGACCCCCAACACGACTGCCCACACGGCCCATCGCCTGTAGCCCGGCGTGAAATTCATCTGTTATTTCCTCCGCTAGCGTCGTCGCCGCGTGGCGCCCGCAGACCGCCAAAGTGCCGCCCAATGTACGCGCACCCCGCGCTGGGTGTCAACAGCCCTTTCCGGACGCGGGCCGTTCCCCGCAGGTCGCCCCAGCGCCGCGGCGGCGCCTCCGGGCGTGCGCGGCTTCCCTCGCGCGGGCCGCGGGCCTGGGCCCCGCCGCGCAAGCAACCGGAGCCATCTGACCGGGCTAGTGCTTCTCGATCAACTCGACGAGCACACCGCCGAGCGAACGCGGATGCAGGAAGGCCACCGGCAGCCCCTCGGCGCCCAACTCGGGCTCGGGGCTGAGCGGGGCCAATCCTGCGGCCTTGAGGGTGGCCAATTCGGCCCGGATGTCGTCGACCTCCAGGCACAGGTGGTGTACGCCCTCGCCACGCTTCTCAAGGAATTTTGCGATCTGCGACGTCTCGCCGAGCGGCGCGAGCAACTCCACGAGCGTGGTGTCGGCTTCGAGGAACGCAATCTCGAGCCCACGTTCCGGCAGGGTCTTGCGTTCGCGAAGCCGCATCCCGAGCGCGCCCGCGTAGGTGGCGAGCGCCTGGTCGAGGTCGCGAACGGCGATGCCGATGTGGTTGATGTGGTGTCTCATGGCTCGCCTCTCCGTGCGGTTGCCGTGGCCAAGAAATACGACCGGGGGCCGGCGCCCGTGGCACCGCCCCCCGGTCAGATTCAACGTCGCGGGACCGCTGGACTTAGTAGTCCATGTCCATGCCGCCCATGCCGCCGGCACCCGGACCGCCGGGGGCGGCCTTCTTCTCGGCCGGCTTTTCGGTGATGACGCACTCGGTGGTGATCATGAGCCCGGCCACGGACGACGCGTTCTGCAGCGCCGTGCGCGTGACCTTCGTGGGGTCGATGATGCCCGCCTTCACGAGGTCTTCGTACTTGTCGATGGCCGCGTTGTAGCCGAAGTTCTGGTCGGCGTGCTCGCGGATCTTCTGGACAACGATGGAGCCGTCGACGCCCGCGTTGATGGCGATCCAGCGGACCGGCTCTTCGATGGCGTGACGCACGATGTCGACGCCCACGCGCTGTTCGTCGGAGTCGACCTTGAGGTCGGTCAGCGCGGCGGCGCAGCGCAGCAACGCGACCCCACCGCCCACCACGATGCCTTCCTCGACGGCCGCGCGGGTGGCGTTGAGCGCGTCTTCGACCCGCGCCTTCTTCTCTTTCATCTCGGTTTCGGTGGCCGCGCCGACATTGATAACCGCAACGCCGCCGACGAGTTTCGCGAGCCGCTCCTGGAGCTTCTCGCGGTCGTAGTCGCTCGTGGTCTCATCGATCTGCGCGCGGATCTGGCTGACACGCGCCTTGAGGTCGACCGGCGAGCCGGCGCCGTCGACGATGGTGGTGTTTTCTTTGTCGATGGTCACGCGCTTGGCCGTGCCGAGGTCTTTCAGCGAGACGTTCTCGAGCTTCAGGCCGAGGTCCTCGGAGATGAGCTGGCCGCCCGTGAGCACCGCGATGTCCTGCAGCATGGCCTTGCGCCGATCGCCGAAGCCGGGCGCCTTCACCGCGCACACCTGCAGCGTGCCCCGGATCTTGTTGACGACGAGGGTCGCCAGCGCTTCGCCTTCGATGTCTTCGGCGATGATGAGGAGCCCGCGGCCCGCCCGATGCACCTGTTCGAGCAGCGGCAGCAGGTCCTTCATGCTGGAGATCTTCTTTTCGTTCAACAGGATGTACGGGTTCTCCATCACCGCTTCCATGCGGTCGGCGTCGGTGATGAAGTACGGCGACACGTAGCCGCGGTCGAACTGCATGCCTTCGACCACCTCGAGCGTGGTCTCCATGCCTTTCGCCTCTTCGACCGTGATGACGCCTTCTTTGCCGACCTTCTGCATGGCCTCGGCGATGATGTTGCCGATGGTCGGGTCGTTGTTGGCGGAAATCGTGCCGACCTGGGCGATCTCGGTGTGGTCCTTGGTCTGCTTGGACATGTCCTTGAGCTTCGCGACGACGGCTTCGACGGCCTTGTCGATGCCACGCTTCAGCTCCATCGGGCTGTAGCCGGCGGTCACGCGCTTGATGCCTTCGCGGTAGATCGCCTGCGCGAGCAGGGTCGCCGTGGTGGTGCCGTCACCGGCCGCGTCGGAGGTCTTGGAGGCCACCTCGCGCACCATCTGCGCACCCATGTTTTCGAACTTGTCTTCGATGTCGACTTCTTTGGCCACCGTGACGCCGTCCTTCGTGACGGTCGGCGAGCCGAAGGACTTCTCGATGACGACGTTGCGGCCCTTGGGCCCAAGCGTCACCTTCACGGCGTCGGCGAGGAGGTTGACGCCTTTCAGCAGCTTGCGACGCGCGTCCTCGTGGAACAGCAGTTGCTTCGCCATGGTCTTCTGTCTCCTTCGTTTCTTGCTCGGCGGGCGCTGTGCGCCGGAGAGCCGGCATTGGGCTGTGGTCGTGGGGGCCCGTTAGTCCTCGATGACGCCGTAGAGGTCGTCTTCGCGCATGATGAGGTACTCTTCGCCGTCGATCTTGACGTCGGTGCCGCCGTACTTGCTGAACAGCACGCGCTCGCCCTCTTTCACGGACAACGGCCGCACGTCGCCGTTTTCGAGAATCTTGCCCGTGCCCACCGCCACGACTTTGCCCTGGATGGGTTTCTCTTTGGCCGTGTCGGGGATGATGATGCCGCCACGAGTCACTTCAGCTTCTTCGAGCCGTTTCACGAGAATGCGGTCATGCAGCGGTCTCACCTTCATGGGCTTGCCTCCTTCTGGTATCGTCACAAAAGCCTGTTATTTCAAGGGGATGCATTGAAAACCACCACCCCCCAACCTCAACAGGCGCGAAATATAGTGCCCGTCCGCAGAGCGTCAAGGCCCCTTTTTCGGATTTCCTGTGGGCGCGGAACGGTCGCGGAGGGCAGCCCCGGCGGCGCGGCTCACTCGGAGAGTTCGTCGGTGGAGATATCGTATTTTTTCATCAGCTTGCGAAAGTACTTGCGGTCGATGTCGGCTTCCTTGGCGGCGTGCGAGATGTTGCCGTCGTGGCGCCTCAGCAGGTCCAGAATGTACTCGCGTTCGAAGTTCTGAATCCACTCCTCTTTCGCGTCCTTGAACGACTTGTCGCCCGATGCCGAGGTGTGCCGGCGCACGTCGACCGTCGTGACGTCGGGGGCTGCGCGGCGCGTGATGGTGCCGAGGCCCGAGATGTGGTCGGGCAGGTCTTCGGGCTGGATGTATTCCTGCTCGGCGAACGAGCAGGCGCGCTCGATGACGTTCAGCAGTTCACGCACGTTGCCGGGCCAGTGGTAGGCCACGAGCGCGTCGAGGGCCTCGCGCGAAACCCCTTTGATCTTGGGCTTGCCCTCGGAGTCGCGGTTGTAGGCGCCCGCGCGCAGGAAGTGCTTGACGAGCAGCGGGATGTCTTCCTTGCGTTCGCGCAGCGGCGGCAGGTAGATGCGCACGACCGAGAGTCGGTAGAAGAGGTCTTCGCGAAACCGGCCCGTGCGCACCATCTCTTCGAGATTGCGGTGCGTAGCCGCGATGACCCGCACGTCGACGGTGATGGGCTTGTTGGAGCCCACGCGGCGCACCTCGCGGCGTTCGAGCGCGCGCAGCAATTTCGGCTGTAGGTCGAGGGACAACTCGCCGATTTCGTCGAGGAAGATCGTGCCCCCCTCGGCCATCTCGAAGAGACCCTGGCGGCTCATGATGGCCCCGGTGAACGAGCCCTTCTCGTGACCGAACAGTTCGCTTTCGATGAGGTTCTCGGGCACGGCGCCGCAGTCGAACACCGTGAACGGCATCTTCACGCGTGGTGAGCAGGCATGGATGACCCGCGCCACCACTTCCTTGCCGGTGCCCGTTTCGCCTTCGATGATGACGGTGGTGTCGGTCGGCGCGATTTTCTCCATGATGCCGAATACTTCGCGCATACGGAGGCTCTTGCCGACGAGGTCGCCGAACGCCTCACGCGACGAGGGTTCGAGGGGCACCCGCTCGTCGAGGGCCTGGAATTTGACGTCGGTCTTGCCGAACCCGACCACGCAGCCCGGCTTGAGAAAGCCCTCTTTGACCCGCACGCGGTTGATGAACGTGCCGTTGGTGCTGTCGAGGTCCTTGAGCACGTACTGGTCGTCTTCGACAAAGACTTTGGCGTGGTAGCGCGACACCGTCTCGTCGTTGAGCACGAGATCGTTGTCTTCCATGGCGCCAACGCTGATGGTGCGCTGGTCGAAGATGAACTCGGTGACGCCGCCCTCGGGCGATTCCTGGACGAACTTGCACTTGCGCAGGTGCAGGGTCGTGGGCCGGCCGGACACGTACGCCACCTTGGCGGGCGGCATGTAGTCGGGAAACCGTTTGTCCATGCCTGTCGTGCTCCCTTTGCACTGCGGGTTCAACGAGTTAGCGGCCGCATCTTAGCGGTCGGAGCGGCGGCGGTCAAGGTGCACGCGGCGTTCCCGAGCCGCCCCGGAGCGCGGGCTCAGGGGCCGAAGCCGCCGCGCTGCGCGATGGCCGCCCAATCCATGGACCAGGCGACGGCCACATGGATGGTGACCCCTCCCCAGATGCTGCCCGTGCGCAGCGCCAGGGTGCCGAGGGCCGTGCCGGCCACGATGGCGCCGAGGCATTCGAGCAACGGCTTCTGGAAGTGGATCATGCAGTACGGCACGACCATGAAGAAGATGGCATACGACCCAACGCGGCGTTTGAGACCGTGCAGCATGAACCCGCGAAAGAAGAACTCGAGACTGAAGAACTGCAGCCCGTAGAAGGCTTCCCACACGAGGAAGTCGCCGAGACCGCGCGGCGAATCGTAGAACGGATACTTGGCCTGGAAAGCCGCCGTGTAGGACACGGCCACAACGAGCCCCACGACCGGCAGGAACAGCAGCACGTACAACCAAAGATGGCGCCAGTAGCCGCGCGGCGACAGGCCCCAGTCGCGTAGCCGTTCGCCGAAGACCACCTTGATGACGATGGCCGGCATGAGCACGTAGAAGAAGCTGCAGCCGAGCGACCAGACGCAGGGGCGCACGAGGTCGGGATGCTCGCTGAGCGCGCGGCCCCAGGCGGGTACGAGCAGGCCGGCGAGCTCCGTCACGGCCTGGGCGATGGCCCGCTGGTTGCCGGGGTCGAGCACCACGAACGACATGCCGGTGAGCACCAGCGCCGAGACGCCCACCGTCACCAGGCCCTGGAACTGGGCGCGCTGCCGTCCCGCGGGCGAGGTGCTCTGCTCGGCGTCGATGATGTGCCACTGCTGAAACAGCCAGTCGCTGGCCGACCGCAGACCCCAGGAAACCACGACTCCTCCGTCTCGATGGGGAGCTTCGCGCGCGGCGCATGGCCGGCCACGCGGCGAAGCGAAGCGCGATTGTAGGGAGGGGCGCCGCAGTTGTCACGCACCCCGCCGCGGAAGCCGTCCAAAACCCGGGCGGAACTCGGCCAGCAGCGCGCCGTGAATAGGGCCCGGCCGGTTCCCGTCCAAGCCGCTTGGAGCGGCCGCGGGGGGGCGGCGCGCCGACCGGGTGTCGCGGTTGGCGCCAGGCGCCTGACACGCCGTCCAGCGATGACGGGGGAGGAAGCACGATGAACCACCGGTTGCTCGCACTGCTGGCCCTTTCGGGGGCGATTCTGACGGGCTTGGGGGTGTCGCCGCGCGCCCTGGCGTATGGCCAGCCGGGCTACGCGGCGCCGCCGGCGCTGCCCCCGCCGGCCTTCGAGGATCCCTACGCGCCCCCACCGCCGTCGGCCCGCTTCCGCGCGTTGCTTGGGCTCGGCGTGCGTTTCTCGGGCGTGGCCCTCGAAGGCACCAAGTACAATGTCGAGTCGTTCGAGAACCCGGTCATGGGCGGCGCGGGCGCCATGTTCCGCTCCAAGATCACCCCGCGTTGGGGCCTCGAACTCAGTTTCGACTACCTCTACGGCCACAAGGAATCGGTCACCCAAGTGACCATGCCGGTCATGCTCTCGGCGCTGCTCTACCTCTTTCCAGAGTCGCGCATCCAGCCGTACGGGCTCCTCGGCATGGGCGTGCACCTGACCAGCCTGCAGTATAAGGACCTGCTCCTGACCTCGTCCGGCGGCTCCAGCGATGCCGAACTCAATCTTGTCGAAATTGCAGGGCAACTCGGCGCCGGGGTCGAGATCTTCCTCACGAACGCCTGGTCGCTGCACGCCGACCTGCGCTTCGTGACGGTCTACAAGAACCTCGACGAGCACGTCGATCTCAACACGGGCTGCATTCAGCGCATCGGCGACACGCGCGGCTACTGTAGCGGCGTGCACGACATCGACCCTGACGACAAGTTCAACTTCGGGTTGCAGTTCCTCGCCGGCACCACCTACTACTTCTAGCCCGCGCGACCGTGGCGCAGCGCACGTTCATGACGGCGGGCTAGACGCCCGACAGCGTTTGACAAACCCCCGACGGCTCCCCTAGTATCGCGCCCCACACGGCCCCGCGGGCCGACTTTGCGAGGCCGACCGGCCGCCGTCACCCGGCGGGGCTGGGGTCCCGAATCGCAAGGCGGGCCCATCGGCCGCTGCCCAAGGGGGCCCTTGTTGCGACGCGCGTCGTCCTACTGCTCGCTCCTGGCGCTGTGTGCGGCACTCTGGGGGGCCCCTCCTGCCCTGGCCGCCGACGCGTCCGGACAGCCCGTCTGGGTGCCCACCGACGAAGGCGTCCGCATCCTGCCGTTCATGACCCTCGATGTGAGCGGCTTCTTCCGCTTCCGCGCGGGATTCTTCGCGAATCCGGCGCTCGGCAACGCCACTGCCGGCTTCTACCACGAATACGACACCACGACCTCCGCGCGCCGCAACCTCTTCCTCGGCCGCAACTGCGCGGGCGGCGTCGGCACCGACTGCGGCCCGACCGACCGCCTCGACACGAGCGGCAGTGCCAACCTGCTGTTCCGCCTGCATCCGACGCTGACCATCGACGAACGGGTGCGCATCCACGCCGAATTCGACGTGCTGCACAACCTCGTGCTCGGCTCCACGCCTGCCGTGCACCCCTACTACACGAACGGCCTCGCCTTCCTCTCGGAAAGCCAGGCGTCCCCCGAATCGGCGGTCAACGCACTGCGCGACGCGGTGCGCGTGCGCCGGCTGTGGGCCGAACTCACGCTCATCGACCGCGTGCTGCTGTCCGTAGGCCGCATGCCCGACCACTGGGGGCTCGGTCTGCTGCGCAACGCCGGCGACGGGGTCGATAACGATTTCGGCGACTCGGCCGACCGCATCGAGGGCGCCGTGCGCATCTACGACATGTACGTCGGCTTCGCCTGGGACTACCCGTTGTCCGGGCCCACGAGCGACGTGCCCGCGCAGCCGCTCGGCCAACCCTACGACGCCCTCGACATCGACGACGTCCAGCAGTACGTGGTCAAGATCTACTTCAAGCCCATGTTCCCCGACGAACGCGAGGCGCGCGAACGCCGTCTCAACGCCGGCGGGGTCGGCGTCGACTGGGGCATCTACAACGCGTTTCGCATCCAGGACTATACGTCTCTCGATGCAAGCATGGACGAACCCCCAAAAACGTACTGCGATGAGGCCGCCGTCGCGCGCGACGACTGGCAGTGCTACGTCACCGGGCCGCGCCGCGCGTTCTTCTGGATCCCCGATGTCTGGCTGCGCCTCGAGTGGCGGCCCACGTTTGGCGAATCGGTCCGCATCGAATTCGAGTCGGCCCTGCTTTTTGGCGACTTGACGCTCGTCGACTACCAAACCCGCGAGACGCACGCCCGTGATTTCATCGAGTGGGGCAGCGCCATCGAGTTCGAGTACCGGCGCTTCAACTGGCGCTTCGGCGCCGACTTCGGGCTGGCCGGGCTGCCGACGGGCGACGACGCCGACGGACTCTTCGGGGTTCAGGACGGGGTCAACTTCGTGCCGCCAGCGGGGGCCGAGTCGGGTACGCTCTACCGCCGCAACGACATCCATTCCTTCCGCTTCAACCGGGCCTACCAGATCGACAGCTTCATGTTCCGAGAGGTTGTCGGCGCCGTCACGAACGCCTGGTATCTCAAGCCGTGGGTCGAATGGAATTTCTGGCACCGCGACGCGCACGCGCTCGCCGTGCGCACCGACCTCTTGTACGCCGGCGCCATGGACAAGCGGGGCACGCCGGGCCGGGGCTGGGCGCTCGGGCTCGAATGGGACCTGCGCTTGCAGTACACGCTCGGCACGCACTTCGATGCGCGGCTCGAAAGCGCGCTGTTCATCCCCTTCGACGCCTTCCGCCGGCTCGACCCCACCGAAGTGGCCGCCGAACCGGCCTTCAGCCTGCAGGGCAAGCTTTTCTGGACCTTCTAGCGCGCCGCGAGCGCCTGCGCGAGCTGGGCCACCCCGCCGTCGAGCGCCCGGGCACTCAACACCAGCACCACAGCCGGAGGGCAGAGATCGTCGAGCACGGCCTGCACGGCCTCGTCGGGTGTCGCCACGCGGCACACCGCGGCGCCCGCGGCCTGCACGGCGGCGAGCAGGGCCGCGACGTCGAGCGTCTCCATGGTCGCGGGGTCGGACGCCTTGCGCAGCGCGCCCACGAAGACGAGGCGGTCGGCGCCCGCGAGCGCCGGGACAAAATCGGCCTGTAGGGAGCGGCGCCGCACCGTGTTGGATTCGGGTCGGTACACGACCGTGAGGCGGCGCTCGGGGAAACGCTGGCGCACGGAGCGGATGGTCTCGCGCACCGCGGACGGGTGCTGGCCGAAGTCGTCGACCAGGGTCACCCCCGGGGCGTCGAACACGATCTCTTGGCGTCGCCGCACGCCGTGGAACGCGGCCAGACCGCGCGCGAGCGTCTCGCGTTCGAGCCCGAGTTCGCGAGCCAAGGCCAAGGCGCCCACGGCGTTGACGACGTTGTGCGTGCCGTAGAGCGGCAACTGGAAGCGCCCCTCGACTCGTCCGCGGTGACGCAGCGTGAACGATTGGCCCGAGACTTCGGTGGTGCGTTCGGTGGCGCGCCAATCGGCCGTCTCCGCAAGACCGTATGTGGTGACGCGCGCCCGGCCACCGAGGGCGACTGCGCCGGCCAGGGCGTCGTCGGCGCACGCGACGAGGAGGCCGGCCGTCGGCAACAGGTCAACGAAGCGTTCGAAGGCCGCCCGCACGGCCGCGAGGTCGGGATAGATGTCGGCGTGGTCGAACTCGATGCCCGTGAGCAGCGCGGCGTCGGGGGCGTAGTGCATGAATTTGGGACGCTTGTCGAAGTAGGCGCTGTCGTATTCGTCGCCCTCGATCACGAAGTAGGGCGGGGCGCCGAGCCGAAAACTGGCCGGGAAGTCGACAGGCAGGCCCCCCACGAGGAAGCCGGGCTCGAGACCCGCCACGTGCAGCAGCCTGGCGACGAGCGCCGTGGTGGTGGTCTTGCCGTGTGTGCCGACCACGACGAGCGGGCGCCGTCCGGCCAGGATGAAGCGCTGGATGGCCTCCGGCATGGACAGCTGGGGTATGTCGCGCTCCCGTGCCGCAACCGCCTCGGGATGCCCGCGCGAAACGACGTTGCCGACCACGACCACGTCGGGACGCGGCTCGAGGTTGGCGGCAGAGAACCCTTCGCTCACGGGGATGCCCCACGCCGCCAGGGCCGTGGACATGGGCGGATAGACGGCGGCATCGGAGCCCCGCACGTCGTGTCCGAGAGCGCGTAGCGCCCCGGCGAGCGCGCCCATGCCGGTGCCGCAGATGCCGATGAAATGGATGCGCAAAGGCGCAGGGGATGGGCTCATGCACGCCTCGTTGCAGACGGGCGGAGCCTACGGTACGCGCCCGACGCTGTCAACGCACGAGTCCGGGGGCCGTGTGGCCCCGCAACAGCAACGTTTGCGGGGCCTTCCGGCTTGACTGCGCCGTGGGGCTGTTCTACCGTAGCGCCGCCCGGTGTCTCCGGGAAGGCGCGGCCGACGCCGCGTGGCATCTGGCGAAACAAGGGCACCCAAAGGAGGCCGAGTTGAGTCTTGACGGAACGAAGTCGGGGGGGAGCGACCACGACCTTGGCGACCTGCAGGCGCGGCTCGGGTTGTCGGCGAAGTCCAGGCGAGCCGTCGAGCGCGAGAAGGAGGAAGAGGAGCGTCGTCGTCGCGAGGAGGACGAGAAACAACGTGCCGAAGAGGAAGCGCGAGAGCGTCAGGAACGCGAGAAGGCCGCCCGCGCATCCGCGGCCGACCCGTGGAGTCTGGCCGGCAAGCCCGTGCAGCCCTCCTGGGTGCACGAACACATCGAAGACCACGAGGCCGACAAACTTACGGCGCCGCCGAAGGCCGGCCATCGCGCGCGTGTCATCGTGCGCATTGGCCTCGGCGTGCTGAGCGGCCTCGTCGTGTTGTTCTCGGGCTACTTCCTCGGCCAGGCATTCGCCGGGCGCGCGAACGAGAACGCCAAGATCGATGAGGCGAAAGGCATTCTCAAGTTCTTCGAAGACCGCAAGGAGCTCATCGACCTCATCACGCAGCACCGGCAGGACATCGACGACATCCTGGGCCTGTTCGATGCCCAGCAGACGCAGAACCGCGACCCCAAGTGGATCGTCGAAAAACTCACGGAATTCGCGGTCAAGTGCAACACGTTCGTCACGCGCGTGCCGCAAATGAGCCTGCGCAACATCTTCCAGTCGGCCATCTACGACAACGAGAGCGTCGCCGAAGTGGCGACGTTCGTCGAGAGCGTCAACGAGTTCATCGACGTCACGCGTACGTTCCTGCTCGAACGCGAAGTGTTGCTCTACCTGAACCAGCAGTTTGGCGCCGCCGAACCGAAACCCATCCCACGCCACATCGTGATCGATGCGGCCCCGGACGCTCCCCCGGCGCCGGCCGCGCCACCCGACGGTAGCGCGCCTGCCGCCGAGCCCGCCGCCGACACGAAGCCGTGGCGCACCGCCAAACTCGTCAAGGCCATGACGCCGCTCCAGGAGGTCCAGAACGAGGCGGGGCAGGTCACGGGCTACCAGGTCGAGGTTTCGCTCGAAGGCGTCAAAGAATCCGTGACCGTCGACGTCAAGGACGTCGTCGAGTTCGATGGTCAGCCGCTTGCCAAACTCGAGTCGCAGGCCACGGTGGCGATGCTCGCCGATCGCGTCAAGACGCACCTCCTGGGGCTCAAGGAAGCCGCCGGCAAAGTGAATCTGGCCCCCGTCCAGAAGAAGCTGCAAGAGAAGGCCGCCAAGGACTACTACTTCACGTTCTAGTCGCAGCCCGGCCTACCCGCTGCACGTTCACCCATTCATGGCACATCTCACAAGGCTGTCGGAGCGGTTCGGTCGTCCGGGGGCGGTGCTCCTCGGCGGGCTTGTCGCCGCGCTGCTGGCGCCGACCTGCAAGCCGCCGGCGCCCGTCGAACCCACGCTGACCATGACCGATACGCTGGTCGAGCCCGGCGAGCGGCGCCCCAACGGCAAGCCTCGTCTCATGGACGACCGTGCGCTCTTCGCGGAGGGCGAGACGCTCTACCGGGCCCGCCAGTACCGCGCCGCCCACGCCCGCTTCGCGACCCTGGTCGAGCGGTTGCCCGACAGCCGCCTGCGTCCGTCGGCGGCCTACAACGCGGGCCTCTGCCTGCGGCGGCTCGGCCGCCACGAGGAGGCGCTCGGCCAGTTCGATCTCGCCGTCACGCTCTTCGTACCCCCCGCCGAACGCCGCGACGCTGCCTTCATGGCGGGCATGGCGCTCATCCGCCTCGGCCGGCTTGCCGAAGCGCGCGAGAGATTCGAGGCCCTGCTCGGCGAACCGTTGACGCCCGTCGAGCAGGTCGACGTCCTGGCCCGCGCCGCGTACAGCGCCCTGCGGTTGGGGGATCCGCTGGCCGCTGAGACGCGCGCCCGTGAGGTCGTCGAGCTGATCGCAAAGGCCCCCGAACTGCGGGTGGCGCCGGCACGGGGGCCGGCGGCCCTCGCGCATCACGTGCTCGGGCAGGTCTTCCGCGGCCGCTTCTCAGAGCACTCCCTGCGCTGGCCGATGGAACAGCTCGAGCGCGACCTCCAAGCCAAGGGGGTACTCTTCCTCGCTGCGCAGTCCCATTTCCTCGACGCCGTGCGCACGCAACACCGTCACTGGTCGGTGGCGGCCGGCGTCGGCCTCGGCCGCCTCTACGAAGAGTTCCACGCGCAGCTGCTGGCAACCGCCCCGCCCGAGGGGCTTGGCGCCGAAGATCTCGACGAATACTTGGCGCACCTGCGCACGCGCGTCCGGCCGCTCGTCGAGAAAGCGCTCCTCGCCTACGAGCAAAGCTACGCCCTGGCCGAACGCCTCGGCGCCGGCGGGCGGCGTCTTGCGCGTTTGCAGGAAGCCGTGCAGCGGCTCCGAGCCGCCCTGACCGAACCTGGCCGGACGCCGCCTGAGTCGCCGCTGCCGGCCGCCGGCAGGCCACTTTCCGGCAGCGCCCCCGCCACGCCCTGAGCAATCCCGCGCCCACCACGCTGCGGCGCGCGGCCCGCGCGGCCGCGCCCAACGACCGGGTCACGGCGCGTGCCAACCCCAGCCCCTGATGCGGACGGTCCGGACAGGTGCCCGCAGTTGGGGGCCCCCCAACGCGGGCGACCCCGGGGCGGGCTGGGCACGCGGCGCTTGCGCCGGCGTCGGGCGTTGAACTCGGCTCAACTGGAGATACACGGGACCGCCCGTGCAGACGGGCCGGGCGTGGCGAGCGCTACAATTGGGGGGCGCGGGTCAGCGGGTGGGTTCAGGGGGCGACGGGGGCAGCGGGCTTGGCGGACGCGGCGGGCGCGGCCGGAGCAGGGGCGGGCGCGCCCGGAGCGACGGGCTTGCCGCCCGCCGGCAGACCGAGGAGCCGCGCGCGCTTCTCGTCGAGGCGGCGCACGATGTCTTCGATGCGCTTGTCTTCGGAGCGGACGAGACCGTCGAACTCCTCGGTGAACGTGAGGTCGCCGTTCTTCTCGGCTGCGGCCCGGAGCGCTCCGTAGAAGGCCCGGTAGGCTTCGCGTTGGCGTTGCAGCAGCAGCGTCTCGCGCAGCGCCTGCTTGTCGTTCTTGAGGTCGTCGGCGGAGCGGTCGGCCGGCAGCGCGGGCGCGGTCTTGAGACGGACGAGGAACAGGCGCGGGTTGCCTTCGAGCGTGAAGACCTTTTCGGCGAGCGGCTTCTCGGGGGTGAGCGCGAAGGCCGCGCGGAGCATCTCCTCGGAGCGACCCACGAGCGCGATCTGGCCCCACGTGGGCGCCGCGTTGCCGATGGTGCCCGGCTGCATGCGAACAACGGGTCCGGAATCGCGAACGACCAGCGCCTCGACGGCGGCCGTGTCGGCCGTGTCCGTTGCGCCCGGCTGCGTCGCGGGGTGGGCCTTGTTCCAGTCGGCGGCCAGCTCGCGCAGGGAACGCCCGGGCGCCGACTTGGCGCCCTGGAGCAGTTCATCGGCCACGCGGGCTTTCTCGGCGTCGATGCGCCCGTCGAGCAAGAGCTCGCGCGCGATGGACTCGCGGGCCTGCTCCAGCGATATGGTCTCCTCGGGCAACGTGCCTTCGAGGCGAACGATCCAGAAACCGCCGCCCACTTCGATGACGTCGCTGACCTCGCCCGGCTGCAGCGCGAATACCTTGTCGGCTACGCCCGGGCCAAACGGGTAGCCGTCGAAGCTCGACGCCTCGCGGAAACCGCCGAAATCGCCGCCGGCCGCCTTGGTATCCTCGTGGTCGGACGTCTCCTTGGCGAGCGCACCAAACCGCTCGCGATCGACGGTCCGGCCCCCGGCGGGAGCCGCGGGCGCCGCGTCGGCAGGCTTCGCCTCATCGGCAGGCTTCGCCTCATCGGCAGGCTTCGCCTCATCGGCAGGCTTTGCCTCATCGGCAGGCTTGGCCTCGTCGGCAGGCTTTGCCTCATCGGCAGGCTTGGCCTCATCGGCAGGCTTGGCCTCGTCGGCAGGCTTCGCCTCGTCGGCAGGCTTCGCCTCGTCGGCAGGCTTCGCCTCATCGGCAGGCTTCGCCTCATCGGCGGGCTTTGCCTCGTCGGCAGGCTTCGCCTCGCCGGCGGGGGCCGCGGGCGCGGCCTTGAGCTGCGCCAGCGTTTCTTCAGCGCGCGCGCGGGCCTTTTCGCGATCGGCCTTCAGGCTTTCGGCCTCGGCGCCTGTCGCCTGGGCGATCTGGAAGGTGAAGGGCGCGCGCAAGAAGATGCCCTGCACGTGGGCCCGCTTTTCCTTGTGATATTTCTTGGGGTTGTCTTTGTAGTACTTCTCGATGTCGGCGCCCCGTTCGGCGACGGTCTTGGCGACGTCGGCGGCATCGACGCTGAGCGCCGGACGCAGGCGGGCCGGGTCGACTTCGAGGATTTCGAGTTCGAGCGCCTCGTTCTGGTCGCGGTAGTAGGCGTCGACTTCGGCGTCGGACACCATGACCTGCTGGCGCACGAGGTCGAGGAAGCGCTCGCGCAGCATCTCGAGCCGCACGAACTCGCGGAACCCGCGCAGCGATGTGCGCAGCCCGTAGCGCACCCAACGGCGGAAGACTTCGTCGTTGAATTCGTTGGTGTCGGGATTCCACCACGAGCGTGACGAGCGCAGGCCGCGGTACATGCGCTGGTCGACCTCGGCGTCGCTGACCGTGAGCCCGAGCGCCTCTGCGCGTTCGGCTACCAGCAGGGTCTCGACGAGGTCTTCCATGACCTTCACGTAGCGGTTTTCGGGCACTTCCTGCGGGTCGCGGTTGAAGATCTGGTATTGCGACCCCGGAAGCAACTCGAACAGCCGCGTCATCCGGTAGTACTGGCGCATCATCAGCGATTGTTCGTCGGTGCTGTCGGGGTCGGGTGGCTGTAGGCTCAGGCCGAGACCCATCGATAGCATGGACGCGTCGACGGACTGGCCGGCCGCCTTGGCGTACACGATCTGGCTGCCCGAGTCGCACCCGCCGCTCTGGTTGCCCGTGTTGAACGTGAACACGAACACGACGATGATGATGCCGAACAGCACGTAGATGACGACGGAACGGGACTTCTCGCGGAGTTCCTTGAGCATGGAGCCGCATCCGCGGGGCCGTGGAACCGAGCCCCCTGTTTAACCCTTCGATTTCAAAAACAAAAACGACAAGACACCATGTCAAGCGCGCAATCTTATAGAACGCCGGCCGAAATGGCAAGGGGCGCCGGCAGTTTCTGCTCGGCAAGATACCGCGCGTCACGGGATCGGCGCCCCGTGCGGCGCTTGCCGGCTGGCCCCTGCGCTCGTGGCCCGAGCCCTTCCGCGAGGGGGCGGCTGCGCTGCGCCGCCCGCCGTTCGGCGGCCTCCGCGGTGGACGCCGCAGCGGAATTCGTGAGGTTCACAGGGAAGGGCCCCGATCGCAAGGCTTGTTGCCTCCGCCGAGGGGTGATATATATGCGACCCCATGTCCGGCGCCGCGGCGGCCCGCGCCGGTTCCCAGGAGTCAGCGCGATTGTTCGACTGGCTATACGGCCTGTTCTCCAATGACCTGGCCATCGACCTCGGGACGGCCAATACCAAGGTCTATGTCAAGGGCAAGGGGATTGTGGCTTGCGAGCCGTCCGTGGTGGCCGTGCAACGCGAGCCGCGCGGCGGGCGACGGGTGCTGGCGGTCGGCAAAGACGCGAAGGAAATGCTCGGCCGCACGCCCGGTTCGATCGTTGCCATCCGCCCCATGAAAGAGGGCGTCATCGCCGATTTCGAGATCACCGAAGCCATGCTTCGGTACTTCATCACTCGCGCTCACAACCGCAAGACCCTCGTTCGGCCGCGCATCATCATCTGCGTGCCCTTCGGCATCACCGAAGTCGAAAAGCGCGCCGTTCGCGAATCGGCCGAAAGCGCCGGGGCGCGCGAGGTCTACCTCATCGAAGAACCGATGGCCGCCGCCATCGGCGCCGGGCTGCCCATTACCGAGCCGTCCGGAAACATGATCGTTGACATCGGGGGCGGCACCTCCGAGGTTGCCGTCATCTCGCTCGCGGGCATCGTCTACTCCAAGTCGGTCAAGGTCGGGGGCGACCGCATGGACGACGCGGTCGTCCAGCACATGAAGCGCAAGTACAACCTGCTGGTCGGCGAGCGCACGGCCGAAAACATCAAGTGCACCATTGGCAACGCCTATCCCACCGAGTCGGTCATGACCATGGAAGTCAAGGGACGCGACCTGCGCGAAGGCATCCCGAAGACGGTCACGATCAACTCGGATGAGGTCCGCGAGGCGCTCAGCGATACCATCGGGCAGATCGTCAGCACGGTCCGCGAGGCGCTCGAAAGCACCCCGCCCGAGCTGAGCGCCGACATCGTCGACAAGGGGATCGTGCTGGCGGGCGGCGGTGCCCTCCTGCGCAACATCGACGTGCTCCTGCGGGAAGAGACCGGGCTGCCGGTCATGCTGGCCGACGACCCCATCTCGTCGGTTGTGCTCGGTTCGGGCCGCGCGCTCGACGAGCTGCACCTGCTGAAGGGGGTCACGATCCCCGCCTAGCCGCGCGCCGCTCGCGCGGGCGCAACATCCGGGCGCCATGGCCACCTTCGTGCGCGAGTTCGCGAAACGGCACCGGGCGACGCTCGTCAGCTTCATCGTGCTGACGCTGCCGCTCTTCGTGCTGTACCTGCACGGGCGACGCCGCGAAGGGCAGACGTTTCTCGAAACCGCCCTCATGGTCGTGACGGCCCCGGCGCAGCGGGTCATGTCTTCGGCCATGTCCTGGGTGGGCGACGTGTGGTCGAGCTACATCGCGCTCGTCAACGTCCACGATGACAACGAGAGGCTGGCCGCCGAAAACGAAATCCTGCGCGGCCTGGCGCTCGAAGGCAAACGGCTGGCGCTCGAAAACGAGCGGCTGCGCACGCTCTGCGAGTTCAAGCGCAAGCGGGGCGATCTGCACACGGTCCCGGCCCGGGTCGTGAGCAAAGACGTTTCTCCGTATTTTCGAGTGGTTCGCCTCTACATTGACGCGGGCGGCGGCGACGGGGTGAAAAGCGGCATGCCCGTCATCACCGCCGATGGCGTCGTCGGGCGCGTCGAGCGCGTGACGGGGCGATACGCCGACGTCATGCTCACGGTCGACACGCGCAGCCGCATCGACGTCACCATCGCCGGAAAGGGCGTCACCGGCGTGCTGCACGGCAGGGGCGCGCGCAACGCCTACGGGGCCCGCTTCTCGTACCTGCACCGGGGCAAGCCCGTCGAAAAGGACGATACGGTCGTCACCACCGGCCACGATCGGGTCTTCCCGGCCGGCCTCGAAGTGGGCTACATCGCCGACCCGCGCGAACACCAAGAGGGAATGTTCTACGAATTCGACGTGTTGCCGGCGGTCAACTTCTCCACGATCGAGGAGGTGCTCGTCGTCACGAGCCCCATCGAGGCGCCCCCCAGCGCCAAGGAGAACCGCCAGCCGTGACGGTCGCCATCCTCATTGTCACGTACCTCCTGCTCGCCATCGAGTCGCCGCTGCTCTATCACCTCGACCTCAGTTTCTACGCCCCCGACGTGGCGCTCATCACGGCCCTCTTCTACTCCACGCGGCTTTCGGTCGTAAAAGGCGCCCTCGTCTGCTTCGCGCTCGGAATGCTGAAAGACGCCTACTCGTTGGGCTCCCCGCTCGGGATGTACACCGAGATCACGGTGGTGCTCTATTTTCTCATGCGGTTCTTCTCGGCTCAGCTGTCCATGCGCGCGGCGGTTCCGCTCATGGGCATGATTTTTCTCGCGAGCATTGCCAGCAGCCTGTTTTTCCTCGTGCTGTCGGCCATTTTCGACCGTTCGTTCGAGGCCTACGGACTCGTGCTGCGCATGATGGCGCCCCAGGCGCTCGTCACCGCCCCCTTCGCGCCCATCCTCTTCTGGCTCTATGCCCGCGTCGAACGCCTGACCGTGCGCAAGCGCTCGCCGGGCATCTTCTTCGGCTAGAGGCGCGGCATGGCGGGCGAGTTCTCCCCACAGAAGGGCCTCATCGAATTCCGCACGCACTATCGTTGGGCGGTCATCACCGCGACCGTGTTGTTTCTCGCGCTCTTCTTTCGCTTCTTCCTCGTGCAGATCATCCGTGGCGAATCGTACGAGCGGCTCGCCCAGATCAGCTACATCGGCCGGCAGCGCATCCCGGCGCGACGGGGTGAGATTCTCGACGCGCACAACCGCGTGCTCGCGCGCAACGTGGCGCGCTTCGATATCGGGGTTGTGCCGCACTATCTCGAACGCAGCCTGAAGAACCCGCGGGCCGCCCAGAAGTCGGGCCTGAGCCCGCTGGCGGCCGCCGGCGGCCGGGGGGGCGCCGCGGCCTTGGCCGGCAGCGAAGACGACGCCAACCCACTCTGGCGGCTGCGCAACTTGCTTGGGCTCTCGGCCAAGCAGTACGAGGAGATCGCCCTCAAGGTCCAACGCAACCTCACGAAACAGCGCCGTTTCAACAAAGTCACCATCCTGCGCGACATCGTGGCCGACCGTTGTCCCGACCACGGCATTCCCCTCGAACTCCGCGAGGCGCGTGAGCGCTTGTGGTGTCCGGCCTGCGGGCAGATGTACCTGCCCCTCGGCCCGGGCCAAACCCGCTGCTCCGAAGACAACCGCCCGTTGGCCTTCGAGCCCGACCGTCGCGGGGCGCTGTGCGGCTACTGCGGCGCGCGCTACGCGGCGCATCAACGCTGCCCGACCGACGGCACGGCCCTCGAAAGCCGCACGCTGCATCTCATCTGCCCGTTGTGTGGCCGACCCTTCGACAACCAGGCCGCCGTGGTCACCGCCCACCTGCACGAGTTGCCGGGCATCAGCGTCGACCCGCTGCTGCGCCGCCAGTATCCCTATCGGCAACTGCTCGGCCACGTCGTGGGCTTCACGAACGAGGCCAACGCCCGCGATCTCGAAGCCCGACCGGGGGTCTACCAGCCGGGCGACTTCCTCGGCCGTTCGGGGGTAGAACGGGGCTTCGAAAACGTGCTTCGGGGCACGCACGGCGACCGAATTTTTTATAAGGATGCTCGCGGGATACCCCAGGAATCGGCCGACAACCGCGAAGCCCGCCTCGGCAACCTGCGCTCGACCGAGTCCGTCTCCGGCCTCAACGTCGTGCTGACGGTCGACGCGGTGCTGCAGCGCATCGTTTCCAATGCCTTTGCCAACGTGCGCTCGGGCGCCGTCGTCGTCATGGAGCCGCGCACGGGTCGGGTGCTGGCCATCCACAGCGAGCCGCCCTTCGACCCCAACGAATGGAGCGGGCGACTCTCCGCGCAGCGCTACAAGGAGATCATGGAGAGCCCCTACGCCCCCATGATGAACAAGGCGCTCCACGCGTACGCGCCCGGCTCGGTCTACAAGGTGGTGACGGCCCTCATCGGCTTGCACGAGGGGGTCGTCACGAGCGACACGCGCTTCGACTGCGGCGGCCACTACGACTTCGGCCGCCGGCGCTTCCGCTGCCACGCGCATCACGCCCAGCCCGACCTCAGCGAAGCCCTCATGGTGTCCTGCGACGTGTACTTCTACCGCCTCGGCGAAATACTCGGCATGGACCGGCTCGAGCAGTACGCCCGCGACATTTTCGGCCTCGAACGGCCGACGGGCATCGAGATCGCCGAACAACTCGGACGCGTGCCGTCCAAGGCGTGGCACGCCAAGCACTCGGCCATCGGCTGGCAGCCCGGGTTCTCGCTCAGCACGGCGGTCGGGCAGGGCGCGCTGCTCGTTTCGCCGCTCGAAATGGCCCGCGTCTACTCGGCCATCGTCAACGGCGGCCATCTCATGAAGGCTCGCATCGCGCTGCAACTCACCGACGACCGCGGCAACGTGGTGCGGCGCTTCATGCCGCAGGAAGAACGGCGCCTGCCGTTCTCGGCCGAGCACTTGGCGCTCGTGCGGCAGGGGCTGTTCCGCGTCGTCAACGAGGATGGCGGCACGGCCTTCAAGTCGCGGCTCGAGTCCGTCGTCATGGGCGGCAAGACCGGCACCGCCGAGGCGGCCCAGACGCGGCGTGGCGCCTCCCCCGAGGTGGCGGCCTGGCTGCGCGAGGACCACGCCTGGTTCGTTGGCTACGCGCCGGCCGATTCCCCCGAAATCGTCGTGGTGGTGTTCATCGAACACGGCGGCTCGGGGGGCAAGGAAGCCGCCCCCATCGCCGCCGCGATCGTGCAGGAGTACTTCGCCCGCGGGCTGTCACGCACGCGCCCCGACGCCGAGCCGCCGGCGGCGGCCGGCGACGAGGCGGCCACAACCGAAACGCATCCCCCCGCCGCGCCCGCCGACGCGCGCGGCCGCCCCGCGCCCGACGCTGGGTCCACCGCCGATCGCACGGCAGGGGCGCGGTCCGCCGACACGGCGTCCGCCCCCGCGGCTGCCGCCGGGTCCCTCGACGCCGGGGGCCCCGGGCCCGATGCCGGGCAGGGAGGCACGCCATGAGACTTGGGCAACGCGGGCGCCCGCGCCGGGACTGGCTGGCGCTTGCCGCCATTGTGCTGCTGCTCGTCGTCGGGCTGCTCAACCTGCGCAACGCCGACCACTACTCGGACGATTCGTATCACTACAATCAGATCGTCTGGATCCTGGTGGGTGCCGTCGCCGCCATCCTCGTGGCGCACATCGACCTGGCCATCTTCGAACGGCTCTCGTGGCTCATCTACGGCATCACGGTGCTGCTGCTCGTGCTCGTCATCCTGGTGGGGCGCGAGGTCAACTACTCCAAGCGGTGGCTCGAGATCGGCGGCTTCACCATGCAGCCGTCCGAACTCGCGAAGTTAGCCGTCATCCTGGTCCTGGCGCGCTTCTTCCAGAACGCGCGCCAATCCGAGCGTTTCACCCTGCGCCGGCTCTGGCGGCCTTTTCTCGTACTCATGGTGCCCGCCGCCCTCATCATGGCCGAACCCGACCTCGGCACGACGCTGACGGTGCTCTTCGTCGGCTTCTCGGTCATCCTGTTCGCCGGCCTGCGGCTGAAGAGCCTGCTCCTGCTGTTCGGCAACATCTTGCTCATCGTGCCCATCGCCTGGCAGACCGATCTCATCCGGGGCTACCAGAAAGACCGCGTCACGCTCTGGCTGCACCCCGAGAAGTTCAAGTGGGACAAAGACAAAAAGGAGAAAATGGACCTCTCGCTGCAGCCGGAACAGGCGCTGTGGGCCGTCGGTTCGGGTCAGTTCTGGGGCAAGGGCTCGCGGCAGGGGTCGCGCAGCCGCCTGCGCTACCTGCCCGAGATGCAGACCGACTTCATCATCGCCACCTACTCGGAGGAAAACGGCTTCTTCGGCTGCACCCTGCTCCTGGCACTCTACTACTTCGTGGTCCATTGGATATTACGGGTGGCGCGCGACGCCCGCGACCGCTTCTCAGCGCTCGTGGCCGTGGGGGTGGCCGCCATCATCACCTGGCAGGCGTTTTTCAACATCGGCATGGTGACCGGGCTCTTACCCGTCGTCGGCCTGACGCTGCCGCTCATGTCGTACGGCGGCTCGTCAACGGTCGTGGTCCTCGTCAGTCTCGGCTTGGTCTTCAATGTCAGCCGCAACATGACGCGACACTGACCCGGGCGCTGCGCCGGCGCGCGGGGGATTGCCCCGGCGCGTGCGCCTGTGCTAGCCTCATCGCAGTTTCACGAAGCATCCAAGGGAGACGACGATGCGTGCGGCTCTTGCATCCTGCCTCTTGTGGTTGGTCGTCGGCTGTGCCGACAACGGGCTCGACTGGGCCATGGAGAAGGGTGTCGTCGGGCAGGCGTGTTCGTCCGGCGCCTGCTCCGACGGCAGCGAGTGCGTCCAGGCCCTCTGCCACACCCTGTATGGCGAAAAGCGCTGCGATTGCTGCGCGCGGCCCGACACCGTGCTGTCCTACGCAGCGTGCTGCCGGCCCGGGGCCGACAAACTTGAAGAAGGCGCGCGCTGCGACAACCCGCTCAAAGACCAGCCGCCGGCCGACGCGGGTGGCGGCACGGGGGACACCGCGGCGCCCGACGCGGGTGGCGGCACGGGGGACACCGCGGCGCCCGACACGTTCGATGCGCTTTCGGGTGACACGGCGGCCGACGTGGCCGGGCGTTCCGACGCGCCGGGGCCGGCTCCAGACCTTGTCGCGCAGCCCGAAGCGGTCGCCCCCCCGGTCGACCTTGCCGGGCCCGATGTCCCCGGTCCCACTCCCGATGTCACGACTCCGCCCGACGTCACGACTCCGCCCGACGTCACGACCCCGCCCGACGTCACGACTCCGCCCGACGTCACGACCCCGCCCGACGTCACGACCCCGCCCGACGTCGTTCCGCCCGACCCGGACGGGCTCCTGCCTCTGCCCGAGGTTTCCGACATCTCGACGCTCGACGGCGTTTCCGAGACAGCCGAATAGCGACCGGCGACCGCCGATCGCCGTCCACTGACGCGCACTACCAGGTGGCGATGGCCGTGATGAGGGTGCCGCGGGGGTCGGTCACGAGCACGCGGTGGCCCTTGGAATCCACGACGTAGAGCCGGCTGCAGTCGGGGGAGACCGCAACGTCTAGAATCTGCGGCGGAAAGCGTGGACTGACCGACGGCGGGGCGAAGCCGTCGAGGTAGCGGCCGCTCAGGTCGAAGCGCTGCACGCGATAGTTGCCCATGTCGGCCACGGCCAGCCAGCGTTCCGGACACACGGCCAACGCACGCGGGAAGCGCAGTTCGCCGGGGCCCGAGCCCGGCCGCCCGAACGACTGGGCCTCGTGGCCGTCGAGCGTCAGGCGGCGGATGCGGTGGCGCGGCGGCTCGACGAGCCAGAGGTCGGAACCGACGCGGCGCAACGCCGACGGCGATTCGAAGGGCTCGCCGCCGCTCGGCGCCTGCCAGCGACCCAGGTAGCGCCAGGCCGGGTCGAAGCGCAGGATGGCGCCGAGGCCCGTGTCGGCGACGAGATAGCCGGCGCGTCCGAGGCTCACGAGCGCGTTCGGCCACGCGTTGGGGTTGCGGTTGGCTTCGTGGAGCGGGTAGACGCCCTTCTCGCGTCCCTCGACGAAGCGTTTGACTTCCCAGACCGAGCGATCGTCGTCGGACGAGAGCGGCCGTTCGTTGATGACCAGCACCGTGCGCGGTTCTTCGAGGACGAGATCCCAGACGCGCCAGAGTTCGTCGGTGCCGAGCCCCTGCACGCCCATGGCTCGGACGAAGTGGCCGTCGCGGTCGAACACCGCCACCCGCTGGTGGTGAAAGTCGGAGACGTACAGCTCGCGTCCGTCCGGGGCCAGCACGACGCGGTTCGGGCGCTTGAGGTCGCGCACGTCCGGGCGGCAGCCAAACCCGACGAGCAGCAGCACGAGGAACGGCAGTCCACGCGCACGAAACACGGTCATCCTCCGGATGGTGGCCACCGCGGGCAGCCGCCGGCAGCGTAGCGAGCCCCGGGCCGTGCCGTCAAGGAAGGCCGGCGGGAAGCGGGCGGGCCGCCCGGCCACTCAGCGGCAGGTGTAGTACCCGCGCAGGTCGCGGCAGCGCACGCCGAGCAGTTCGTGCAGCGTCGTGAGGTAGTGGATGGGCCGCACCTGCGACGCATCGCCGTGAGACCAGCGCACAGGAACTTCGGCGACGGCGAGGCCCGCCCTGCGAAAGAGGTGGATGCACTCGAAATCGAAGCCCCAGCCGTCGGCGTGCAAGAGCGGAAAGAGCCGCCGCGCCGTCGCCCCGTCGTAGAGTTTGAAGCCGCACTGCGTGTCGCCGAAGCCGCGCAGCGTGGGCAGCGTCGTCTGGATGAGCCGATTGGCGAGCCGCCCGAGCGTCTCGCGCGTGGCGCTCTGACGGCGCAAGAGCTCGGCGCCGGTGCCAACGCGCGAGCCGAACGCCAGCGCGGCCCCGGCCCGCATGGCGGCTTCGAGTTTCGGCAACTCGCTGAGCGGTGTCGCGAGATCGCAGTCGGTGAGCAAGATGCACTGTCCGCGCGCCGCGAGCACGCCGCGCCGCACAGCGAACCCTTTGCCGCGATTGGGGAAATGCGACAGCACGCGCAGCCTGTCATGGCGGGCGGCGGCGGCGAGGGCGATGCGCCGAGTGTCGTCACGCGAACCGTCGTCGACGAGCAGCACTTCGCCCGGCTCAGGCCGCGCCGCGGCCCAGGCGAGGAGCTCCGCCAGCGTGTTTGGCAGGCGGTGCGCTTCGTTGAAGGCCGGCACCACGATGCTGAGCTGCGGCGTGCGCATGGTCAGCGCCCCGTGTGGCCGAATCCGCCGCCGCCGCGGGCCGTGTCGCTGAGAGCCGACACCTCGACGACGGTGCATGCAAGGACAGGTGCCACCACCAACTGCGCGATGCGGTCGCCGCGCTGCACGGTGTAGGGCGTCGGGCCGAGGTTGACGAGGAGCACCGTGACTTCGCCCCGATAGTCGGCGTCGATCGTACCCGGCGCGTTGAGCAGCGTGACCCCGTGACGTGCGGCGAGCCCGGAGCGCGGGCGCACCTGAACTTCGAAGCCGGGGGGCAACTCGAACGCCAGGCCCGTCGGCACTGGCAGGGCGGCGCCGGGCGCGATGACGAGCGGCGTCGTCACGGCCGCGGTCACGTCGAGGCCGGCGGCGTGCGCAGACATGCGGCGAGGCAGCGGCAGGTCGGCGTCGCGTTCTGGGTTGAGCCGGCGAACCTTGAGCTGCGGCCCGCCAGGCGGCGACGCTGGGCCTGCGAGCCAGCCCGCGACGGCCG
The DNA here is from genome assembly GCA_964422715.1 of uncultured Myxococcales bacterium. Lineage (GTDB taxonomy): Bacteria > Myxococcota_A > UBA9042 > PWKZ01 > CAYRCM01 > CAYRCM01. The sequence continues at coordinate 11,169 of CAYRCM010000005.1, read as the reverse complement.
CCGCGACTCGGGCGGCATGTTGCCGCAGCGCGCGCACGACCAGGGCGCCGCGCAGGGGGAAGGCAGCCCCGACGGCGCGGGCCCTCGTGCCCTGGGTGTGTGGCGCTGTAGGCAAGGCGGCTAGGCGGACGGGGACGCGTCGCCGGACGGCGTGTTCGACTGGTGGCCGAGGGCTTCGCGCCGGCTGAGCTTGATCTTGCCTTGCCGGTCGATGCCGATGACCTTGACGAGCACTTCGTCGTTTTCGCGCACGACGTCTTCGACGCGGTTGACCCGCCGGTCGGCGAGCTCGGAGATGTGGCAGAGCCCCTCGGTGCCCGGCAGAATCTGAACGAATGCGCCAAAGTCGGTGACCTTGACGACCCGGCCGAGGTACACGCGCCCCACTTCGGCTTCTTCGGTGCAGCGGCGCACGAGCGCAATGGCGTCGCGCATGGCTTGTTCGTCGACGGCGGCAACCGTGACGAGACCTTCGTCCATGACGTCGATGGTGACGTTGGTCTGCTCGATGATGGAGCGGATGTTCTTGCCGCCGGGACCGATGAGGTCGCGGATGCGGTCGGGATTGATGCGCAGCGTCTCGATGCGCGGCGAATAGGGCGAGAGTTCGGGGCGCGGCGCATCGATGGCAAGCGCCATCTGGTCGAGCACGTGGAAGCGCGCTTCGCGGGCCTGTTCGAGCGCCTTCATGAGGATGTCGCGCGACAGGCCGTCGCACTTGATGTCCATCTGCAGGGCGGTGATGCCGTCGCGGTTGCCGACGACCTTGAAGTCCATGTCGCCATAGTGGTCTTCGTCGCCCATGATGTCGGACAAGATGCGGACCTTGCGACCTTTTTTGACGAGACCCATGGCGATGCCGGCCACCGCCGAACGGATGGGCACGCCGCCGTCCATGAGGGCCAGGGACGAGCCGCAGACCGTGGCCATGGACGACGAGCCGTTGGACTCCATGACCTCGCTGACGAGCCGCAGGGTGTAGGGGAACGCCTCGAGGTTCGGCAGCACTTCCTTGACGCCGCGTTCGGCCAAGGCCCCGTGACCGATGTCGCGCCGCGACGGGCCGCTCATGCGCCGCACTTCGCCGACGCAAAACGGCGGGAAGTTGTAGTGCAGCAGGAAGCGCTTCGTGACGTCGCCCGTGAGCTGTTCGAGGTGCTGCACGTCCTGCGAGGTGCCGAGCGTGAGGGTGACGAGCACTTGCGTTTCGCCGCGCGTGAACAGCGCGGAGCCGTGCGTGGTGGGCAGCACGCCCACTTCGCACGTGATGGGCCGGATGTCCTTGAGACCGCGGCCATCGAGGCGCTTGGTCTTGTCGAGGATCTGGCTGCGGATGATCTCTTTCTTGAGCTCTTCGAAGGCCGCCTTGGCCTCGCCCGTGCGGTCGGCGTAGCCCTCGCCGAGCTCGTCGAGCACGCGCTGACGGACTTCGTCGACGGCCGCGTAGCGGTCGAGTTTGGCCTTGGTGTTGAGCGCTTCGGTGAGCGGGGCGCGCGCGAGGTCGGCGACGTGGTCAGCAAACTTGGCGTCGGTTTCGGGCGCCTTGTGGACGCGCTTGGTCTTGCCGGCGGCCGCAGCGACGCGCTCCTGCAGTTCGAGGATGGCCTGCGCCTCGGTCTGACCGAACATCAGCCCGTCGACGAGCACGTCTTCGGGAACCGTCTTGGCGCCCGCCTCGACCATGACGATGCCGCTCTTGCCGACGGACATGACGAGGTCGAGGTCGCTTTCGTCCTGCTGCGGGTAGGTCGGGTTGATGACGAACTGGCCGTTGATGCGTCCGACGCGCACGGCCGCGAGCGGCCCCTGCCACGGGATGTCGGACAGCATGAGCGCGGCGCTGGCGCCGATCATGCCGCACAGGCTCGGGTCGTTCTCTTGATCCATCGAGAGAACGAGGGCGATGACCTGCGTCTCGTAGCGCCATCCGGCCGCAAACAGCGGCCGAATGGGGCGGTCGATAAGCCGATCGACCAGGGTTTCGAGGGTGGACGGGCGGCCTTCGCGCTTGAAGTAGCCGCCCGGAATCTTGCCCGCCGAATAGGTCTTTTCGCGGTAGTCGACGGTCAAGGGGAGAAAGTCTTCGCTGCCCGGTCGAGCGTTGCGGTCGGCGGTGGCCGTGACCAGTACCACCGTCTTGCCGTATTGCACGAGAGCCGCGCCGCTTGCCTGCTTGGCGATGCGCCCGGTCTCGATGGAGAGGGTTCGCCCCCCCACCACCACACTTTCGCGAACCATCATGGGGTGTGAACTCCTCTACTTGCGGATGCCGAGGTCTTTGATGAGCGTGCGGTAGCGGTCTTCGGCCGTGCGCCGCAGGTAGTCGAGCAACCGCCGCCGCTTGCCGACGAGTTTGAGCAGACCGCGGCGGGAGTGGTGGTCTTTCTGGTGCACCTTGAAGTGCTCGGTGAGGTAGCGGATGCGTTCGGTCAGCAGCGCAACCTGGACTTCCTGGGAACCGGTGTCGGTTTCGTGCGTGCGGTACTTCGTGATGATCTCTTGCTTCGACTCAGTCGTGAGCGGCATGTCGTCCTCCTCTTGCGCAGCCCCGCGCCGCGGGCGGGGTGCGTGCGTTGCCAGACGGCGGACGCAAACCGTGCGTCCGCAAAGAAGAATGCGCGCGGCCCCTCGGCGGGGGCGGTCACGCGGGAAGGGCTACCATAGCCACGGGGCCCCGTGAAGTCAACGCCGAAAGCCGCGTACGACCCGCAACCAGCAGCCTTCGGCGTCTTCCCGACCGACCACCTCGCAGACTGCAAGCAGTTCGCCGTCGGCATCGAGCGCCCGCACCGCCGTGCCCGCCGCCAAGGGGGGCTCGACCCCGCTGGGCAGCGGCACGGCGCGACCGTTTCGCAGCGCTGCGAGGTCGCTTGCGGCCAGAGTTGGGGCGGGCAAGTCGGCCAGTGCCGCCGCCAGCGGCACGAGCGCGGCGCGGGCCTGCTCGGGGACCGTGCGCAGCGCGGCGAGCGGAACCGCCGCCGCCACATCGAAGCGCCCGATCCGGGTGCGCCGCAGGCTGCGCAGATGCGCGCCGCAGCCGAGCGCCTGTCCAAAATCGTGAGCCAGACTGCGCACGTAGAAGCCCTGGCCGCACGTGACTTCGAGCTCGATTTCGGCCGGCACGCCCTGGGTGCGGTCGGCGAGGACGTGCAGCGCGTAGACCGTCACGGGTCGGGCCGGACGCTCGACTTCGACACCCCGCCGCGCAAGTTCGTGCAGCCGCCGGCCCTCGTGGTGCAGCGCGGAGTACATGGGCGGCACTTGCAGGATGGCGCCGACGAAGCCGCGCAGCGCCGCCTCGACCCGTTCGGGCGAGAGATCGGCGGTGGAGCCCTCGGTCACGACCCGGCCGGCGGCGTCGTAGGTGTCGGTCGTGACCCCGAGGCGCACGGTGGTGCGATAGGTCTTGCGCCCGGCCATGAGCCAGGACGTGGCCTTCGTCGCTTCGCCGAGCAGCAGCAGCAGCAGTCCCTCGGCCGCCGGGTCGAGCGTGCCGGCGTGACCGACCCGACGTAGGTTCAGGGTGCGCCGCGCGAGTTGCACCGCGTCGAACGAGGTGGGGCCCGCGGGTTTGTCGATGGGCAGTACCCCCGACCAGTCGGGGGCGCCGGGCAACGGCGCTGAGGGCGACATCAGGGCGTCTTCTCAGGCGGTTCGTAAGCGGCGAGCGTCTTCTCGATGGCGCGGGCCGAGGCCTCGACGTCGTCCCAGTAGAAGCGCAACTCGGGCACGCGGCGCAGGCGCACGGACTCGGCAACGGCGCGACGCATGGGGGCCGCGGCCGCGCCGAGCGCCTCGATGAGCTCGGCCTGCGGAACGGCATCGCCGAGTCCGAGCACGTGGACCTTGCACACGCCGAGGTCGGCGCTGAGCGCCACGTGCGTGACGACGGCGCTGCGCAGCCGCGGGTCGTGGCCCTGCGTGAGAATCCAGCGGGTCAGGACTTCGGCAATTTGCCGCGCCACACGTTGCGGCCGATGGCTCTGGGTCGGGGACATGCTCAGGGATCTTTCGTCAGTAGTGCAGGATCTCGTAGTCGTGGTCGGTGATGGGCGCAAGCCCCATGCGTTCGACGTGATCGAGGATGCGGTCGATGAGCGAGTTGATGACGCGCCCGTCGGAACTGACCACGGCGAAGCCGATGCGACCGTGTTCGAGATCGTCCTGGTCGTCGACCTCGGCGATGGCGACGCGAAAGCGGTTTTGCGTGCGCAGGATGACCCGTTTCATGACACTGCGCTTCTCTTTGAGCGATTGCGTGCCATTGAGGTCGAGCCCGAACTCGCAGACACCGACCACCATGCTCATGCAGCGCGCCCCTGTGCCTACTTGGCGGCGGCGTCGGCGGGGGTGAGCGCGGCTTCGACCTCGGTGAACTCGTACGCCTCGATGACGTCGCCAACCTTGATGTCGGCGAAGTTCTCGAGCACGATGCCGCACTCGTAGCCCTGGGCCACTTCCTTGGCGTCGTCTTTGAAGCGCTTCAGCGAGACGACCCGGCCTTCGTACACCACCTTACTGTCGCGTACGAGCCGCGCCGAGCAGCCGCGCACGAGCTTGCCGGAGCGCACCGTGGAGCCGGCCACCATGCCGGACTTGGCCACGCGGAACGTCTGCAGCACTTCGGCGCGTCCGAGTTCGCGTTCTTCGCGCAGCTTGGGCACGAGCCCGCGCATACGCGCGAGCGCCCAGTCGGTGAGTTCGTAGATGATGGAGTGCAGCGTGATGGTGACGCCTTCCTGTTCGGCGAGCTGCTTCGCCTTGGCCTCGGGGCGCACGTTGAAGCCGACGATGACGGCGGCGGAAGCCGACGCCAGGTTGATGTCGCTCTCGGTGATGCCGCCGACGGCGTCGTGAATGAGTTTGACGTCGACTTCTTTGGCCGAGAGTTTGACGAGCGCCTGACGAATGGCCTCGACCGAGCCTTGCGAGTCGGCCTTGAGGACCACGTTGAGCGTCTTCGTTTCCTGTTCGCCCATGGAGCCGAGGAGGTCTTCGAGGGACTTGCCGGCGCTCGGTACGCTGGCGACGCGGCGGCGCCGTTCCTGTTCTTCGCGGTGCTCGACGAGCGTGCGCGCCTGGCGGTCGTCCTGCACGACGTTGAACGGGTCGCCGGCGGTGGGCACTTCGCTGAGACCGGTGACCTCGACGGGGGTGGACGGCGGTGCCTCGTCGAGTTCCTGGCCGAGGTCGTTGACCATGGCCCGGACGCGCCCGTAGCTGCGCCCGCTCACGAGATAGTCGCGCTTGTGCAGCGTGCCTTCCTGAATGATGACCGTGGCCACCGGCCCGCGATGCGGGTCGAGTTTGGCTTCGACCACGACACCCTTGGCGGCCTTGTCGGGGTTGGCCCTGAGTTCGAGCATCTCGGACTGGAGCATGACGGCTTCGAGCAGCCGCTCGATGCCCGTCTTGGCCTTGGCCGAAACGTCGCAAATCAGCGTGTCGCCGCCCCATTCTTCGGGCACGAGGCGTACGTCGACGAGTTGCTGGCGCACCCGCTCGGGGTTGGCTTCGGGACGGTCGCACTTGTTGATGGCCACAACGATGGGCACTTCGGCGGCGCGCGCATGGTTGATGGCTTCGCGCGTTTCTTCCATGACGCCGTCATCGGCCGCGACGACCAGGATGACGAGGTCGGAGACCTGCGCGCCGCGCGCCCGCATGGCCGTGAACGCGTTGTGACCCGGCGTGTCGACGAAAGTGAGCCGGCCCTGCGGCGTGTCGACCATGAAGGCGCCGATGCGCTGCGTGATGCCGCCCGCCTCGGTGGCGACGATGTTGCTCTTGCGAATGGCGTCGAGCAGCGACGTCTTGCCGTGGTCGATGTGGCCCATGATGGTGACGACCGGCGGGCGCTCGAACAGGTCTTCATCGCGGTCTTCGACGCCGCGGATGATGTCGTCTTCTTCGAAGGTGACGTTCTCGACCGTGAACCCGTACTCACTGGCGATGAGGGTCGCGGTGTCGAAGTCGAGGACGTGGTTGATGGTGGCCATCACCCCCATGCTCAGCAGGCGCTTGATGACGTCGCCGGCCTTCGTCGACATCTGCTGGGCGAGATCGCCAACGGTGATGCCCTCGTCGAGCTTGATGGTGCGTTTGGCCGCCTTGGGGGTCGTGAGCGGGGTGGCCAGCGGCACCTTCGCGGCCTTGGCACCCTTCTTCTTGCGGCGCGGGGCGAAGACGTCGAGTTTGCCGAGCCCCTCTTGCGCCGCCTGGGTCTGGTCGCGCCGGCGGTCGTACACGCGCCGGCCGACGGTCTTGCGCTTTTCGCGCCGATCGGCGTCGGGTTTGGCCGACGGCATGGGCGGCGGCACCAGTACCGGCAGTTCGCCGATGCGGTCGGGGCGCCCCGGGAAGCGGTCGGGCGGACGGACGGGCCCGGGGCGTCCGGCGAAGGAACGGGCTCCGGTGCCGGCACCTCGGGCTTCGTTCGAGTAGTCGACCGTGCGGATGGGGATGAGCGGCCGGTCAACGACCTGCGCGCGCCGCGCGCTGTCGAGCCGGATGCGCCGCGTGACCTCGGCGTCGGCGTACTTCGGCCGATAGCCCGCCCCGGCCTGGCCGTCGCCGGCCTCATCGCCGGGGGCCGGTTCGATGAACGGCTCTTCGATCTCGCCAGGCCGATCCTCGAAGGGCGCCGTTTCCGGTTCGGTCGGCGTTTCGACGAGCGGGGGTGCTTCGACGACGAGCTCGGCCTGCACGTCGACCTCGGGCGGCGGCGCGCTCGCGACCTCGGGGACGCTCACCGCGGCCTCGGCGATCGACGGCTCGGCCACCACTTCGACCGGGGCGGCGGGCGGCTCCTCGAGCACCTCGGCGACAGGCTCGCGTTCGGGTTCGACGGGCGCCAGGCGCACGATCTCGGCAGCCTCCCGTTCGACGACCGGCGGGAGCGGCGGCGCCTCGGGTTCTTCGGGTTCGCTCGGCGGGGCCGGCGGCTCGAAGACCGGCGGGGACTCGGGAACGACCGCCGGTTCTTCGGCCACCGTCTCGACGGCAGGCGGCGCCACGGGCCCGACCTCTTCGGGGGGCGGCTCGGCGGCCAGCAGTTCGGCGGCCACCGCAGCCTCGGCCTCGGCGCGCGGCGGCGCTTCGGGGGCCTCGGGTCCGCCTTCGCCGGGCTGACGCCGCGCTCGGCGCCGCACGACCGTCGAACTGATGCGGTGCGTGACCACCTCGCCTTCGACCGGCCGCGCGAACATGGCCTTGATGGCCTCGACTTCGTCGGGGTTCAGCGCATGCAGGTGGTTCGGCGCCTCAATGGGAGTCTCCTTCTGGATGCGCAGGAGGAGCGCCTTGGACTCGACGCCCAAAGCCTTGGCGAGCTCGTAGACCCTGGTCTTGCTCATTCACACCACCTGGACAGCGACCGCAATCGCCATCAGGACGTCCTGACCGTTCGGCGCGGGTCAGGCGTGTCGTCCGGTCGGTCGGCCTCACGAGCGGCCGGCGACCGGTGGGCCAAAGCGGCGCCGGGTTCGGCCCGGCGGGCACTGGGCCCCACTTCGCAAAAGCGACGATGCCAGTATTCCACCCGATCTTGCCAAACGGGTTCGGTCACAACTCCGCGCCGGCCCGGCCACACGCCGTTGTGGGCCCCGAGGAGTCGGAGGTCCCAAACGATTTCACGGGCGGCAGGGCGGTCGGCAGGGAGCGGGTATTCCGCGGGAACCGTCGGCTCGACCCAGTGCACCGTCAGCCCCCGGGCCGCGTCGGCCGGCACAAGAACACCGGCCCGCAGGGCGCCGCGCAGCGATGCTGTTACCAGAAGTTGCACCGCGTTGGCAAGAGCTCCAAGCACGCGCGGCAGGTCGGTGCGCGCAGCCTCCGGGCCAAACGCGCGGGCGAAGGCCCGCCGCTTGACCGCTTCGGTGGCACAACCGACGCGGGGGCAAAGCGACAGGCCCCGCCCCGGCGCCGAGCGGTCCGGATCGGCGACCGGCAACCCGTCGGTTCCGCGCACGAAGCGCACGAGCTGCGCGCGGGGATGCCGCTGGCGACAGCCGGCACACTGCCGCATGGGCGTCCCCGGAGGGACGTTGTGCGACCGCCCTTTGCGGCCTTCGGCCTGTGGCTCGGTTGGCACCGGTAGCGGTTCCTCGCACGCGCCGCCCGCTCATTCGGCGGGGGCCGCATCCGCCGCGGGGGCGGCATCGGTCTCGCCGGCCGCCCGGGGCGCGGTTTCGCCGGTGCTCGCCGCGGGGGCGGCGGCCGGCTGCGGGGCGCCTTCGCCCGCCTGGGCGAGCGCCTTCTGACGTTCTTCTTCGGCCTGCTTTTCCTGGCGCAGTTCGAACGCCGCCTGCTGGATGCGGCGCGCAAGTTCGACGTCGACGCCCGGGATGGTGGCAAGCTCGTTTTCGTCGGCGTTGAGCAGATTGTCGGCCGAATGGAAGCCGAGTTTGAACATGTACTCGACGAGCAGGGCGTCGACACCCGCCGCGAGCAGCCGCCCGCGCAGTTCGCTCTTGACCTCTTCGATGCGGCTTTCGGAGTAGATCTTGATCTCGTAGCCGACGAGCCGATGGGCGAGGCGCACGTTCTGGCCACGCCGGCCGATGGCGAGCGAGAGCTGATCGTCGGGCACGATGAGTTCGATGATGTTGTTGTCGTCGTCGACGAGCACGCGCGACACTTCGGCCGGGGCGATCGCGGCGCACACGAAGCGCGCCGGGTCGTCGTGGAACGGCACGATGTCGATCTTTTCGCCGCGCAGTTCCTGGACGACGGCCTGGACGCGGGCGCCCTTCATGCCGACGCAGGCGCCGACCGGGTCGACGTCGGTGTCGCGCGACCGCACGGCGATCTTGGTGCGTTCGCCGGGCTCGCGCGCCACCGAAACGATCTCGACGATGCCCTCGTAGATTTCGGGCACTTCCATTTCGAAAAGCTTGCGAATGAGCCCCTCGTTGGCGCGCGAGAGCACGATCTGCGGACCCTTTGCGTGCTTCTGCACGTCGAGCACGAAGGCCAGCACGCGGTCGCCCGCGCGGTACGATTCGCGGTGGGTCTGTTCGCGGGCCGGCAGGATGGCCTCGGCACGGCCGAGGTCGATGATGACGTTGCCGCGCTCGAAGCGCCGCGCGATGCCCGTGACGAGCTCGTCTTTGCGGTCTTTGAAATCGGTGTAGACCATGTTGCGTTCGGCTTCGCGTACGCGCTGCAGGATGACCTGCTTGGCGGTCTGCGCGGCGATGCGGCCGAACGAGCGGCGATGCGTCTGGATGCCCAGGATGTCGCCGTACTTGTCGTCTTCTTCTTTGGCGCGCTGCGCGTCTTCTTCGCGGTAGAAGATCTGGAAGCCGAGTTCGTCGTCGGGCTGCGCCTCGGGGTCGACGAGCCGCGCCTTGTCGAGCGGCAACTGGGTTTCGGGGTTTTCGATCTGATCGACCACCGTCATGTATTGGAAGAGTTCGACCTGTCCCGTCTCCTCGTTGAACTGGGCTTCGATTTCACGGTCCGGGCCGAACACCTTCTTCGCGGCCGTGAGAATGGCGGCTTCGACGGCGTCGACGAGCACGTCGCGCTCGATGCCCTTTTCCTTGCTCACAAGGTCGATGACCTGGCTGAGGTTGGCCTCCATGAATCATGACTCCGACGTGCGGCTGCGCCCGCGGCCCCGGCCTCCCTTGGCTGGCCCCGCGGATTTGGTTCCGAAATCGTACTTGAGCTGCGCCTTGACGATCTGCCCAAACGGCACGCGCAGCGGCCCTTCGGGCGTTTCGACCAGGATTTCTTCGCCTTCGAGCGTGCCCAGGGTGCCGGTCGCCTTGTGCCGAACACCGGCCGCGTCGTCCCACTGGAGACGCGCCGTCTGGCCGGCGTACCGCGCGAAGTGGTCGAGTTTCGTGAGCGGCCGGTCGAGGCCCGGCGACGACACTTCGAGCGTGTAGGGGCCGGGCAGCGGATCTTCGACGTCGAACAATGCACCCAAGTCCTGGTTCAGCGTGACGCAATCGTCGAGCGTGATGCCGCCTTCGAGCCGTTCGGCGAACACCCGCAGCACGGGCCGGCGCGGACCCCCCGCAAACTGCAACAGTACAAGCTCGAAGCCGCGCCGTTCGAGAAACGGTGCGACGAGTTCTTCGAGCCTACGGCGAAGTTCGCCTTGTGACGCCCCGGCCATCTCCCGCACTCCCTGCATTGCTCAGTGGAACCGAAGAAAGAGGACGGCAAAAGGAGGGTCTGCTCGGGCGGCGCCGCGCGCAAACGGGGATGGCAGATAGCACAGGCCCCGCGGCGATGCAAGGGAAAATCTGGCGCGCGCGGCTTGATAAAAGGCCCGTAATCGCGTACCCAGGGGGGAGCGAACGGAGGTGGGGCCGTGGCGAACGCGACAGGTTCAGACATCCGGCGGAAGCTGCGCTACGTGTTGCCCAATCTCGTCACCTGCGGCGGGCTCGTGCTTGGGCTCGTGGCCATTTCGGAGGCCACGCGCGGCCACTTCGACAGCGCGGCGTGGTTCATCGTGCTGTGCGTGCTGCTCGACAAGGTCGACGGCACCGTGGCCCGCCTGCTGCACGCATCGAGCGACTTCGGCGTGCAGATGGACAGCTTCAGCGACCTCGTCACGTTCGGCGTGGCGCCGGGCATCCTCGTCCTGTCCCTCATGACGGGCCCGGCCGGGCGCCTCGACGCGCTCGGTGCCGGCACGTTGCTGCGCATCGGCGTGTACGCGGGCATCTTCTTCTACGTGGTCGCGGCCGCGCTGCGGCTCGCCAAGTTCAACATCACGACGGTCAGCTACGGCAAGACCCACTTCTTCGGCGTGCCGACCACCATGTGCGGGGCCCTCGTGTCCACCTACGTGCTCACGGTCTCGAAGTACGGGTTGCCGCCCGGCTTCATCGACGCCCTGCCGTTCGCCCTGTTCGGGCTCGGGCTCCTCATGGTGAGCCGGTTGCCCATTCCGAAGGCCTCCGCGCACCACGGCCTGCCGTTCAACATCTTCCAGGGTGCCAACCTCGTGGCCGTCTATGTCTGCGGCTTCGCGCGGCTACTCCCCGAGTATCTGCTGGGCATTGCGTCGGCCTACGTGCTGATCGGCGGCTCGGTGTCCCTGGCCCGGGGCGTGCGCGTGCCGAAGGGCGGCCCGCCCGCCCCCGCCCCGAGCAGCCCGGCGCCGAGCGGGGGGCCCGCCGACCCCGCGGCCGCCGGCCACCTGTA
>CAYRCM010000004.1:0-83723 GCA_964422715.1 uncultured Myxococcales bacterium | reverse complement strand
TTGCGGCCCTGGCGCCGGCTGTCGATGGGAAAATGCGCATTCCGCGCGAAGCCGAACGCGATCGCGCCGCGCACCCCGGGACCGTCCGCGGCATTCCGCTCATGCGGCATGCCCGTGATGGCCATCAACGAGCCGGTTCGCGAAATCCCCGGTAGCCGTCAACGCGCCTGCAAGGGCGTCGAAAACCCCCGTGCGCCACGGTCCGGAGGTTGGGTGTCAGGGCATCCCCCAGTGGCGCGGCCGTGGCCAGCGGCAGTGCGAGCACGTCGGGTCGAGGACCGGCTGGAACCAGGCGGCGCCCGGGCCGTAGAGCTGCTCGACCGCTGGGACCCAGGTGCGGACCAAGTACTCCGCCCTGGCGGCGATGGTGGCGATCGCGTCGGCCGGGCTACCCCGGTGTCCGGCGAGTACTTCGAGGCTTTCGTGGGCCACCGGGCCCCGGAAGTAGAGCATCGCTCCGATGCCGTTGACCTCGGAACGGCCGACGTCGAGCGTCAGCTCGTTGTCCAGCGGCGTCCGCCGCGTGAGCAGGGCGCGCTGCCATGGCCCGTAGCCGCTGAACCCAACGATCCCCTTGCGGAATTTCCACTTCCCCGGCGGGAGCGCTGCCGTCAGCAGCGTCTTCAGGGAGTCCCCGGCCGGACCGCCGGTCCCGGTCTGCTCTCCCGGGAGTCCCGGCTTCCAGCAGGACGGGTCGATGGGGGAAACCCAGGTCGAGGTGTCCCGCGGGTCACGCGCCGCGACGTGGCCCGGAGCCGCGTCGGCGATGAAGAACATCCCGGTCTCCTTCAGCCCGAGTTCGGCGACCAGCTGCGCCGTCGCCGGCGGGAGCGCAGGCACGGCCTTGGCCTCGCGCGGGGGTACGGGCAACCGCACGTCGGCGGCGAGCCCGTTTTTGCGCCCGCCGTTGGGGTTCGCGTCGCTCCACAGCCGGAGCGAGGCCTCGGGCCCGGTGACCTCGATCGCCGTCGTCCCTTCGACGCTTGGCGCAGGCGGGGGCGCGAGGTCGAGGAGCTCAGCCAGGGGGATCCAGACATGCAGGTCGCCCACCGGGAACGTCCGCGGGATTCCCGCGGCGATGGCCAGCACGGGGTCCCACCCGAGCGGTGGACGGGGGACGTCATGCCGGTAGACCGGAGCATACCGCCAGTCCGGAGGCACGTTCGACAGCGCCGGTCCTGGTCCAAGCGACTCCTGGACCCCCTCGAACGGTGCGAGTTCGGGCATCCGCTTCAAGAGGATCTGGACCGCCGATCGCTTCGCCATGAACGAATCCGTACACAGCACGGTCAGCTCCGGGGCACGGGCTCCGGCGGCATCGAGCGCCTGCCGGGTCCGGCTGAGCACCCCCGCGGCCTCAAACTTGCGGCCGAGATCGACTTGGAAACGTCGGAACAGGTGCATCTCGTTCTCCTCGGTCGCTCGCCCTTCTGTTGCCGGATCTCCGGGGGGAATTCCGACCGAACGCGTGGCTGCCCATTCCCCCGAATCCGAACACCGAATCCGGGCCAAGCCGAACACCGAATCCAGGCCAAGCCGAACCCTGGAAACCGGCGTTGCCGGTCGCGCCTCGGCGGTGCGAAGCGACGATGGTTTTGTCCTGCCAGGATCGGTCATGGCTGTCAAAGCGGTTCTCCTCGATGGCTCTGTCAGCAGCCGGGACAGGGAGCGCAGGCGGGGCCGGGGCAGCCGGGAGGCGCGGCGGGCGGTGTCGAAGCGCAGCGGAGCGCCTCGACCCTGCCGAGCACCCTGGGACCATCATGGGCGTGCCGCTCATGGGGCACGCTCGGGATGGCCGTCAACGAGCCGGTTCGCGAAATTCCCGGTAGCCATCCTCGCGCCTGCTCGGTAGCACGTCGATGGAATAGTCTTTTTTGACGGGCCGTTCGAAGAGGATGATCGGGCCGCTGATGAAGTTGCTGGCGATGTTCTGCCGCCCGAAGCCGATCCCGATGCCGATGAAGCCGGCGAACAGGGCGAGCGCGCCAAGCCCGATGCCGATGAACTTGGGCGCAAAGCGTCGACTCCCGAGCCGGGGGCCCGCTGCGCCGTGCGCACCGTTCACGCCCCGAAGGACATCTTCGTTCTGACCCCCGCCGAGTATCGGGAATAGGCGACCTCAGTGAGCGGCATTGAGCGCGAAGCCATCGACCGCGGCGAGGTGCCCTGTGAGGCCGCCTGACGATCCCGCGGTGCGCGACCGGATCGCCAAGGTTGCCGAGGACATCCGCGTGGTCCACGTGCTTGCGCAACGGGACGAGCCCCTCGACGACGCCGTCCGTCTTCACGGTCAATAGGGGGTAGAGAAGCTGCTCAAGGCCCTGCTCGTGACCCAGGGCCGCTGTTCATCCTGAGACCTACGACCTGGCTGAGCCGGCAGCGCCGCTGAACCCCTCGCTGAGCCGCTTTTGACAACGCCCGCCGCCGTGGGTATCTGTTCTGCGCCCGGGCTACTTCCTCCTGCGCTCTCTCGAACGGGTGGGGATGGGTTGGCGGCGACCGCGAGTTTGTCGCCCGCTGAGGCGGCATCCCGGGGCGGAGGTAGACCCGAAACCGTCGACGAAGACCCTGCCTGCGCGCGAGTGCACGCCATGCTCCAGGCGACCTCCGATACCCGCGGAGGGGGCTGCGGTCAGCGTTGACGATGCCAACAAGGAGTGCTCCCATGTCCAAGCATCCCCTCGCAAAGTCCGCGCGGGACAACCGCGCAAACCAACTCAACCCGGCGCATCCGCCTTTCCACCGCTCGCGCGGCGCGTCCGCGGCGGAGGCTGGGTCCCTGGCAACTCACGCCAAGCCCGCGCTCGACAACCGCGCGAACCCACGCAACCCGAACAACGACGTCTACGGGCGCTCGCGGGACATGGGCCCGCGCTCGGGTTCGTCCCCAAACGCGTCATCGGCCAAGTCTGCGCGACCCGGCCGCGATGCTTGACGCCCCGGTGCTGCCATGCGCCGGGGCGCGGGCATCGTCCAGGAGGAAGTACATGGGGAACCGCATCCTGATCACGGGTTCTGAAGGCCTGGTCGGCTCAGCCCTGCGCGCTGCGCTCGGCGCAAGCGGGGCCGATATCGTCGGGCTGGATCTCCGCGGGGCGGCGGCCGAGCGCGGGGACGTGCGCAACGCCGGGGCCGTCCGTTCCGCCATCGGCGGTTGCACCGGTGTCGTCCACCTGGCTGCGGTATCCCGCGTCATCTGGGCCGAGCGCGACCCGGACGAATGCTGGCGCACCAACGTCGGTGGGCTTCGAAACGTCATCGAGGCTGCCGAGCGTGAACGCGAGCCCCCTTGGATCTTGTTCGCGAGCAGCCGGGAGGTCTACGGCCAACCCGACCACCTGCCCGCCACGGAAGAAGCCCCGCTTCGCCCCATCAACATCTACGGACGGTCCAAGGTCGAAGGAGAGCGTCTCCTGCTTGCGGCAAGCGAGCGCGGCGTCCGCACCGCCGTGGTCCGGCTCTCCAACGTCTACGGCACCACGCGCGACCACGCCGACCGGGTCGTGCCGGCCTTCGCGCGCGCCGCCGCCCTCGGAATGCCGCTCCGCGTGGAGGGCCCCGACCGCACCTTCGATTTCACCCACATCGACGACACGTGCGCCGGGCTCCAGGGCCTCATCGAACGGCTCGCCGGCCCGCAGGCCCCGCCACCCCCGGTCCACCTGCTCACAGGCCGCCCCACAGCCCTCGGCGAACTGGCGGCACTGGCGGTTCGGCTCGCGGGAACGCGGTCGCCGATCTGCGAAGCCCCGCCGCGGTCCTATGACGTGTCGAGTTTCTACGGGTGCCCGAAGCGCGCGGCCGAGCTCCTCGGCTGGGTCGCCCGCGTCCAACTTGCCGAGGGGCTGGACCGCCTGATCGAGGCGTTCAGGCGCGAACGCAGTGCGAGCCCGCAGCCGGAGGTGACCCCATGAAGGTCCTGCAGGTCATCCACGGCTATCCGATGCGGTACAACGCCGGGTCCGAGGTCTACACCCAGACGCTCTGCCACGGTCTCGCGAAGCGTCATGAAGTCCATGTCTTCACGCGCGAGGAGGACGCTTTCGCACCCGACTCTCGGCTGCGCTGCGAACCCGACGCGGACGACTCGCGGATCCTGTTGCACATCGTGAACAACCCGCGCCACAGGGACCGGTACCGGGACGTGGGGATCGACCGCCGCTTCGCCGACGTGCTCGACCGCGTGCGCCCGGACGTGGTCCACGTCGGACACCTGAACCACCTCTCGACGTCGCTCCTGGTCGAGGCCGCCACGCGTGAGATCCCGGTCGTCTACACGCTCCACGACTATTGGGTGATGTGCCCGCGCGGCCAGTTCATGCAGACGCATCCGCGGGATCCCGAGAACCTCTGGGCGGCCTGCGCCGTTCAGCAAGACCGCGAGTGCGCCGAACGCTGCTACGCCCGGTACTTCAGCGGCGCGCCCGACGAGCGGGAGGGGGACGTCGCCTACTGGACCGACTGGGTCGCGCGGCGCATGCGCCACATGCGTGAGCTGACCGAGCTCGTCGACCTGTTCGTCGCTCCCGCCCGCTACCTCCACGACCGCTACCGCGACGCGTTCGGCCTGCCCGACTGCAAACTCGTCTACCTGGACTACGGATTCGACCTCGCCCGACTGCGCGGTCGGGTGCGGGATCCCGGGGAGCCCTTCACGTTCGGGTACATCGGCACGCACATCCCGGCCAAGGGCATCCACGACCTCATCCGAGCCTTCGGGGACGTCACGGGTCGGGCGGCGTTGCGCATCTGGGGACGGCCCCGCGGGCAGGACACCGACGCGCTGATGCACATCGCGCGCAGCCTGCCCGGCGGCGCGGCCGAGAGGGTGGAGTGGCTGCCCGAGTACCGGAACCGGGACATTGTGCCCGACGTGTTCAACCGGGTGGACGCCATCGTTGTGCCTTCGGTGTGGGTCGAGAACTCTCCGCTCGTCATCCACGAAGCCCAGCAAACGCGCGTCCCCGTCATCACGGCCGACGTCGGAGGCATGGCCGAGTACGTCCACCACGAGGTCAACGGGCTTCTGTTCGAGCATCGCTCGCGCGACGCGCTCACCCGCCAGATGCAGCGGTTCGTCGATGCCCCGGAGTTCGCGCGGCGCCTCGGACTGCGTGGCTACCTGTTCAGCGAGTCGGGGGACGTCCCCGCCATCGAGACCCATGTTGCCGAAATCGAGCGCCGCTACTCCCAGGTCGTCCGCCGCCGGGACAGCGCACGCGTGGCGGTTGGCCCGGGGCCCTGGCGCGTGACATTCGACACCAACCCCGACACCTGCAATCTGCACTGCATCATGTGCGAGGAGCACTCGCCGCACAGACCGCGCCTGCAGGCTCGTCCTGCCACGGGGCGAGCGGCGCGGCTGATGCCGATCGACCTGATGCGGCGCGTCGTCGCGGACGCGGCGAGCCACGGACTCAGGGAGATCGTCCCGTCCACCATGGGCGAGCCGCTGCTCTACGAACAGTTCGACGACATCCTTTCGCTGTGCGCGGAGCACAACGTCCAGCTGAATCTCACAACCAACGGGACCTTTCCTCGCCTGGGGGCCGAGGCGTGGGCCAAGCGGCTCGTGCCGCTGACCTCCGACGTGAAGATCTCTTGGAACGGGGCTACGAAGGAAACCCAGGAGTCGATCATGCTCGGCTCGAACTGGGAGAGGCTGCTCGCCAACGTTCGTGCGTTCGTTGCCGTGCGCGACGCCCACGTTGCCGCCGGTGGGAACCGCTGCCGGGTGACGCTCCAACTCACGTTCCTCGAAGCGAATGTGGGCGAACTGTCCGACATCGTTCGGCTGGCAGTCGAGCTCGGCGTCGATCGCGTGAAGGGCCACCACGTCTGGACGCACTTCGACGCGCTCCGGGAGCAGTCGATGCGACGCAACCCCGACGCGATCCGGCGGTGGAACCGCGCGGTTCTCGCGGCCCGCGAAGTGGCATCCGAGCGCCGGTTGCAGAACGGCCGGCCCATCGCCCTCGACAACTTCTTCCCTCTGGACCCCGACGCCCGCGGGGATCTGGCGCCGGGGGGGCCGTGTCCGTTCCTCGGACAGGAGGCCTGGGTCAGCACCGAGGGGCGCTTCGACCCGTGCTGCGCGCCGGACGCGCAGCGGCGAACGCTCGGTGACTTCGGCAGCCTGCACAGCCAGGGGTTGATGCAGATCTGGCGTGGAGAACGCTACCGCCACCTCCTGGCCACCTACCGGAGCCGGGCGCTGTGCCTCGGCTGCAACATGCGCAGACCCATGGAGGTGGCGTAATGACATGGCGCAGCAGCAGCGTGGCGCCGGACGGCACGCACCACATCCGGGACGGCTCGCCCCTCTATGCCGAGCGCTTCGACGCGGTCCAGAAGTTCCACGAGCCGGGACTCGCACCGGTGCGTCGCGCGCGGGAGGCCTGGCACATCCAGCCGGACGGCTCCGCCGCCTACGGCCGCCGCTTCGTCCGCACTTTTGGGTTCTACGAGGGCCTGGCCGCCGTCGCCGGCCCGGAGGGATGGCACCACATCCGCCCCTCCGGCCTGGATCTCTACGCGACCCGGTACCGTTGGTGTGGCAACTACCAGGGGGGCCGTTGCGCCGTCAGCGATTTCGCCGGGGCCTACTTCCACCTCACGGCCGACGGCACCCCCGCCTACGACAGCCGCTGGCGCTACGCCGGCGACTTCCGAGACGGCATCGGCGTCGTGCAGGCGGACGACGGCCGGTCGACCCACATCGACGCGTCGGGGCGACCGCTCCACGGCCAGTGGTTTCTCGACCTCGACGTCTTCCACAAGGGTTTCGCCCGGGCCCGCGACGCGGACGGCTGGACCCACGTGGACCCGAGCGGCCGGCCGCTCTATGCGCGCCGCTTCGCCGCCGTCGAGCCCTTCTACAACGGCCAGGCACGCGTCGAGCGCTTCGACGGTGCGCTCGAAGTCATCGACCCGTCCGGAGGCCTCCTCGTGGAGCTGCGGCCCGCGCTGCGGAGCGAGTTCGCGGCCCTCTCCGGGGACCTGGTCGGGTTCTGGCGCACCCAAGCGATCTGCGCCGCGGTCGAGCTTGGCGTGTTCGAGGCGTTGCCAGGAACGTGCGAAGGGGTCGCCGAGACCTGCGGGCTCGCTCCGGAGCGGACGCGCCGACTGCTGCGCGCCCTCGCCGAGCTTCATCTGACGCGGCTCGACGACGGGCGCTGGCAAACGACTGAGCGCGGGGACCACCTCCGGGTCGAGCACCCGTTGACGCTTGCCGACGCTGCCGCAGAGTACGGCCGCCACTTCCCGGCTCTGTGGCTGGGGCTGCCCGACGCCCTGCGGGCCGACAGCGCCTGGCGACCGCCGGACATTTTCGGCGACGTCGCCGCCTCCCCAGAGCGTATGCCGCGCCACCACCGCATGCTCCGGAGCTACGCTCTGCACGACTATGCGCCGGTGCCGGCGGCGCTGCGGCTTCGGGGCGACGAGCGGGTCGTGGACGCGGGCGGCGGGCTCGGTGGGCTCGCCGCCTTGATGGTGGGGTACTACCCCGATCTCCGCGTCACGCTGCTCGACCGCCCCGAGGTCATCGCGCGGGCTGCGCAACAGCCGCTCGGGGAGCGGATCGCCCTCCGGCCCGCCGACCTCTTCGCGCCCTGGGAGGTGGAGGCCGACGCCGTCGTGATGGCCCGGGTCCTGCACGACTGGGACAACGCCAAGGCCCTCGACCTGCTGCGGCGCGCGCGTCGCGTTCTTCCGGTTGGCGGCCGGCTCTTCGTGGTGGAGCTGCTCGTGCCCGAGAACGGGGTCGCGGGCAGTCTGTGCGACCTACATCTGCTCGTGGTCTCCGGTGGCGCGGAGCGGACAGCCGGCGAGTATGCCGAGCTCCTTGACCAGGCGGGCTTCGACTTGGCGGACGTTCGCCGGATTCCCGCCTTGCCCTCGATCCTCGCGGGGGTGGCCCGATGAGCAGCACCGACTGGCGGATTCCGCCTTCCGTTCTGCGGTGGTTGTCGGCTGCGCCCGCGTCGGCGGCGGTGGCCGTACTGCTGCGGCATTCGGTCCGGGGCCCCCTGCCGCCCGGCGACGCCGGCCACTCGCTGCCTCTCACCGAAGTCGGCGCCGCCCTGGGCCGGGAACTCGGTGCCCTCATCGGAGGGAGGCTGCGAACGTTGCATTCGAGCCCGCTGCCTCGCTGCATCCAGACCGCCGAGGCGCTGCGGGCGGGGGCGGGCGAACACGTTGCGATCGCGCAGGACCGCCTGCTGGGCGACCCCGGGATCTTCGTGGTGGACGGCCGGCAGGCGTGGCCGCATTGGCAGGCGCTCGGGCATGAGGGGGTCATGGCGCACCTCGTGTCTCAGGACTTCCCGCTGCCGGGGCTGGCCGATCCGGACCCGGCCGCGCGATTCCTGGTCCAACATATGCTCGCGGCGGCGGACGGTCGGCCGGGGTTCCACATCTTCGTCACGCACGACTCGCTCGTGACCGCCACGGCCGCCCGGCTGCTCGGGGAACCGCTCGGCAAGGCGGACTGGCCCTGGTATCTCGAGGGCGCCTTCTTCTGGCGTGCGAATGGGCACCTGACCACGGCCTACCGCGACCGGGTCGGAAACCGGCCGGCCACCGACCCGCTCCCGCTTCGGGAGCGCGACGTCATCGACTTCGCGCGGCGCGAGATTGCCAGAACGCTGGGACCCGACGTCAACGCCCGCTTTTTTCTTGCGGGCGGCGCGTTCAAGGCGCTGCTGACCGGGCGACCGCCCCGCGATCTCGA
Organism: uncultured Myxococcales bacterium; assembly: GCA_964422715.1. GTDB lineage: Bacteria > Myxococcota_A > UBA9042 > PWKZ01 > CAYRCM01 > CAYRCM01. The sequence goes on along the minus strand of CAYRCM010000004.1, from coordinate 74,989 downwards.
CGTGTGGGCCCCAAGCGCGCGCGACCGCGACATCCTGCTTTCCATCCTGACCGCCCGGGGGGCGCGGCCGCTTGCGGATAGCCCCTTCGCCGACGCTTTCGAGGTTGGCGAGCGGGTCGTGGAACTGCCTCATTCTGTTCAACCGGACACGCTCCAGGAGCGGCTTGCCCACTTCGACATCGCCTTGTCGGCGGTGGGGGCGGAGCACCGTCCGAACGGCGCGTGGAATGCCTCGATCCATCCCCTGGCGCGCGCTTCCGCGGAGCGGCGGGCGGTGCTGTTGCTCAAGCCGCTCGTGAACTGGAAATACGCCCTGACCACGCTCGAGCGCATGCGGCGCTACGCGTGCGAGCTCGGCTACTCTGTCCCGCCCGAGGAGGAGGCCGAAGTCTGGAACCTCTTTGAGGCCCAACCGGAAAGCGAGAAGCGGGCGATGATCGAACGGTTCGTCCGCACCGCCCGGGGGGGCCACGGCGTTCAGGCGGAGGCGTCATGCCGCCTCCGCTGATCGCCGGGCTCTACCCCTACGCCCGTGGCGGCACCGTCCGGCCCCCGACGGTCACCCTCTCGGAGGTTCCGGCGAGCCTGGCCGCGAACCCTGCCTACCGTGACGACCTCACGGTGCTCGCGGGCGACAGGGCCTCGGCGGCCCAGCTCGAAGCCTTCGGCCTGCGTGTGCACCGCGTCTTCGACGATGCCCCGAGCGCCGTGCGGCGCGACGCGGCGCACAAGATGAAGCACTGGATGTGTCGCTGGGCTTTGGCAGAGTATGGTGAGTTCCTTTGGGTGGACTGGGACACGGTCCTCCTGCGGCGTCCAGATGAGGCGTTCTGGTCGTGGTGCCGATCGCACGGAACGCCGAAGTTCATCCGCATTCCCGGGTACTGGGCGACCGTCAATTGCGGTGTCTACTACGCCGGCGGGCAATGGGCCGAGGCCATCGAGCGGAGCTTCGATGCCGTCGTGAGCGAGCCCAATGACGAGCTGCTGTGGGCTTCGGTGCTCCCGCGCGATGTCGTCGAGCGACCCGAGTACTGGTGGGGCGAGCGGGTCGTTCATGTCTGGACGCCCGCCGACATGGCCCCTGTCGGAGCGCAAACCTACTTCGCCCACGTCAAGCACCTCGCGTGGGCGGAGGATCTGCGTTCGGCCGCCCAGGCTGCGCGCCCCGGCGGCTCCCCAACCGCCGCCGACCCAGGGGCGCGCTCGGCTGGGTGAGCGGGGCCACCCGGCGGTCTCTGGCTCACACAAGGGCGGGGTCACCGAGCAGCGCCGGATCTTGCTGGGAAACGCCGGCCCGTCCGGTCCCGCCCGGCCCCGCTTGCGCGGGTCGAATGGCGCCAGGGCCGCCACTCCTTGCTCGGTGCCGGCAGTTCCTCGATGTGCACATTCTGTTGCGGGAAGGGAATCGCGATGCCGTGCTCGCGGAACCGCTGCTCGATGCGGTCGTTGATGGCACCGATCGGGTCGCGGCGCTGCTCCACTTCGAGGCTCCAGATGACGGGCGAGAGGTTGAGCGAACTCGCGCCGAGCAGCACGCAGATAGGACGGGAGCCGAACGCCATCGCGCGACGCCCCTCGCGGATGCCCGCGGTCTGAACGCTCGATGTTTTCCGGGACCGTTGCCCCCGCGACCGGCTCGCCGGAGGCGTAGACGTCCTTCGGGGGATTGCAGGGGCCGGCGCGCGGTGCCGTGCAGAGCGCTGCCAGGCGTCCCGCACGGCCCCAGGCGGTCGCGGGCTCGCGCCCGCAGCGACCTCAGTGAGCGGCATCGAGCGCGAAGCCATCGACCGCGGCGAGGTGCTCCATGAGGCCGCCTGACGATCCCGCGGTGCGCGACCGGTTCCTTGTCGCCATGGCCGCGGGCGACTAGCATGGACGTCTGGCGGACGATCTCCGGCACACCGCGTGAGGTCGCGAGGGAGCAAGAACTCATGAGCCGACTCGAGGCGCTGCTGGGGGCGGCGGCATGATCCGGGTGCAGGTCAAACCGGAACTGCTGCGCTGGGCCTGCGAGCGGTCTCTGCAGGACGCCGCCATGCTGAGGGGGCGCTTCCCGCACTTCGAAGCCTGGCAGCGGGGCGAAAAGCAGCCGACGTTCAAACAGCTCGAAGCCTTCGCCAGGGCCACCCACACCCCGATTGGCTTTCTGTTTCTCCCGGAACCGCCGGTCGAGCGCGTGCCCATCGCCGACTTGCGCACGCCGCGCAACCGGCCGCTCGCCTGGCCGAGTCCGGACCTGCTCGACACCCTGTATCTGTGCCAACAGCGCCAAGACTGGTACCGCGAGTTTGCCCAGTGGGTCGGCGACCGTCCGCGTGAATACGTCGGCTCGGTGACACTCGACGAGGACGTCCCGCAGGTCGCGGCGCGCATCCGCAAGGCGCTGCAGTTCGACATCGACGAGCGCAGGAAACTGCCGACTCGGACCGATGCGCTGCGCCGCATGGTCGACCACGCCGACCAGGCGGGCGTGCTGGTCATGGTGAGCGGGGTCGTCGGGAGCGACAACCACCGCCGGCTCGATCCCGACGAGTTCCGCGGTTTCGCGCTCGTGGACCCCCTCGCCCCGCTCGTTTTCGTGAACGGCGCCGACGCGAAAGCCGCCCAGCTGTTCACGTTGGCGCACGAGCTCGCGCACGTGTGGCTCGGCGAGACCGCGCTGTCGAATCTCGACCAGACGACCGGCCCGACCCACGCTGTGGAGCGGTTCTGCGACCAGGTCGCGGCCGAGCTGCTCGTGCCGCTCGATGCGCTCGCCGCGGAATTCCACCGGCGCGCCGAACTCGAAAGCGAGGTCGAGCGCCTCGCGCGGCTGTTCAAGGTGAGCACGCTCGTCGTCCTGAGACGGCTGCACGACGCCGGGCATCTTTCGGACGACGCGTACCGGGATGCCTACCGGATGGCGCTTGGCCGGTCGGCCGAACGAACCGGCCGCGGCGGGGGCGACTTCTACCGCACGCTCGGCGCACGCGTCTCGAAACGCTTCGCGCGGGCGGTGGTCGTGAGCGCGCTGGAAGGTCGCGCGCCGTTCACGGAGGCCTTTCGCCTGCTCGGGTTCCGCAAGATGTCTACGTTCAACGACCTCGGCGTCAGCCTGGGAGTGGTCGCATGACGGCGTACCTGCTCGATGCCAACGTCTTCATGATGGCCAGCCGGCTGCACTACGGCCTCGATTTCTGCCCGGCGTTTTGGCAATGGCTCATCGAGGCCAACGCTCAGAAACGCGTGTTCAGTATCGAACGCGTGGCGACCGAGTTGCAGGCCGGCGACGACCCGCTGGCCGACTGGGCCGTGGCGCGAGGAAACGGCTTCTTCCTCGCGCCGGATGTCGTGCTGCAGCCCGCGCTCGGCAAGGTGGCCACCTGGGCCACGAGCCAGCAGTAAGAGCCGGCGGCCATCAGCACGTTTTTCCAAGTGGCCGACTATTACCTCGTCGCGCACGCCCTGGCGCACGGCCAAGTGCTCGTCACCCACGAGGTGCCCGCGAGCTCGACGACGCGCATCAAGATCCCGAACGCCTGCATGGGCCTCGGGGTCACGCACATGACCCCCTTCGAGATGCTGCGCAAAGAGAAGGCCCGGTTCGTTCTGGGACGGCAACCCTGAAGGCCCCGACCGAAGCCGCCTTCGAGCGCGTCATCGATCTTCACCCGGCGTAGCCCGGCCACGGGGCCGCCCGCAGCGATGGCGCGCAGCCCAACTTCGCATGCGTCGTCGCGGGGGTGCATGGCATTGCCCGGCCGGCTCCGCGCGGGCGCGAGGCCGATCCGTCTTTCGAATCGCCGTTGTCCGTGTTCGCAGGCTGCGCTATAGCAAGTCACGCAACGTGGCTGGCTTCGGGTCTCCGATTTCGCGCGCGTTGCGCCTCTCATTGAACTCCCAGGAACCGAGTTCTCGCCCGACTCTCGGGCGCTGAAGGCGGTCCGTACGCCGGGGCGGGCCGCGGGTACTGGAGGTGCTGCGTGAAGAGTCCGCCGTCGGTTCTGGTCTCCTGGATCGCTGTGAACAACGACCCCTACGAACGGGACACGAAGACCGGCGAGTTCAACCTGGACGGTGGCCAGCCGGTTCCCGGTCCGACGCTGACGTTCCTCTTCGATGCCGAGTCGCCCTATATCGGCAAGGTCAAGGACATCGTCCTTCTGCACCGGACCGGCGACGGCCAAGACGACGCGAAGGAGCGGCGCGCGGTGTCGGAGACGACCGATGTGCTGAAGCAACGAGACCCGAGTCTCCGTGTTCAGCTCGAACCGTGGGCCGCTTCCGACCCTACCGACCATCGGGGCATCTTCGAGTTCCTGAGGGAGCGGCTTCCAAGGATACGGAAGCAGTTCGCGGGCAGCGAGCTCGTGCTCCACATCAGCCCCGGCACGCCGTCGATGCAGACCATCTGGGTGCTGATGGCCGAGACGGGCTTCGTCGAGCCGCCGTTCCAGATGGTGAAGTCGTACCGGCGCAACGAACGTCGCGGCCCCCCCCGCGTGGTCCCGGTCGAGGTGGGGCTCGAAACCTTCTACAAGAGGTACCGATCATCACACCCAAGCCAGGTCGCTTCCGAGGAGCAAGCGGTCGCCTTCGACCCAGGCAAGTTCCGCACCGACCGGATGCGGACGTTGTTCGCCGAAGCGCGGCGCTTCGCTCAGGTCAAGGTCCCGGTTCTCATCCTGGGCGAGCGAGGCACGGGCAAGTCGACGCTGGCGAGCTGGATACGGCTCCACAGCCCCTACCGGAAGAAGGAACTCGATTCCCATTGGCCGGCGGTGGCGTGCGGCCAATACACGCCGGAGCTGATTCGCGGTGAACTCTTCGGGTGGAAGAAGGGGTCCCACAGCACCGCCGACAAGGACCACAAGGGCCTGCTCGATGACGCGCACAACGACACGCTATTTCTGGATGAGATTGGAGATCTCGATACCGACAACCAGAGACTGCTGATCAAGGCCATCGAGGAGAGGAAATACCTGCCGCTTGGGGGAAAGGCCGAAGACGTCAAGTCGAGCGACTTTCGTCTGATCTGCGCCACGAATCTCGATGAATCGGAACTCTGCAGGCGCCTCACTCCAGACTTCAGGGATCGGATCGACAACCTTGTTCTTCGCGTTCCCCCATTGCGCGAAATTCGCGACGAACTCGACTGGCTGTGGGACTCGGCTCTCAACGCGGCGTCCAAGCGGGCCGGTGTGAGCCTACCCCAGGTGCAGTTCGCCGCCTCTCACCATCAACGGGTGATTGCGCGACTGCGCGAGCATCCGCTGCCCGGCAACATGCGCGACCTCTTCAGGGTCGCCTACCGCATCGTGGCGGCGCGCGGCGACGCCCACGCCCCCCTCTCGCCGGCAGACGCCGTCGAGTACGGGTTGACGGCGCTTGTCGATGTGGCCGCCCCGGTAGCGGGCACGACTTCGCGAGCCGTGGCACGCGCCTTCGCCGACGCCACCCCGCTCGACCGCGTCATCTCTTTCGCCGGACGGATTTCAATCAAGGACCTGGAGCGCGACTTGCGCGTCTTCGTCGCCACCGAGGTCCGGCGCATCGCCAAGACGACCGCGCGTCCCGCCGCTGAGATGTGCGACCTGACGGATCGCTGGTTGCGGATGTTGGCGAGCCGCCGCGCCGACAGCACAGAAATTCCGCGCGGCGGAAGCATGGATCCGAAATCACGCGATCGACGCGGGATGAAACCGACCCGATAGCCATGGTCGTTCGACCCATTCTCTATTGCCTACAATGCATTGAACGCGAACATGGATTCCCCCCCGAGCGGTGGCACGCTCACTGCTTCTTCGGGTGGCCGACGCAGGCGGAACGGACCGCCACGAAAGCAAGGAGCCGCCAGATGAAGACGAACCCAGCGACCGAGTCGAGCCCCTTCATCCCGTTGCCGCTCACGAAGCACGCACAAACTCGCATGAACGCGCGACGGCTGCCCACGGCCACGGTCAACGCGGTGATGATCTACGGACGCGTCGTCCGAGTGCGCGGCGCCGAGATCTACGTCATCGGCCGCAAGGAGGTCGAGCGCTACCTCGCCGAGGGAGTGGATCTGGTCAAGTTCCAGGGGGTTCAGGTCCTGTGCGGCGCCGACGGTGCCATCCTCACCGTGTATCGCAACAACGACTTCCGCGGGCTGCGTCCGCGCGGCGGTCGCCGTCACTACCGGCTCGCGGCGTAGCGTGGAGGACAAGATGACTGCCAAGACGAAGAGCCAGGAGGAAAAGGCAATGAACAGCAAACTGAAGGAGTTCACGGCGTCCGCGGCAAGACCCCTCCCGGTCATCCTGCTCGCGGACGTCAGCGGGAGCATGTCCGTCGAGGGGAAGATCGAGGCGCTGAACCAGTCGGTTCGCGAGATGCTCTCAACGTTCTCCTCCAGCGACGATCTCCGCGCGGAGATCTATGTCGCAGTCATCACGTTCGGCGGTGAGGCTCGGCTCCACGTGCCGCTGCAGCCGGCGAGCTCGGTCAAGTGGGCCGACATGGCGGCGGATGGCCGCACACCGATGGGCCAAGCCATGACGCTCGCCGCTGACTTGGTGGATGACAAGGACAGGATCCCCGGGCGCGCCTACCGCCCGACCGTCGTGCTGATCTCCGACGGGCAGCCCACCGACTCCTGGCAGGCCGGGCTCGATCGCTTGACCAAGCAAGGGCGCGCCCAGAAGGCCGAGCGCATGGCCCTCGCCATCGGTGGCGACGCGGACGTGGACATGCTGCGGCGCTTCCTGGCGGATGACAACAAGCACGTGTTCGTGGCGGCGGACGCGCGCCGCATCAAGGACTTCTTCCAGTTCGTCACGATGTCCGTCACGGCGCGTTCGCGGAGCGCGAACCCGAACGCGGTGCCGCAGATGCAGAACCCGTTCGATCTCGACCGCGTGTAGGGATCGAGAGAATGTGGCGGGCCATGAGGGCCAGCGTTCGACGCCCAGAACATCGCAAGGACGGCGGGCCCAACCTGGATGCCTGGTTGAGTCGCCTCGCGCGAGGAACGGCGCTTGCGGTCGTCTGCCATGGGCAGGGGAGCCGCACGAACTACGGGCCCCGCTCCGCTGCGGCGAGAACTCGTGCCGTCGCGAAAAGTCTTCGTGACTGGCCGAAGTCTCTACATCGCGATGACAAGACGGTGGCCCTGATGTGGAACGAACAGACGATAGGAGTGGCGCCGTGAACGAATTCCCCGCGAGCGTCGTGGACGACGACGGAAACGTCCATTATCTGTTGAAGAAGCCGCTCGGGCACGGTGGTCAAGGCGTGGTCCTCAGAACCCGAAGCCCGCACATCGCCGTGAAGTTCATCGGGGCAGTCCCTGAGGCCCCCACGAGTTCCAAGCCGCCCGCCGGCGGTTCTGCCCTCAGGCTCTGGAACCGGCTCACCAGCGCGGCGGCAGTGGAACTCACCGCGGACGCCAAGAGGCGGGAGGCGCTGCGCCGACGGCTCGATGACGTGCGCGCGTTGCCGCTGCCCCGACTTCATCTTGCGCAGCCACTGTCGATACTGCGTGACCACGTCGGCTACACGATGCGCTTGCTCACCGGCATGGTGCCGATGAGGACCCTCATCGCCGAACCGGGGACGCCGAAGCTCGGCGAGTTCTACCAATCGTCCGGCGGCCTCGGGCGCCGCCTCGACCTGCTCGCGAACACGGCGGGCCTCCTCGCGCGCCTGCACGCCGTGCCGCTGGTCTACGCCGACGTCTCGCCGAACAACGTGTTCATCTCAGAGACGGCAGAGGCGAGCGAGGTCTGGCTGATCGACCTCGACAACCTCGACTACCTCTCCGCGAACGCGCCGGGGATCTTCACGTCTGGGTTCGGTGCGCCAGAGGTCGTGACGGGACGCGCCGGGGTCTCGACCCTCTCCGACTCCTACTCCTTCGCCGTCCTCGCCTTCTGGGTTCTGGCGCAGCAGCACCCGTTCCTCGGAGACTACGTCGAGGAGGGCGGCTGGGATGGCGACGGCGAAGAGGACCGCGAGCATCTCGCATTTCACGGCAAACTCCCATGGATCGAGGACACCACGGACGACTCCAACCGAACGAGCAAGGGGGTCGCGCGGCATCTGGTGCTCTCGAAGCCTGTTCGCGAGCTGTTCCAGCGGACCTTCGAAGCTGGTCGAACAGATCGTGTGGCGCGACCGAGCATGGCCGAGTGGGCCGAGGCGCTCCGTCGCGCAGCCGATCGGGTCGTCTCTTGCAGCAGCTGCGGCTCTTCGTTCGACGTGACCGCCGGCAGCTGTCAGTTCTGCACGGCAAGCCCGCGAGCGTCGTTCATCCACATGCAGGTGAACCGCTGGGATCCCGACATCGACGACGCGGCCGGGGCATCCGCGGTCAGCACCCGGGCCGTCTGGCACAAGATGCTAGACGTCACGAAGGACAGCCTCGTGCTCCGTCACGTCGTCGAGCCGGTTCTCGCAGACGCCGAGGACGCGCCGGTCCTCCGCGTGCGAGTGTTGAAGAGCGGCATCGCCATCGAGCCACTCTCCAACCACGAGATGCATGTGGTCGTTGGAGGACGCTTGCAGCGCGTCGGGAGCGAGATCAAGCTGCCTCTCCCGAAGGCCGGCAGCGAGGCGTACCTGCACTTCGGCCCGCTGGATCGGCCCCATCGCATGGCCGTGCTTCGGCTCTACTCGGAGGGCGCGTGAAGCTCGATCAGGTTCCCTACGGCCAGGTCGATAGCCTTCGCCTTCGGTGGACGTCGGCGAGCGGCGCGCTGCCCAACACGGTAGTGCCCGGCGCCGAGGCGGTGCTCCAATTCTCCGACCGCGAGGCACTGGCAACGCTTCGGGTCGGTGGAGACGTCTTGGGCGTCCAAGGCGATGGTCGAAAGCACGAAGTACTGCTCGCCGACCTCTGCACGCGCCACTTTCCCCGCATCGCTTGGGTCGTCGACGCAGGCGCCCAGGTGCTCACGCTGCAGGTCCACACGTTCCTACATGCTTCGACGTTGCCGCCCATCGAGCTCGGCGTCGAGGAAAAGGTGCTGGAGGCGCTGGCGCGGATCGACCGCGATCTCGCGTCGTCCGAGCGTGCGCTCCGGTGGCTGGACGAGCAGTTCTTCCTGGACGGAGAGAACGGCAGGCGACTGTTCGCGACGGCCGAGTCCAAAGCCGGAGCCTTCGCCTTGTTCGGTCGCACGACGCGCGCCTTCCTTCGGAGGGTGAAGCGCTCGCACTCCACCGAGGGGCTGCTCGTCGATCGCGTCGCTCGCGGACGCGGCCAGGGAGGAGAGCAGCTCGCGCTGGTATCGGGTGACGTCAGCTTCGTCGAAGCGACCGTGGCGGGAAAACTCCGCGCCGACGCAGCCGCGCAGCTCTCGTCGCTGGTCGCCGCTGGGTCGAGCTTCCTGGACATGTGGAGCCGCTACGGCGCGATGGAGAACGAAGCGGCGCTGCGCAGGGCGCGGCGCGCCGGTTGGCTCAAGTACGACCACGTCGAGTCGCTCCCCGACGGCCGCTATCGTTTCTCCCTCGCGAACGACTGCCGCCTCGATGACGCAGACCAGTTCAAGCGAACGCTCACCGAGGAACAAGGGCTCAGCGTCGAAGCGGTCGACGAGGTCCCGGAGGTGCTCACGCGCGAGATGTCCTGGGCCGAGTATGAGGCCCAACCTCGCGCGAAGGACGCCTCTTCACCCGCGACCTTCGATGGGCGCATCGAACTCCATCGTCGCGACCGCACGCTCACGCTGGCCCAGCGGCGGAGCGACGAAGGTACCCCGCCGAATGCAGGCGCGCTGGTCGTCTCGCTTTGCGGAGACAAGACGCGGCTGAAGCGCCGGTCTGAGGCAGAGGACGCCATCCGCGAAGCGCGTTGCCCGATGCCGCAGCTCGGACTCCTGTTGGAGGAGCGGCCGGTCCCGACGCCGCGTCGCGGTTCCATCCCCGCCCTGACACCGAGCGTGAAGCGAAAGGTCTTCGGCAAGTACAGCCCGACCGCGACGCAGGAGAAGGCGCTTTGGGTCGCGCTTAACACGCCGGACATCGCGCTCATCCAAGGCCCGCCGGGCACCGGGAAGACGACGGTCATCGTCGCCCTCGTGGAGCGGCTTCAAGAGGTCTGGGACACGCAGGCCGGAGTTCAGGGCCGCCTACTGCTGAGCGGCTTCCAGCACGACGCGGTCGAGAACGCGATCCAGCGGATGAACGTGAACGGTCTGCCGCCCATCAAGTTCGGGGGGCGATCCAACAGCAACGAGGACGCCGACCGCGTCAACGTGACGATCGACAAGTGGTGCAGTGAGCGTAGCGCGGAGATTCGCAAGAACCTCCCGCCGCGACCCGCTTCGGCGGTGCAGAAAGAGATCTCCGAGCTACTGCAGGGCTATCTGCTGGCGCCGGGTACGCTCGAACACACCGCGTCCTTGCTTCACCGCGTGGCGACCCGTGTCCAGGGAGCGGTGCCCGCAGCGCTCGTCGACCGTCTCGTCGCGCTTGCACGCGATCTGTCCGAGCGCGCGCGAGCGGCACGCGGTGGAGACCCGGACCGCGAGCGCCTCGTTCGCTGCGTGCGTGCGCTGCGCTGCGACGCCCGTCCCTTCGCGGATGATGGGCCGCGAAACGCCGACCGGCTCGCGCGCGAGTTCGCCCGCTCCGGGCTTCGAGACGAGCAGGCGAATAAGCCGATCGAGACTGCCTCGCGATGGAGCGGGGCTGGAGTCCCGCCGTTTCTCGACGACCTTCGCGCACTCCGCCGCCGGCTGTTGCTCGAGTTGGTCCCGTCCGACCGCACAGAGGACACCATCCCGCGTGTTCGCACCGACGTCCTCGAGATTCTGAGCGAAGTGCGCGACCAGATTGAGCAGCGCCAGAACACGTCGCGAGACGCGGCAGACGAAGCGACGTGGAGGTTCCTGGCGGCGCTCGAAGGAGAGCCCGAAGCCGTCAAGCGCGCCGTCATCTCGTACACGTCGGTGTTCGCGGCCACCTGCCAGCAGTCGGCAAGGCAGGAGCTCGCAACGCTCAAGGGCTCCGAGGGTTACGACACCGTCGTCGTGGATGAGGCCGCGCGCGCGATGCCGCTCGACCTGTTCATCCCGATGGCTCGCGCAAGGCGACGGATCGTGCTCGTCGGCGACCACCGTCAGCTCCCGCACATCCTCGATCTGGAGCTCGAGCGCGAACTCGAAGAGGCGCTCTCCTCGGGCAATAGCGAAGCGGATCGCGCGGGCGAGTTGCTTCGCGAAAGTCTGTTCGAGCGACTCTTCAAGGATCTCAAGAAGCGCGAGGAGCGCGACGGCATCCCGCGCGTCGTCACCCTCGACGAGCAGTACCGCATGCACCCCGTGCTGGGACAGTTCGTCAGCGACCAGTTCTACAAACCCCAGGGTGAGGCCTTCAGGTCGCCCCGTCCTGCTTCGGACTTCGTTCACTCGCTGCCCGGCCATTGCGGACCGGCATCGTGGCTCAGCGTGCCGCGCGAACTCGGCCCGGAGCATGATGGCCAAAGCAAGTCGCGTCCCGTTGAGGCGCGGGTGATCGTCGCGGAGTTGAAGCGGCTCATGGACTCGATGGAGGGCCGCGAGCTGAGCTTCGGCGTGATCTCCTTCTACAAGCAGCAGGTCAACGCGATCGAAGATGCACTCGTGGAAGCCGGCATCGTCGCTCGAACGGACGAGGCCACGGAGATCGTCGATCCCTACCGGGAGTTGCAACTCCCGAATGGCCGGGTCGCGGAGCGCCTCCGGTTCGGCACCGTCGACGCGTTCCAGGGCATGGAGTTCGATGTCGTGTTCCTCTCGATGGTTCGTAGCAACACACGCGGAATCTTCGGCCACGTCACATCGCCGAACCGCCTCTGCGTCGCGATGAGCCGCCAGAAGCGCCTCCTCATTGTCGTTGGTGACGACGGGATGCTGCGCGCGCCCAACGCGCCGAGGGCCATCAGCCCCTTGGTCGAGTTCCACAAACTGAGCGAGGTGCGCGATGCCGCCCGTGTTTGACCGCGCCACGCCCGTCGTCGACTTCGGCGCAACCTCAGCACCGTTTAGGTTGGACCGGGACACGCGGAGGTGGTTCCTATGGCCCGCCTTCGCCTACAAGGTGCTCCTGCCGACGCGCGGTAACCCGCCGTTTAACGTATTCCAGCGAGCGGCGCTCGACATGTGCCGCGCGGGCGTCAGGGACGTTGAAGAGATCGCTCGGCGGCTGGCGCTTTCCGTCGATCTCACCGGCTTCGTCGCGGAGCAACTCCGCGAGATGGGCGCACTCGATGACACGCTGTCTCCGACGCCCTGTGCCCTCCGGCTCATGGTCGAGGATGATGAGTCCGGCGAAGTCGAGGACGCGGGCTACATCTTCGTCGATGGACACAGCCTGCGCGTCTGGCCGCGCGTCCACCGAGGCAGCTTGCCGATCGTGGAGGCAGACTTCGAGAAGGCGAGGGTGAAGTTCCAGAGGGGTACGCAAGGCCATCCGGAGACGGTACTCGCCAACGCAATCTGGCCAGGCCCAGGAGCGCGCCCCAACACGCCGAGCGCATACGAAGCGCAGAACGCAGCGCGCCATCACGGGCGACGCGTTCGCGCGTTCCGGCGTGAGTCCTCGCGCGCCGGGGGGTTCGACGAGGTGATCGATGGACTGAAGTCCAAGGGATTGCGCGTTATCGGGCTCGACCCCGAGCCGATCTTCGTCGCATCGTACGTGTTCATTCCGAAGGACGCGCGGCAGCGCTCATGGCTCGTGACCGACCCATGTGGGCTCGGCGTCAGCGATGTCCTTCGCCCTGGCGTAACGAGGCTCGCCAAGGAGGGCAAGCACAACCTCGCGAAGCTGCTCGATGAGGTCGCCGGCAAAGCGTGGCACGTGGACGAGGGCGACCTCGCCTTGTACCTAGCGGAGGCCGGGAGGTCCGCCACAGAGCGCGTCGCGCGGCGTCTAGGCGAAGCTGCCAATCTGTTGCCTCCAGACGTCCTGGCGCGGCTCGCAGAGGCTGACGTGCGCCTAGAAGGGGCAGGGACCGCCAAACCGATCCAGGACTTCCTCGGAAACGCCTACGCCGCCATCGATAGGTTGTTCGGCTGGCTGGTGTCGCTCTACCCGGACCCGACCCTGTTCTTGGTGCTCGGAGAGGACGCGCCCGAGAACGCATCGCTGCTTCGAGGGGTCGCCGAGCAACTCGGGTTCAACGCCCCGAAGAATACCGTACCGCTTCTGAGCGTAACCCGCGGCGCCGTGAAGGGGGCCATCTGCTTCGGAAACGCGAAGATGCCTGGTCGCTTGGCAGCGGCACTGCTCGCGGCACAGCGCAATCCTGACCACCCACTGACCGCCCTCGGTACCCGCGAACCTGACGCGCTCGAGTACCTCGCGGATCTCCGTAAGCTCAGGATCGATGCCGCGCACGATACCGCCTCGGTTCCGAGCGCTGAGGTCGCTACTGAGATGCGAGACAGTTTGTTCTCCGTGCTCCGGGCGCTCGTGGGAGCCGGTCCCGTGGACGTCGAAGCTGGCCGCGAGGAGCTGACTTGGGGCGCCGACTTGCTCCTCCGCGTTCGAGCACGAGCCGAGCAGGTCGCCGACGGCTATCCGGGTCTCGCCGAGCGCCCCAATCTGCGCACGCGCATGATCGAGATGCACCATGCCTCGCTACTCGTGAAGCTGCTCTCTTGTTCGACCACAACCGTCCCGGAGACATTGAACACCCGCGGTCGCGATGCCGTCGTCGCCATCACCATCGCGATGGAGGCGGTCTTCGCCGAGGTCGAAGCCCAGGCATCGACGCCAGCCTCCGTTGCGCAGACGATCTCGAACGACCGGGGGCGAAACGCCGATCTCCTCGCGTCTGCTGCCGTCGCAGTCGGCTTCGAGACCGAGGTCTCGGGGCAGCTCCCCGAGGCCCTCACACACGCGAAGGCGAACCGCATCCGACGGGTCGCGCAGGGCCACGGGGAGACCTTGTCTGCGCGCGTGGCGGCGCAGCTGCTCGCAGCGCAACAGCAAGTCGCTCATCCGCTTCGCCAGGTCGCAAAGAGGATCCCCGCCTTGCTTCTTCACGTGGGCAGGCTCGTTGATGCGCGCGGTAACGGCAACGATGTCGCTCCCTGGGTCACGCCACTCGTCGTTGCAGAGCTCGAAACGATGGTTGCCAACGACATTCGGGCGATGCTCGAAACGATTGATTGAGGAGACTGAAGACATGAGCGGCCGAGACGAAGAAGCCATCACCGCCGACGCGGGCCCGACGAGCGCGGCCACCGAAATCGACGTGGACGCAGCGGCTCGCCTCAAGCAAGTCTACGCGCGCGAGCAGTCTCTGGCCGCACGAGAGCAGGCGGTGACGGAGCGTGAGCTGCAGGCCAGGGACCAAGCCGTCGCGCTCAAGGAACGTGAAGCCGACGTCGAGGCCGCGAGGTCGAAGGTCCAGCGAGACCTCGCCGATGTCGCGAAGCGGCGTAAGCAGCTGGCCGAGATGGAGAGTTCCCTCGAGGCGCGCGCCCGTGACGTGACGCAGCGTGAGATCGAGGCGAGCGAAGGGTTCGCCGCCAAGAACCGTGAAGCGCTCGCCGAACTCACGAAGGGTCACACGTCGTTGCGTTCCGAGGTGGAGCGCCTGCAGTCCGAGTTGGACGACGCTCGACTGCGGGGCATCGAAGACCTCGATAGGCGGCTCGCCGATGAGCGGCGAACGCGCACTGCCGCTCTCGACGAGGGGCTTGAAGCCGATCGTCAGCGCCACCTGGCGAAGCTCGCGGGCGAGCGTGCTGCTCATGACGCAGCGCTCGCCGAAGAGCGAGCTCGATTCTCCAAGGAGCAGCAGAACTTACTTGAGGACATCCGGAGGGAGCGCGCGCGGCTCGTGGAGATGGAGGCCGAGCTTCGCCGTGGTCTCGGCGACCTGCGTTGGAAGGAGGAGGACCTCGCGGGGTACCGCGCCGGCATCGAGCGGTCCATCGTGGAAAGGGCTCGTGACCAGGTGGCGTCGTTGGAGCGGCAGTTGGCCGCGCTGCGCGAGGACCACGGACGGGATCGCGACTTGGTCATCTCGCTCGACTCTCAGTTGGCCGCGTCGCGCGACCTCTTGGCGCGATTTGGAGACGACCCCGCCGCCATCGAGAAGCGCATCGCGCAGCAGGCGAACAAGATCGGCGACCTTGAGAAGGAGTTGCTCCGTCGGCCGAGCGCGTCCGACAAGGAGCGGCTCGTCGAGTTGCAGGAGCAACACCGCGCTTGGAACGAGGAGCGCGAACGCCTTCTGCTCGAACTCACACAGCTCCGCGCGGAACGCACCAGGTGGCACGTCGGGGTGCAGGGCCTCGAGGCGCAACGCGAGCAGCGCGAGGTCGCCGAGCGTCGTCTCGAAGTCCTGCGCGGCGAGATGGAGAAGTACGCCGCTGAAGTCAACCGCATGCGCAGCCTCTACGAGAAGCCGCAAGAGATCGCGGCGCGCGTCGGAGAGATCGAGACACCGCTCTGGGAGGATCTCAAGCGGGCGCCCGTCGAGGAGGAACTCACCGAAGTAGCGTGGTTGGAGCGCATCGCGGTCGCCTGCGAGGAGAGCGGGTTCAGGTTCCCGAAGCGGCTCGTCTACCAGTTCCACACGGCGCTGAAGACGGCAGAGTTGTCGCCGTTCACCGTTCTGGCCGGCGTGAGCGGGACCGGCAAGTCGGCGCTCCCGCGGCTCTACGCTCACTTCGGCGGGCTCGCTTTCCACGATGTGGCCGTCCAGCCGAATTGGGATAGCCCACAGTCCCTCTTCGGGTTCTTCAACTCGATCGACAACCGGTACAACGCGACCGAGCTCCTGCGCGCCATGGTGCAGAGCCAGAAGGCACCCGAGGGCGCGAGCTACAAGCACGGGTTCTCAGACCGCGTCCTCCTGGTGTTGCTCGACGAGATGAACCTGGCGCACGTCGAGCACTACTTCAGCGAACAGATCAGCCGCCTCGGGAAGCCGCTCGTCGCGGGCCAGAGCGTCTTCGTCCCCATCGACCTGGGCGCGGGGATGCAGCCGTACCAACTCCAACTCGGACGGAACATCCTCTGGGTTGGCACGATGAACGAGGACGAGACGACCAAGACGCTATCCGACAAGGTCATCGACCGCAGCAACCTACTGTTCTTCCCGCGACCGCGAACGCTCTTCAGTCGTGCGGATGTCAGCCTCGGGGCAGAGCGGCGGCTCCTGCCCTTGGAGACCTGGGAGTCCTGGACGAGGACGCGGTCGCCCTTCACCCCAAAGGACGTCGCGATCTACCGCGGCGCCCTCGAAAGCCTGAACGGTCACCTCGAGCACGTAGGGCGCGCTCTTGGGCATCGCGTGTGGCAATCGGTCGAGTACTACCTGGCGAACCATCCGGAGGTGATCGACGCACAGGGGCGGAACGACCGCGATGCGCTGACTCGAGCGATGCGGCGCGCCTTCGAGGACCAGCTCGTCTTGAAGGTCATGCCCAAACTCCGCGGGATCGAGACGACGGGCGATGCGCAGCGCAAGTGCCTGGACCCGATCCGCAAGCAATTGGACGACCAGAATCTCGGCCTTCGCCTCACCGAGGACTTCGAGATCGCGTGCCGCGTCGGCAGCGGGGCCTTCGCTTGGAACAGCGCGCGCTACCTCGAGGCGGACGAATGAGCGGTCGGCACAAGGGTGGCCCAGCGGCACGGGGGGCGGCAAAGGCCGGCGCTAAGCGGCGAGTGCGCCTTCCGCCGCCGCTCCCGAGCGCGGAGGACCTCGAGCAGATCGCGGCCGCGTCAGCGCCAACCGTGGAAGGTGCCTGGTGGATCACGGCGCAGGTTGTGGAGCACATCCTCACCCGCGCAACCGACCGGGACCCGCGGACCGGCGCCCCGCTGCCCCAGTCGTTGCTCGCGTACTTGGAGCGGCTGGACATCGCGTCGTCCGAGGGACGTCGTCCACTTCCTTGCGATCGGCTCGCGTGCGCGGCAGAACTCGCCGAGCGGCCCCTGGCAGAAATCATCGACAGACATCGGACTCGACTCGAACGCACGCACGAGCAGCTCCCGTTCCACCGCCTGCGGGACGTGGACCCTCGGTCCGTGGCATGGATGGCCAGGCTTCCTGGACGGACGGTGAGGGAGAAGCTCGCGGGTCACACGCACGCCCTCGGGGTCCTTCGCCGAATCACGGCGGACACGCCAGAGAACCGTGCCGCTCGTGCGGTTGGGAAGCTGCTCGCTCAGCGGCTCGGGGCGCGCCTGGCATACGGGGCCGCCTACGACCGCACGGCGGACAGCACTGAGCGCGCAGCGCGCTTCAACGCCGTCCTGTCGCTATGCGGTGAGCGACTGCGCCGGTCGGCTCTCGGGGAGATCCCGGTGGCAACCCGGGTCCGCCCAAACAACGTGCTGCTCAGCGACCCTGCCTACTCGAAGATCTACAGGGTGTGGCGTTGGCTTCGAGATGACGAAGCCGAGTTGCACGCCGCTTGGCGCTCTCTCCCCGAGCGCGCCACCGTGGCGCTCTTCTTCTTGGTCACCGCTCGCCTCGTGAGGTGTGCGGAGGTGCTGTTCTGGGACAGTCCGGGGCGGCTCTCTCTCGGCGTCGAAGGGGGGCCATTCGGGCTGCTCCAAGTCTCCGAAAGGTCGGGCACGCGTGTCTGGTCGGAAGACGCGTCGTTCGAGTTCCTCGTCACACCCGAGGGACTGCGCGACACGCGCGTTCTCCTGTGTCTCTCTGCACAGCAGAATCTGCTTGTGGCGCATTTGGTCCCATTGAAGGGCGAAGGACTGCAGGAGCGTGGCGCGGTCGAGCCTGTGGTCATCGAACTTCAACTCGCGCCCGAGCCGCTCGCCCCAGGTCGCGGTATCGCCATCGCTGCCGATGGGTGCGACGACATCGGTGTAGGCGCCCCGAGAAGTTGGGGCGATCTGGACGGGCTCTGCCATGTCGCGGACGCCATCGCGGCGACGTTGCTCACGAAGTGCGGATCGCGACCTCGCCGCGTCGCGCAGCGGCCTTCAAGAAGCATCGCGGTTTCCGCCAGCGCCGCGCACATCGGCGTCGCGTTTCACGCATCCTCCATCGGCATCGACGCCGGTGGCGGACGCGTGCACAAGAAGGACGGCTGGGTCGCAGCTTGTCAGCTCGCGGACGGGGAAGGCTTCGAGTGGCTGCCGGGGCGCCCAGACCGCCGCCTGCGGTTGGGCACGCCGGCCCACCGGATCTACTCGATGGGAGATGCGCTCGACGTGGAGGGCGAGGATGATGGGGGAACCCTCGCGCTCGCGACCTCGCGTATCGTCGAGGAGGTCGCAAGCGAGCTCGATGCGTCCCCGACTGCGCGGATCGCGTACGCCGTGCCAGATGCGATCGACGAGTTCTCCCAGCGGTCGCTACGTGCCGCGATGACCTCACGGTTCAGGGGGAGTCTTCCTGTATGGCGAAGTGTCTGCGCGGCGGTTGCATGGCAAGCCACCGAGGCCTTCCGGGGCTGCGGGGTTGGCGCCGGCGATCACGTCGTCGTCGTGGACACGGAATTCGGACGAACGACTCTTACGCTTCTGGTCGCAAGGCATGATCCCAAGTTGGAGGCCGAGTTCCCCAGCACAGGCGGGTTGTACTGGGAGCGGAAGCCACCGCTCCCGCCCGACGAGGACTTGGAGATGCTCGGGTGGCAGACGCTCCTCGAACGCTACGCCGAGAACAGGATCTCCGCTTCGCTCAACAACAAGCCTGAGGCGCTGTCAGCGATCGAGCGTCGTTCCCTGGCAGAGGATCTCGTCCGGGTTGGCGTGCCCGATGGCTTACTTGGGGCCGTGCGCAGCCGGACAGTGCGAACTCATTCATCGGCCGAGGGCGAAGATCTGCTACTCCGGGTGGCGCACAACCCGTCGCAGTTCGACGGCATGGTTGGCAACTGGGTGAAGTCGCTGGCCGATGCGGTCGAGGCCACCTCGCCGCTGGTGCGCGCGCCTCGCGGATCGTCGACGCACATGCTGTTCGTCGGGGACGCCTTCACGCTTCCGGACGCGCGAGAGCGAGCCAAGCGAATGCTGGATGCGCGGTTGCGGCGAGCGAGGCTCCCGGTCCCTGCATTTGTCGGGCCTGAGATGATCGCGACGGGCGCGCGCCAGGCCGTGGTTCGCCTTGAGCGAGGCTGCCGCGTATGGATGGAGTGGCTGCCGGACCTGTCGCTCGAAGTAATTCGCGACGGCCACTTCGGGGAGTTGCATCTTCTGGACAAGGACACTGTCGTCGACCCGTTCCTGGGTGAGGCCCGCGCATTCATCGTGGATGAGCCTCTCACCCTCGGGCGGGGCCAAGCCGCGTTTTCGTTTCCATTGCTGATGGGCCGCGGTGGCACGCGACCGCTGGCGTGGGAGGCGAGGGTCGAGTCCAGCGCCTTCCCTCTGGCGGAGGATTTCCGGGTTTCCCTGCGCCTGGAGTACCGCTACGGGTTGGATGCGAGCTACCATCTTTCGCTCGAGCCAGACGCAGGCCTCCGAGCACCCTTTGGCCGCCTCCAGGCACGATGGGTTACCACTGCGGATCGGGGGCCGCGCGGCACCACGGGCGAAGTCCCGTCGGCAAGGCTCTTGGCCTGGACCGACGAAGATGTCTGCCGGTTCGTCGAGGCTGCTGGTCAAGTCTACAGAGGTGTGCATGACGAGCGGTTCGGCCGCTATCTGTACAGGGTAACAAGGGCCTGTTGGTCATCGGGCCGCTCGCTTGCGGGTGCGCCGTCGGCGGTTGTGGCCGCGTACGGCGCGTTTGTCTCCGAGATGCAGAAGGACATCAGCGATCAGGACATTTCCCCAGAAAACGTGCCACGAGCGCTTGAGCTGCTTTGCCTCCTTCATGAGGACGCGCCCGCCGAGGTCAATGCCCTGGTGTTGCGGCTCGACGACGTAGCGAGCGACGAATTCGTTACCGCGAAGAACGCGCGAGGCGAGGAGCGGCGTATTCCTCGATGCCGGTCGACTCTTCGGCTACTTCGTGACCTCGTGGGAAGCGGGGCGGGAAGACAGCGACCGATCCTGGATCGTCTGGTGGATAGACTCCAACGGCACACCGCCTTCGAGACCTTCAACCCCCAACTCGCAAACGAGACGCTGTCTGCACTTCGCGACGCGCTGTGGCGCGACCCCAGAACGGTCGGCTCCATTCAGCAAAATGGCGGGGCGCAGCTCCTAGTCGAGCAGGCGCGGCGCACGTTGAACAACCTCCTGACCCGCGTCCCCACCAAGGGCGAGAACTTCGACGAACAGGGGCGCGAGCGCGTTTCCAGGCTCTACTGGCGGCCATACCGGGAAGCCTGCGAAATTCTGGTTGCGCTTCTCGGTCTGCGGGAGACCAGCGTGGGTGCGCCGCTTCGACAAGGCGCACCAAGCGCCGACGCGATAGCGAAGGCTGTGCGACAGCTCGACGCTCGATTCGCTCGATGTGGGGTGGGTCGAAGGTGGCTCCTCACGCTGGACGTCACCGTGCCGGAAAGCCTCCATCGAATGTCCACCGTCGCATTCGCGTTGAACGCCTACCTCACTGGAACATGGGAGGCCAACCTCGTCGAGGTCACGGCCACCGATTTCGTCGAGCCGTAGTGCGCGCGTCCGACGTCAGCCGCCTCTGCCGGTGGGCGACAATTGTTCTTGCCGGCGGTCCCCGCTCGCCCATGAGCGGCTGCGGCGACGTGCAGCCGGACGGCGCCATCCCGTTCAGCCGCCGCTTCCAGCGCGTTCAACATGCGCAACCCCTTCGACCGTTCGGTCCTCTGCGGCCCTGTTCGGACCGTGCTGCCGTCCGTGTCCACACGGCGGCGGTGCGCAGCGCGCCAGGATGGCCTTCCAGCCGTTGCGCCGAGCGGCGGCCTCGCGGACGATGTCCCCGACCTCTGCCGGATCGACCCGCCCGTCACCGTTGGCGAAGTGAGCGTCGAGCTCGTCGGCCATCGCCACGCGTTCGCGTGCGCGCGGCGCGCGTTCGCAGACCCGCGCGTAGGCCCCGCAGGCGTAGGCGAAGGTCTCGCGCTTGCGGAAGGCGATGTCGAGCAGCCACTCCCGGCGGCGCGTCTCGACGAGGCCCGCGGTGCGGCGCTTGCAGTTGTGGAAGATGTGCGCGACCTCGTGGACCACGAAGTCGGCAAACGGGTCGTCCTCCTCGAAGTAGGCCGGCGAGACGAAGCAGTTGAACTCCTAGCTCAGGCCGACGATCCGCGGCGCATCCGCGCAGAGCAGCTCGGCGCCGATGCTGCCGAGGTACAGGTTGGCAATATCCCAGGCCGACCTCGGCCAATGTGCTTCACAACGCAGGACGTGTTCGATGTTGCGCGGCGTGAGGAACACCACCGACCGCTCGACGAGCGCGAGCACGATGTCCTGCTCGGCCCGGGGGAAGAGCCCGCGGACCATCGGCGCCACCTTGCGGCGCGTGAAGGCCGCCACGTCGAGGTCCCGCAGCGCCGCGGGCGGCGTCCACGCGCGGGACCGCTCCTTGACCTGGGCGACGAGCGCATCGGTGAGGTCCTGGTGCGCCATCCCCGCGCGCTCCATGAAGGACCGGCCCGACCACGCCGCGTGGTGCGGGTCGGTGTCGCCGCTCTGCAAGAAGCGCTCGATTTCGCTCGCGACGCTTGGCGTGACTGGCTTCATCGACCTCCCCGACTCGGCGCCGCTCGCGGCCATCGAAGGCTTGCTCGACATCCTCAGCGACGGCGGGAGCGAACGCGCGTTCAACGGCCATGCCGACTCCGGGCCCTGCGCTTGACCTCTTGCCAGGCCAGGCCGCGGCCGGGCGCGGCCGATGCGTCGGCCTTGCGGCGGTCGAGCTCTTGCTTGTGCCCGTCCACGACCGGAACGCCGCCCGGGTTCGCGGCGAGATCGTCCCAGAGGTCTTCGACCAACTGGAGTTTCTCCGCCGGCGGCAGATCGAAAACAGACCGCTTGTTCGGCTCCATGCCAAGCGCTCCTGGCGTGCCGATGGCGGGCCTTGTGGCCAGCTCCGGTGATGGTGGTTTCGTCCCGCGGAGGTGTCAGCGACTGCTCGCTGCAGAACGGTCGTCGCTTCGGCTTCGGCAGGACGCTTCCCCACGCCGTGTCCGCAGCGCGCCTCATGATGCGTCGGATTCCGGGAGACGCGATACACCGACCCGCCCGTCTCGCGGCTCGTCGTCGACATCGTCGGCAGACTTGACGCCGTTGTCAAACTTGACAAGAATGATGGGTCGTTGGTTCGTGCGCACGACGACGGCCGCCGAGCGGCCAACGGAATGGGCGGATGTTGCCAGAGTTCTCGGATGACGGGCTCCTGCCTCCGGGCGACTACGCGTTCTCGCTCGGCGAATTGCGAGCGTCGATGCTCGTGCACGGTCCGGGCGCGGCGCGTCCGAACTGGGACGCGGCCTGGCGCGCGCATCTCGTCGACAACCTCTGCGTTCTTGTTCGCCAACTCTGGCAGGTCGGGGTCAAGGAGATCTTCGTCGATGGGTCCTTCGCCGAAGACAAGGACCACCCGAACGACATCGACGGGTACTTCGTGTGTGACCTGATGGAACTCGCGAGCGGCCGGCTGGAGGCCCGCCTGAATCTCCTCGACCCTCTCAAGGCTTGGACTTGGGCGCCAGCGAGCCGCCGGCCCTATCGCGGCTACCCGAAGAAACAGCTGCCGATGTGGCACGCGTACCGGGTCGAGTTGTACCCGCACGTCGGGCAGCTGTCCGGCATCTGCGACCGGCACGGCAACGAACTGGAGTTCCCCTCCGCGTTCCGGCTCTCGCGGAGGGATGGCCGGCCGAAGGGGATCGTCCGCATCGTTTCGGGAGGCAAGCCATGATCCGCAGCGAGCCCGAGTACCAGGAGGCCGCGCGCCGCCTGCACGAACAGCGCGAACGGCTGGACCTGCAGCGCGCCCACTTGGAGCAGTTGGGGCTCTCGACCGACGAGGTCGAGCGGGCCCTCGCACCGCTCGGTTCCTTCCACGAGCAGCTCGGGGAGGAGGTCGCGAGCTACGAACGACTCCGGCGCGGCGACGTCGCGGAGATAGTGAACCTTCACGGGCTCGGAGATACCCTCGTCGGGCTGCGCATAGCCCGCGGGCTCACCCAGCGGCAGCTCGCCGAGCGGCTCGGCGTGCACGAATCGCAGGTATCGCGCGACGAGCGCAACGAGTACCACGGCGTCACGGTCGAGCGGGCGAGCCGCATCCTGGACGCGCTCGGGGTGCGGCTTCGCAGCGGATTCGACGAACCCGTCGTGGCCGAGCCGCCCCGGCGGGCCGTCAACGAGTGAGCCGGGGTTGCACTACAGGACACGGCCGGAGGTTCCGCAGTTCGCCCTCGTCCTTGCTCGCAACCACCTGTTTTCTCTTGTGGCATGCGCCCGTCCGCGGTCGCTTCCTCCTCGTGAACCGGCAGCGATCGGTGTTCGCCACGGCTCCCGCGGCCAGCGCGACCCCGTGAGTTCGAAGCCGGGCTCGGGGTTGCTCGGCGCCCCGGGCGGGCTGGCGCCGAGTGCCCACCGTCACCGGCTCCCCGCGCCGAGCCTGTGGCCGGGCTCCCGCCCGCTCCGCGTCACGACGCAGCAACCGTGCTGCACCCCCGCCCGGGGTTCACCGGCTGCGGAGCAAGCTGGCCGCGAAGTCGTGGAGCGTCTGCCGTTGCTCCGGTGTAGCGCCGGCGCAGGCGGCGGCGAGGAGCTCGTCGGTCCGGTGGCTGCCGCAATCGTTGAGCGCGTCGATGCCGGTCTCGGCCCAGTCGTACGCCTCCATCGTCGGCGACAGGCTGCGAGACCAGGCGGGCAGCACGCGTTCCCGGGGACGCCGACCTGCCATGAGCCGGCCTCGTCTCCGAAGAACACGATGTCGCGCTCGCAGCGGTCGAAGACGCGCATCAGGGCGATGCGCAGGCGGAGACCCTCGGCGGCGGTCTCGCGGTCGCCGGGCCGTCGGCGCGGCAACACCGAGATCCTACGTGCGGAGGAGAGGGGCCGGCGCGCGGCAGAGGGATCCGAAAACGCCGCGCGCCGGCCCGGGGGATGCTGCCCCGACCGAGAGCGGGTTCCGCGCCACCGCGAGAGACGGGACGGCGGGGCGGAACGTGACGCGGAGAGGCGAGGGGCCGGCGCCCGGCGGAGCCACCCGAGAACACCGCGCGCCGGCCTGGGCAAGCCGTCACGACGCGGAGAGCCGTCCACCCGCCGCAGGTGGGATGAGGCCGGCAGCGGGTCGGAGTTGGGCGTCTCGCCGGTCGGACCGCTACGCTTCGCGGGACGCCGAACGCCCGGCGAGGTCGACGGCCTCGGCCACGAGCTTCACGTGCGAGGCGTCGGCGTTTTCGTTCGCCGTGTAGGTCCACAGCGTGAGGTCGCTCGCCGAGCGGACGGCCTGGCCGGCTTCGATGAGCGAGCCGTCTTCGCGCACGATGGACAGGCGCACCTCGCGCACCTGCACGTCGTCGATGGCCCGCACGTGGATGGGTTCGCCCGCGTGGCCCGCGTAGTCGCCGGCGTCGACCTCGGTGATTTCGGGCGGATGGAGGAAGTCGGCCGTCGCCACGTTGAACGCGCTGATCTTGCGCGTTTCGGCAGCGGCCTGGTACTCGTCGCGGTCCTGCGCGCCGCGCCCGTACGCCAGGGCCTGCCGGAAGCGCTCGCGCTGTTCGCGCTGCGCCGGCGTGGGCTCGCGGTCGCCCTGGTCCTTCGGATTCGCCGCGAGCACGCCGCCCCGCTGCGTCTGGCGCACCACCACCTGGCCGCCCAGGCCGCCGCTGACGCCGTGCAACACCATGTTGTTCAGAATCTTCGCCATTGTGCTTCTCCCTATGGCCGGTCTTCCGGCCGTCGAGTGGGGGCCGCCTCGCGTTCGCCTTGAACGCGCGACCTGACTCTTGCCCTCAGCACGCTTCGTGCCACGGGTGGGCAGGGGGCGCCCAATGGCCGTTTCGGCCAGCAATCATGCGGGTCTGCGGGGTCTCTACGGATGGGCCGCCACTCGGCCCCGGAGGGCTGGAAAGTCCAACTCCCCGGGGCCATGCCGCGGGGCCCAGAGGCCGCGGGAGCGCACGCCAGGCCGGTCTGCGGCACCAGTCCAATGAAGTCCAACGTCGGTCCAACTTTCGTCCAAGATGGGTGCGTCGGGCGGAGGGCGGTCCCGGCGTGGCCGGGGGGCGTGCGCGCGGCGTCTCGGCAGGGGCGGTTGTGAGGCGGGTGTGCGGCCGCTCGCGCTCGCGATGGGGCAGTTGCGTGGCTGGTCCGTGGTCGCTCGCTGTGGCGCCGGGGCTGGCGGGGGAGGGCTTGCGGGGCGGCCTCGGGTCGAGGCGCGGTCACGCGTCGGGCTGGCTTTGGCCGGGGCGATGCCGGCGTGCGGCCGGCGGCTTTCCCGCTGGGCGTGGCAGGGGAGGGCGTGCGGGCGTGCGGGCTGGGCGTCTCGCTGCCGGTTGCCGTCCCCGAGTCAGGGCGCGCGGCGCCGGGCCGGCGAGAGCGGGGCCGCGGACGAGGCGTCGTGCGTCGGGTCGTCGGCCGCGGCAGCAGCGCCGCGCCTTGGAGCACCGCCCGCCGATGGCCTTCGCGCGAAGGCGACCCCTACGCCCGCACCGGCGGGGCTCCTGCCGGCGCCGTCTGCTGCGCGAGGAACTGGCCCACGAACAGGTGGTAGCCGGTGCGGCGGTCGCGCCGCGCGCGGCGCTGCCAGTCGGCCTGCGCTTCGGCCGAGAGCCCCTTCCGGGCCGCGACGGCCGCCGCGAAGCGCCCTCGCTGTGCCTGTTGCGGCACCGTGTTGGGGTTCTTCGGCTTCGTGTACCGCCGCACGTACGTGCCGCGCCCCCGCTGGCAGAACACCCCGTTGTCGACCTTGCCCGAAAGGCCCGCCGTCGTAGCGCTCCTTGCGCGTGCCATCGCCTGCCTCCATCCCGCCGCCCGTCGGCCCCGGGGGGCGTGGTGGCGGGTCGTCGTTGGCTCTGGATAGGTCCGTTACTTATGCTTTACAATTACATTACAACTCCGTTCATATACGGAGTTGTGACGGAGTGATAATAGGGGTGTATTGTGGTTGTCGAGCGGCAGTGCCGAGGGCACCTCGATTCTTCGCGCTTCATCGGTCCGGTGCTAGACTGCGTCGCCGTGGGGGAGCAGCGGCGCGTTCGCGGTTCGAGCGTCGCCCGAACGAACGCTGCTCGGGCATGTCGGAGCAGAAGCAGGCCATGGCGCGGAGTGCTCTTCAGGGGCGGACGCTGTTCGTGACCTTCCACGGTCACCGGGCAGGTATCGGGCGGACGACGACCCTGGTCGAGGTAGCCCGGAACCTTGTCACGAAGGGCCGGAGGGTTCTGCTGTGGGACCTCGACTTCTCGCGTCCCGGGCTGCAGGACCAGCCGGCGTTCGCGGCGACGGCGTTGCCCCCGAGAGGCTTCGCGCACTGGCTTACCGGGTTCGCGGCCGGGCAGCGAGAGGCGGAAACCGTGCTGCGCTGCGTGACCCCGGTGCCGGCGGCTGGCCCGGGCCGGCTGGGCCTGGTCGCTGCGCACGGTTCCGGCGCGTCCGCCGAAGATGGGCAAGGAGCGGTACTTCCAGCCGACGCCTTCGCGCCAGACGTGCCGTGGCAACGCGTTCGACAGCTGCTCGCGAACGCGGACCCCGACGGCCAAAGCGCCTGGGACTACGTGCTCGTCGACGCGGCGCCGGGCGCCACACCGCTCGCTCGCCTGGCGACGGCGATGCTCGCAGACCTGCTCGTCGAGTTCACGCCGCTTGCAGCCGCCGAGGTCGCCACCGCAAATCGCGTAGTCAGCGAGCTTCGCAACGTGGCTGCCCGGCGCGGAGCCTCACCGCTCGCCGAGGTGTGGGTGGCCTGTCCGGTTCCCGCCGAGGCACACGACTTGTGGGCGTCCACTCAGGCGGCCGGGCGCATCATCGGACGGCCGATCGCGGTGCACGTGCCCATCGAATCGGCCCTGCTTCTCGGGGGGGTGCCCGGCACCGACAGTCCATGGCGGACGGCTTGTGCGCAGCTCGCCGACCGGCTCGTCAAGCCCGCGGGTGGCGTGACCCATGTCGAGGCCGCGGCGCCGCCCCCCGCGGCAACGGTCGTCCGCGCGGCGTGGTTGCTCGACCACAAGTTCCCGGCTCGCATGGCACAGGCCGAGTTGCTGACCGCCAGCCGAAGCCTGGCCGAGACCGGAGAGCCTCGCCTCGCCGCAATCCTGTCCGCCGCCGCCCAACAGGACGCGCCGCAGCTGGGGCCCCTCGCCGATCGACTGGCCGCCGCTTGCCAGGCCAAGGGTCTTTCTGCGCTGCCGGGCGCGTTCCTCGACGCTGTGCCTGGTGCCGGCGCCCCGCCCCTCGACCGACTGACCGCGGAACTGCGCCTGGCCGAGGCGCGCAGTCCGTGGTTTTGGGCTGCGCGTTTCGCCGTGCGACGGGGTTGCGTCGAGCGCGGTGTCGCCGCGCTCCGTGAGGCATGGGCGCAGGAACCGCGCCAGCCGACCCCCAATCCCTTCCGCCCGGGCGGGCCGTTCTGTCTTGATGCGCCCAGTCCGCGCGGCGGAGCGGCCGTGCGGCTGTTCTGGGGCCGTCGCGACCGCCTGCGGGACGCGATGACATCGCGAGGCAACCTGCTCCTGGCCTCGGACGTACCCGGGGCAGGGCGCACATGGTTCCTGCGGCTGTGCGAGGCCTCGTGCGGGCCGGCATCCGACAGCATCCGCGCGCTATTCGAATGTGCCGATGCTCCCGAGTGGCCCGCAGCCGCGGTCTACGTCGATGGGCGCGGGGCCGCACAGCACGTGCAGGCCGCCTGTGCCGCCGACTCGACCGCGGACGTGCGTCGATGCCTCTCGCGGTACCTGATCGGGGTCACGAGGGGGGCTCTCGGCGACACATTGGGCGCCCCGGCGGCGGCCTCGGCCGACTTCCCCGAGAACCACACTCTTGCCGAATGGCTCGAGGCCAACCGTCCGCCGCCGGGCCGGCGCTACGCCCTGCTCGTCGACGACCTGGACGTGTTGCTGCAGACGCTCGCCTCCCAGGACCGGGACATCGAGCAGGTCATCCGGGCCGCTCTGCAGCGGAGGTTCTTTTCGCCCGTGCTGTTCACCTCAAGATCCGGTCTGACCTCCTCCATGATTTCCCCGCTCGCCAGTCTGCTTGAGGTGCATCGTTTGGGAAGGGAAAGCGAAACGGTTCGGCAGATGGTCGAGGCGGGGCTCACCGCCGTCGGCATGGGGGCCGCAACGGACGAGCTGCCGAACGATGCCCCGTTTGCCGTCGGCCAGGCCCTTCTCTGGGGAGCTCAGGCGGACGCTCAGGAGGAGACGCCATGCCGGACGTAGTCCGAGACATCACCGACCCCTGGAACTACAACCGCGCCACGGGAAAAGAACTGTTCGGCCGAGAACCGGAAGTGGCCGACATCCTCGCGAGACTCGATGCCGCGGTCGGCCCCGAACACATCGGCCCGTTGGTGGGCGTGGTTGGCGAGACCCGCGTCGGCAAGAGCTCCGTGTGCGAGGAGGTGGTACAGGAACTCAACCGACGGCCCACCTGGCTCGCGGCAGAGGTCGACACCTTCCGAACTCCCCATGACCTGCGGGAGCGGATCGGCAACGCGCTCGCGACCGCGCTGAGCCGTCGATTCGGCGCCAAGCCGGTGGATCCGACCCCGGAAGGGGCGCTCGGTGCGGCAAGGGCGAACCGCATCCGCACGGTCGTCCTCTTCTTCGACGACATCGATCGGACGCTGCGGCAAATCCCGGAAGGCGAGCGGCCCGAGGCATTCCGCCTGCTGCGCCGCGCGGGACTGGATTGTCCGCCTCTTTCGGTTGCCTGCCTTCTCAACGGCCGGCGGCCACTCGTCAACTACGCGAAGTTCGATCCGTTGGGCGATTGGCAGCCAGTGCCGCTCGGGCCCCTCGATCGCGCCGCCACCGAGCGTATGCTGAACGCGGGCGCCGCCGGGCAGTGGCTGCTGCCGCCGTGGCTGCTGGATGCCGCCTGGGCCTTTGGCGGTGGCCATCCGTTCCTGACCAAGCTCGTGGCCAAGAAGGTTCTCCCCAGCCTTCGCGAACGCGTGCGACGGCAGGCCCCGGTAGCGCCACCGGTCGCGGTTGCCGTCAGTGAGTGGAACGCGGCCATCCCGCCGGCGCTGGAGGAGATGACTGGCCCGTTCTACTGGGTCCCCCTGACCGCCTCAACGGAGTGGGAGTCGGCTTGGACGTCTGCCGAGCGCACGGTGCTCGCCAGCCTGGCCGACGGCGCCCGTTGGCCCACAGCGGTGGCCGAGCAAAGGGGGCGGCTTATCGCCATGCGGCTCCTCATGCCGGCTGAGGCCAATGCCTGGTGTCCCCCGGATCACGGCGAACAGAGCGATGCCGAGCGAACGCTGCTCGACAAGGGCTACCTCACCGCCGAAGCGACGGGTCTCCGTTTTCGCATCGGGGCCATTCGCCAGTTTCTGCTCGTAGCCGAGCGCTGCCCGCGGCCCGAGAGCCCCCGGTTCTGGTGGGACGAGTCGCCAGCGCCGCCCGCGCACGTTAGGCGTCTGTTCGAGATGCTGCGCGAGGCGCCTGGCGCGGTGGTGTTTTGGGCACGACTTGCGCAAGACTTGTGGCCCGGCGAAAAACTCGGCCTGCGCGACGCTCTCGGGCGGCTCCGTTCCCTGGCCACGGCCAGTCGTGCCTGGATTGGTGACGAGCCCGAGGATCCGCGCATGCTCATCGAAGAAGAGGGCCGCGGATTGGCCTTGCGGATGGCGTCATGCTGAGCTGGAGCTATGCGCACAACTGCCGGGCGGTCGCGGCGCTGAGGGCGTGCTTCGGTGCGGCCCCTGCCGACCGGCGCCGCCACCTGGTCGCCGCCACGGTGGCCGACGACCGCTGCCTGCTGTTGTTCAACGACCCGGCCGCGCCCTCTGCGCCCGAACCGCTCCCATCCTCCGACCAGGGCCTGCGCTGGGTCCGCTGGGAGCATCTCCCCGCGTTGGACCTGGCCGTCGAGTACCCGGGCCCTGTCTTGCTGTTGCCCGGTGCGGCGGCGCTGCGCCCTGAGCTCGAACAGCTCGGCTCCCGCCGTTTCGAATTGGCCGCCGCGCTGGGCCTGGACGCGGCCGACCCCGTTCTCGCCGACACGCGCCGCGCGCTCGTGCTGAGCCTGGAGCGACGGCTGCGCACGCCGGGTAGCCACGAAGCCGGCCTGACGTCGGCCGCACTCGAAACGGCCATCCGCCGGCTGCGTTTTGCGAACCTGCTCAAAGACCAGCCGGTGAGCGGCCTCCTGGCCGTTCTGCCGGGGCCCGAGCTGGCCTACTGCGTCGAGGAGGCGACCCTGGTGTTTGCGTCGCTCCCCGACCTAAACAGACCGGAGGGGCTGTTCTTGTGCGCCACGGTTGAACGGCCGGAGGACCTCGCTGACGCCGTGGCAGGCTGTCCTGTGGCGCCCTTCGTCCTGGGCCCCCTTGGCGCGCTTTGTCGCAACGCGCTGGGCATCGTGGACCTGAGCGGTCTCCTCGACGAGGCCCTCCGGTTGCAGGACTGGGCCGGAAGTGCCCCGCCGACCGCGGCCTGGCTCGACGAACACGGTCAATCTGCTCTGGCCCAGGGGCTCCACGACCTGTGCGACCCGTTCGCGGCCGTGGCGCGGGAGTTACGCGAGGGTCCGGCCACGTGGTCCGCGGGCAGGACCGGCACCTTGAACGGCCTCGAAGCCGCCTACGCGACCGTTGGCAACCGCGCCGCCCGACACTGGCAGGCTCGGGGCCACGAACGCGTGCTCGCCGTCGCGCACACGCGGCTCACGCAGCACCTCGATGCCCAGTGCCAGACGCCGGGCCCCGCTCAGGCGTTCAACCGGGCGCTCCGGTGCTGGTACCAAGCCACGCCCGACGACACCGCCCAGACCGAACCGTTGCGGGAAACGCGCGACCTCCTGGCCCGCTTCGCATTCGAGTTGGGAGGTCGCCAAGGTTTCGTCGCCGGTCCGCTGCTGTCGACGCGGGCCGAACACTTCGATTTTGCGGCCAACGTGTTGCAGGAACTGGCCGACGCGGGGGCGCTCAGCCAACCGGTGCTCACCGAACTGCGGGCCCGGGCTGGGGCGTCGCGGGCCGAGGCCGGGGCCCCGTGGCTTCCTGAGCCGCGCCCCGGGGGCCCCGCGGACGCCGCACTGCGGGGCCTGCTCGAACGGGCGCTGGTCATCGCCGAACTCCACGAGGAAGCGCTGCGCCTCGATTCGGCGGGGGGCGACCCCGACCGGCGGGCGCGCGAACTCCGGGACGTGGCGCGTCGCATTCGCGAACTGCCCGCGCTGTTCGGCGCCCCGCCGCACGAACGCACGACCCTACGGCGGGCCTGTGCGGGTGCCGCGACCGCGGTGGATCAATTGGCGGGTCGGCTGAGCGGCATTCCCGATGTTGCCGTCACGCTCGGAACGCCGCGCATCGAGATGCCCACTGACGAGCGGGCCGCCGCGCCCATCTTCTACGTGACCGTCGCGAATGTGGGCCGCAGGACCGCCCTCGATGTCGCCGTGCGGCCGCTTCCTTCGCCCCAGCACCAAGTCCTCGGGGGGCTCCAGGTGGTGCGCCGAATCGCCAGCCTTGCGCCACAGCGGGCCGAGACGATCGAGTTCCAACTGCGACCGCGAACCACGGGGCGGGTGGTGCTCGACTTCCTCGTGCGGTACGGCGACCCCGACGGCCACCCGCACGAGAAGCGCGTCGGGCTGTTTCTCGATGTCGCCGCCCCGGCTCGCGCGCGTGCCGCAACCGAGCCCTTCGACTACCCCGAGCACCCCGTGCTCGACGCTGAACGCCTCCACGGGCAGCGGGAGGCGTTGCACAATGTGCTGCGGCGGTTGGCCCATCCGGGCAGCAGCATCCAGAACCTCGTCCTTCGGGGGCCACGCGGTGGCGGAAAAACCTCCTTCCTGAAGGTTCTTGCCGCCCTTATCCGGGATCCGTCCGTTCGCCCGCTGTTCGACGTCAGCCCCGAATGGGCGCCCGCCCTGGACCGGTTCGTTCCGGTGCTCGCGAGCGCGGCCGACGTCGCGGGCGAGCCACGGCTCGTCCAGACGTTCTTCTCGCGGCTCCTGGCGCAACTCGGCACGGGCCTGGGGCTGGCAACCGAGAGCGCGGTCGGCGAGGCCGCGGCCCGGCTCCAGCGCTGTTCGGACGACCCGACGCATGCCACCTTTGCTGCCGCGGTCCAGGACCTGTTCGCATTGGCGGCGAACGGCGGGCGGCCGCTCTTTCTCGTCGACGAATTCGAGGTCTTCAACGAAACGGCGGCCCCAGGTTTCCTGTCCCGATTCCGCACTCTGCTCAACGGGAACCCCTGGATGAGTTGGATTGTGGGCAGTGCCCGGCCCATCCCGCTTGACGTGCCGGAGTCGCCGCTGCGCAACATCCTTGAGGAGGTGCGCCTGCGGCCCCTGGACTACGTCGATGTGCGCGCGCTCATCGTCGAGCCCGTGGGAGAAGGCACGTTCGACGAGCCCGCCGTGCAGGAAGTCTTCAACGCCTGCGGCGGGCACCCACGAATCACCAAGATGCTGTGCCGTCGATTGGCGCAACGCCACGATCCGGGCCTTCACGACCGCGTGCGCCGCGATCAGGTGGTCGCGGCCGAACTCGACTTGCTGCGGTCGTGGGCCGAAAGACCGGCAAAATCGGACCTTTTCCCCTTCTGGAATGACCTCGGCAACCTGGATCGCGCGCTCCTCATCGCCATCGGCCGGGCTGGGCGTCCGCTCTCGGCGGAGGAAGCGAGTGGTTCGCTCCGCGCCGATGCGCGGCTGCCTGACAAGGTGAGGGTCGCGGCCGAGCCGGCCGCCGTCACCCCAGCGCTGGCCGAACTCGAGGCCGGCTGGCTGCTGCAGGCCGTCGACGGACGGTTCGATTTCCAGGTCCCGCTCTTCAAGGCCTGGCTGGAAGTCGCCATCCTTCCCCGGCCGGCCGAGAGTTGGTTTGGCACGGAGGCTCCGTCATGACCTGGCTCCAAGGGGCCACCCTGAGTTGGGGGCTGTACATCGCTGGAGCTTCTGTTGCGCTGGCGGGGGTGATATTCGGAGGCGGCAGGCCGCGCATTCGCCAAACGCTCGTCCACGCCGCGTTCGGCCTTTCGCTCCTCGCCGGATTGGCGGGCCTCGTATGCTTCGCCCTCCCTGAGCCCCAGGCCGCGCCGAATGGGGTTGTCCCGCTCTGGCCTGGACTCGGGTCCCAAAGCGACATCCCGTTCGCGCTGACCTATCGGCCCGACGGGCTGGGGCGACTGTTCCACGCGCTTGTTTCGGCGTTTGCGGCGGTGACCGCGCTGTTCTCCTTCGGCTACTTGTCGCCAGCCGGGGTTGCCAGAACCAAGTTCCCGTTGCGCGACACCGACGGCAGATCGCCCAAGGCCAACCTCGCCTACATCCCCCTCTCGTTCAACGTGTTCCTGCTGGCCATGAGTCAAATTGTGCTCGCCGACAACGCGTTCCTCCTCCTGCTGTCCTGGGAGGTCATGACGCTGTCTTCGGCGGTGTTCGTGTACTTCAAGCAGCACTACCTGCGCGAGCGGGTGTCAACGGGGGCCGGGCCAACCAGCGAGCAACGGACCGAGATGAGCCAGGCGCAGGTTGGGCTCAAGGTATACATCGTCTCTGGCCAGGTCAGCACCGCCCTCCTGACGGTCGGGGTTCTGCTCGTCGGCTGGCTCGGCCACGGTCATGCCGGCATAGACGCCTACTCGTTCGCCGCGTACGGCGGTATCCTCGGAAGCACGGGTGAGGGGCTGCGCGCCGCGGTGTTTTCCACCCTGTTCTGCGGGTTCGCAGTCAAAGCGGCGGTTGTACCGTTTCACCTCTGGTTGCCGTTCATCAACTTCTCCTCCCCGGGAAACGCACACGCCCTGCACTCCAGCGTCATGGTGAAGATCGGGATCTACGGCATGGCCCGCCTGCTCTTCGACTTCCTCGACCCGGCCCCGTTCTGGGCGGGCGTGACCGTGCTCGGATTCGCGGGCGTCACCGCCGTGGCCGGCGTGCAGTTCGCGCTGGCCGAACACGACCTGAAACGCGCCCTGGCCTACCACACGGTCGAGAACATCGGCCTCATTCTCGCCGGCCTCGCCGTCGCTGCGCTGCGCCCGTGGGTGGGCGCGCCGATCGCCGCCCTGGCCCTCATGGCCGCCCTGCTCCACGTCGTGAACCACGCGTTCTTCAAAGGGCTGCTCCTTCTCGCAACCGCCACGTTCGAACTGCACACCGACACGGTCCACCTGGAACGGCTGCGCGGCCTGTTCCGGACGACCCGGCTTGCAGCCGTGTTCTTTCTCGTCGGCGCCCTGGCCATTGCCGGCGTGCCCCCGCTGAACGGGTTTGCAAGCGAGTGGCTCACGTTTCAGTCGCTCATCGGCGCCGGCCGCCAAGTGCTCCAGCCGGGCGGCGCCGGGGGCTCTTCCATCGCCATTCTGGTGGCGGTCGTCATCGCCTTCGCGGCCATCGCGTACGCCTGCGCAGGCACCGCGCTTTGCTTCGCCAAGATCTGCAGCCTGACGCTCACCGGGTTGCCCACCGGGCCCAAGCGCTCCCTGAACGATGTCCCCCGTTCGACGCGATTCTGGCTGCACCTCCCGATGCTGCTCCTCGCCGCCGGGTGCGCCGCGCTCGGGCTGTTTCCGGGACTCGGCCTCCGGTTGGTGTCGAGCGCGATCCCCGCGTCGTGGCCGGCTGGCCAATCGGCCGTCCCCTGGTCGGCGTTGACTGACGCCGCCGGCCACTCCACCATCGTACCCGGGGCGCTGGGCGCCGGGCTGCTGCTCGCCGCGACGCTCGGCTGGTTGCTGCTCGTGCGTCTCCGCCGGCCTTCGGCGCGCCGAAGCACGCTAGCCCGGACGCAACCCACGCCCGGTGCAGCAGCGCGCCGGCCGCCCGACGCGGTGGTGCCTTGGGACTGCGGCAGCACGGTGCCGCCGGCCGGCGCCCATGCCGGTCTGTTCACGGGTCTCTACCAGGAAACGGCGCTGTTCGGCCGCTGGCGCCGAAGCCCAGTGAGGGCGGCGGAGGCAGCCCCGGCCGCGGCAAGCCACCCGACCGGCGCGGCGGCCGCGTTCAGCGAGGCCGCGCCAGGCGCGCGCACGGCCCATGCGCTGCACGACATACTCGACCGGCCGCCCGGCTATGCGCCCGTGCGCGAGGGCTTCCGCGCGTTCCTTGGGCGTCTTGTCGCGGGGCTCGACGGCGCATCGGACAAGACCGCGAAGGTCATCCAGAGCGGCGACCTCCGGCGGTATCTGGCCTACGTGCTCGGGACGGCGCTTCTGGCCATTGTGCTGTTCCTCGTGTGGAGGTAGCCCGTGGCCCCAGCACTCCAAGGCGTCTTCGCGGTGGTCCAGGCGGCGGGTTTTGTTTTGGGGGCGCCGGCCGTGGCCGGATGTCTCCGCTGGATGCGGGCGCGCCGCTGCCGGGTGGCCGCGCCCTCCGTCCTGCAACCCTATCGTGACCTTCACAAGCTCTTCGCAAAGCATCGCCGCACGTCGCAGCAGACGCCGCTCTTGGGGGCGCTCGGCGTAGTGGTGCCCTTCGCGGCGCTTGTCGCGGCCGGCGCCATGGTGCCACTGTTTTTCCGCGAGAGTCTCGGCCACCTGCTGTGGGGCAGCGACCTCATCTTGCTGTCCGGCCTGCTATTGCTCGCCAAGTTCGCCCAGACGCTCGCGGCCGTCGACACCACGAGCGCCTTCGCGGCGCTTGGTGCCGGCCGCGTCATGCTCGTGCACAGCATCGCCGAACCAACGCTTCTGCTCGTGTTCATGGCCCTTGCGCTCGACCGCGGCAGCACCGACCTCGGCTACCTGTTCCTGTCGGCGCCGCCGGCCGTCGCATACGCGCTGCCCGGGCACCTAACGGCCCTCCTGGCCCTTGCCCTGGCCGCGCTCATGGAATGCGGCCGCATGCCGTACGACAACCCGGCCACGCACCTCGAACTCACGATGATCGAGCGGGCCGCCCGCATCGAGTGGTCCGGCGCCCACTTGGCCCTCTGCGAGTGGACCGATCACATGAAACTCGCTCTTCTGGCCTTTCTCACCGGAAACGTCGCGCTGCGGGTCATCGAGGACGTGTCCGGCACTCTCCCCGAGGCGGTCCGTTGGGGGCTGGTCGGTGTCTGCGTCCTGGGGCTGCTCTGGCTTGTTGCGTGGAACGAAATGCGGCGGCCGCGCCACCGCGTCGCCGACTTGCCAAGTCTCGGCGTCTTCCCGAAAGCCCTGGCACTATTCGCGATGTTCTACTTTGCGGTCACCCGCCTTGTGTCGGGAGGCTAGGCATGACCTATCTGGTTGTCGTCGTTGCCCTCTGCGTGTTGCTCTTGGGCTGGCTCGTTGTCATCGGCAAGTCGGCCTACACGCTGCTGCGCGCGTTCTACGCTCAGACCATGCTCCTGGCGGGATACGTCGCCATAGCGCTCTGGGACTCGCCCATGGGCGGCTTCTTCGTCGCACTGGCCGTGGCCATTCTCATCGCCACGCTGCTCGGCGTGTTTCGTCTGCTCCTGGTGAAGCTGTTGCTCCACAGCGCGCTCGGCGAGCGGAGTCGCCAACCAATCTGGAAGCACGGGGTGCGGCTGCTCTGGCACGAGGAGTTCCCCGACCCACGCGTCCGCCTCGAATGGCTCGGCTACGGCCGCTCGCCCGTCGCACCGGTATGGCTCGTGCTCGGGTGCTTGGCTCTGACCGCTTTGTCGTATGGGCTGACGTCGCTTCTCCCGTGGCCCGAATCCAGCGTTGCGGTCATTCGCGACCCTCTCGCCGTGGGGCTCTGTCTCGTCGTGCTCGGCATGTTTTCCATGACGGTCCACAACGACTTGCTCGCCCAGTCGGTGGGGTTGATTCTGGTCGAAAACGGGCTCTACCTCGGCGGCGTGGCCCTCATCTCCCAGTCCAGTCAGTCCGCTCTGGTCTTGCTGTTTTTGGCGACGGCCACGGCTTATGTGGCGCTCATGCTCTGGACCCTCGGTGCCCTGCTGCGGCTCGTGCATGAGCGGATCAAGACCCTGAACATGGAACACCTGCGCGAGTTGCAGCGATGAGCGAGGGGCATGCCACATGGGCTCTCTGGGGCCTGGCGGCTTCCGCCGTGCCGGGGGCGTGGGCCTTTCTTTGCTGGCTTCTGAAACTCCGGCCGGTGGGCGTCGGCATCGCAACGGTCGTCGCTTCCTTGGCAACCGTCGTGGGGGCCATCGCCCTCACGTTTGCACCCCCGGCGCTGCCCCTGAGCGCCCCGCCCTGGTTCCACTTCGATGCACTGAGTGCCTGGTTCTCGCTCGTCGTGGCCCTTGTCGGGGTGACGGCCGCCCTGAATGCGCTCGGCTACACCAAGTTCCTGCGCCTTCAGCCCCCCGAAGCCGAGGTCGGTGCCGATGCTGTCGCGGCGGTCGCGCAGGCGCCCGAACCCGCGAACCCCCAACGACAGGAAGACCCCGACCGGCACGAAAGCCGCTTCTACATGCTGTTCAATTTCTTTCTTTTCAGCATGTTCGCGGTGCAGCTCGTCGACAACCTGCTGCTGCTCTGCCTGCTCATGGAACTCACGACCCTCATCTCGGCTTTGCTCGTCTGCCACGAGCGCACCCGCGAATCCGTCGAGGCCGCGTGGAAGTACGTGAGCCTCTGCTCCGTGGGCATCGTCTTCGCCTTCCTCGGCACCCTGCTTCTGCTGTACGTCAACGACGATCCCGGGCACGCCACCCTCGACATCTCAGCGCTCGCCAGCGGCCCTCCGACGGCCACGCGTCCCGAATTCGTGAAACTCGCGTTTCTTTTCGCCTTAGTCGGGTACGGCACGAAGGCTGGCGTGGCCCCCTTGCACACGTGGATCCCGGACAGCCATGCTCAGGCCCCCTCACCCGTGAGCGCCTTGCTCTCGGGCGTGCTCCTCAAGTCTGCGTTCTACGCTATCCTGCGTTTCTACAGCATCGTGATTCATCGGCTGGGACCGGCCGACGCTCGATTCGCGTCGACGGTGCTCCTGGGCTTCGGCCTTCTGTCGTTGCTGGTGGCCGTACCGTTCATCGTGCGGTCCGGCCAGAGGGATCCGAAGCGCGTTCTCGCCTACCACAGCCTCGAACACATGGGCATCCTCTTCTTCGGGGCCGGGCTTGGCACGGCGGCCGGGCTGTTCGCGGCACTGCTGCACGCCGCCTACCACGCCCTCAACAAGGCACTCGTCTTCTTCCTGCACGGCCGGCTGCGTCAACTCTACCGGGCCAGGGGCTGGAACGAGCAGGAGCACTCCATCCTCGACGTCAGTGCAGCGTACGGCGTTCTCTTCGTCATTGCGGGTTTGGCCCTCGTCGGGGCGCCACCGTTCTCGCTCTTTACCACCGAGTTTCTGATACTGAAGGAAGCCATCGTACGCGTGTCCGAATGGTCGGCGTTGGGGCTTCTCGTGCCCATCGTGTATTTGTTGTCCATCGTCGTCATCTTCGGCGGCCTCGTGAACCACCTGGGGACCTGGATCTGGGGCGCGGAGCGCGCGAAGTCGACACGCGAAGACGAACAGGGCCTCCCGGTTGGCGTGGCCCAGGCCGCCAGTGCGGCCGCAGCCGGAGATGTCCCGAGCACCTGGTTTTCTGCGGTGCCGGTTGCCGTGCTTCTGGTGCTGATCCTTGTCTGCGGCTTTGGGGTGTTCCCGGTTGTCCAGGAGGCCGTCCGCGCCGCGAGGCAGTGCGTGCTTCCCTGAGGAATGGAGGGGGGCGTGAGCCATATCGAGAAGGCCGTGCGGTGCGTCGCAGAAGCGCACGGCACGGATGGGCTCTTCGAACTGTGGCGACCGCAGGTCGACCAACGCCACTTCGTCGTGCGCGACCCCGAGGCGTTGGTCCGCGCGGCGCATGCCCTCGTCGACGCCGACTGGTACCTCGTCGCCGCGTTCGCGGCCGCTGAGACCGGGCTAGAAGACCCCAGCCCTAAGGTTTTTCACATCTTCGCGCCGGTGGCCCCCGCGTCGGGCGACACCGGTTTCGTCGTCCTCGAACTGCCCCTCGTCGACCCGCAGGCGTACGCGACGGCCTGGACCGATCCGCCACCGGCCGCGCCTCCCGGTCCGTCCGGAGCCCATCCCTTCCGTCAGGCATTGCGGGCCTACCGCGACGAACTCGAGCGCGTTATCGCGCCGGCCTCGCGAGCGTGGCAGGAGCCTCCGGCGAGCGACCCGCCTTTGTCCGCCCTCGAATCCGACGCCGAGCACGGCATTCGGGCCGGAGCCCGCATCGTGGTGGGTCCCGTGCATGCCGGGGTGATCGAACCCGGCCGGTTCGTGTTCGACCTCGTCGGTGAGCGCATCCGCCAGGTGCAGATCGACCTCGGGTACGTGCGTCGCGGCGTCGAGGGCCTGTTCGAGCGGCTTGACCTCTCATCCGCCGTCGACCTCGGCCGCGGCCTTGCGCTCGCCGGCGCCGTGTCAGGCGATTCGGCCGTGGCGCACCAATGGGCATTCTGTTCGGCGTTGGAAGCCATGGCGCAGATCGATGTCCCGCCTCGCGACCAGTACCTGCGCGGCATTCTCCTCGAACTCGAACGGCTGATTGCGCACGTCAACGATGTCGGGGCCCTGGCCCGCGATGTCGCTTTCGAACGGCTCGCGACCGAATTCTGGCTCATGCGAGACGAGTTGCGGTCGGCGTTTCGCGATTGGACGGGCCACCGCTTCCTGAAGGAAGCGTTGTGCGTGGGCGGAGTGGGCGAGCCCACGAAGGGCCGGTGGGAGCAGGCCTGGGCGCCTGGCGTTCCCGCCAGGCTGACCGGCATCGTCACCCGGTTTCGGAAACATGCCGAGGAGCTCTGGCGCGAGCCACGCGCGCGCGACCGCATGGCCGGAGTAGCGCTCGTCACGGCCGCGGACGTGCGGCACTTCGCCGCGGCCGGCCCCGTCGCGCGCAGCGCCGCGCCGGCCCAGAGGCCTGCGCCCGGCCAGGCATCGGCCCGGGAACTGGACGCCGCCACCGCGCGCGAAGCCGCAGCAGCCGTCTCGCCGCCGGCCGGGTTTGAGGCGGTGGAGGGCCTGGTTCGCCCGGATTTCCGATTGGACCATCCGTGGGGGCCCTACCGGTCGGCGGACTGCCGCGCCATCCTCGGCGCCGATCGGAAGTACCTCGGTGCGCCCTACGAGGGCGACGTGCTCGCCCGACTGACCGTGCGCATCGACGAGGCTGATGCCGCGTACCGGTTCATCGAGCACTTCGCAGCCAAGCGCGACGCCGAAGCGCTGAGGGCGGGCCCGTCCGGCGCCGACGTGACGAAGGCGCTTGCGGCCGCGGCACCTTACGCGTACGCGTTGGGCTGGGCCGAAGGTTTCCGCGGAGACGTCTTGTACTGGCTCGCGAAGGGAGCCGACCAGCGCATCTTTCGGCTCAAGATCCGCGATCCTTCGCGGCCAAACTGGCGTGTGATGGAGCATGCCCTCTGCAAGGGGGAAACCCAGCTCGCCGACTTTCCCCTCGTCAACAAGAGTTTCAACCTTTCGTATGCGGGCAACGACCTATGAGCAAGCGAGTGAGCACGACAAACGCCCCAGGCCAAGCGACGCGCGTCGATGAGCCGCGCGCGGGGCCCCGGGCGCTGTCCTTTGTCGAGCTGAAGCGGCGCGCGCAGGAGGCCCCGGAGGGCCCCGCGTGGCCCGACCACGAGCCCCGGCCCCGGTCTCGGTGGGTGCGACATCTCGATGCCGGTTCGTGTAACGCCTGCGAACTCGCGTTGGGCGCCATGGCCGACGCGCCGTACTCGAGCGAACGCTACGGCGTCGCCCTTGTTGCGTCGCCCCGGGAGGCCGACGTGCTCGCCGTGACGGGGCCCCTGACGGAGGGCATGAAGCTGGCATCCGCGCGCACCTACGCCGCCATGCCCCCGCCGCGTGAGGTTCTCCTGGTGGGCGACTGCGCCTGTGGCGGGGGACCGTTCCGCGGCGGCGATTCGGTGCCGGGATACGAACTGTACGACTATCTCGCGTGCGCGAAAGACGACCTCCAGGTGATCGGGGCCGTCAGGGGATGTCCGCCGTCACCGGCGGCCATTCTCGGCGCGTTGTTGTTCGACGACAGCCCGAACGCCGGAGGCGAAGGGAAGGAATCGCGATGAACGAGACCAGAGCCCCCGAGGCGGCCGTTGCCACCGCGCTGCGGCCCGACACACGGCCTTTGGAGTGGTCGCTTCTCCTGGCATCGCAGCAAGCCGCGTTCGTCTGGCTCATGGGTGGCGTTGCAGCCGCGGTCGACGCCCTGGATCGGCGGCGCGGCGAACCGACGCCGGCGTGTGCCGGGAGGCCTGCCCGTCTGCCGTTCACGTTGGACAAGCAGCGCGCCAGCCAAGTCTTGTTCCTATCTGGCGCCCGCGGGTCCGGCAAGTCGACGTTGCTGCTTTCTGTGCTCAAAGCGCTAGACGAGGAGGGGTACCTGCCAACCGACAACTCCGCCTATGACAGCCTACGCAAGGTACGCTGCCGTACGGTGTGGCTCGAGCCCCTCGATATGGAGCCACTTGCCGGCTCGACGAACCTTCTCGCGGCTATCCTGGCTCGCATCGAGGCCGCGGTGCAGCCCCTGGACGCCAGGGAGTGGACACCGGGGTCTGGCGTCGCCCGCATCGACGACGACCTGCTTGGACCGACACCCGAGTATCTGCGCCCCATCCAGGAACTCCGTCGACTGCAAACCGACGTCGCGCTCACCTGGGACGGCAACCTGCCACAGCGCGGGGGCCAAATCGACCCAGACGTGTTCGCCTTGGAGGTGCTTCGCGCCGAACGCGCACGGCTCAACCTCCCCCAGCGTCTGAGAGACGTCCTCGACGGCCTTGCCCGTCAGATGGCCTCCCCCTGTGGCGTGCACGACCCCCTCGTTGTTCTCCCCGTGGACGACTACGACCTCAATCCCGGCCGTTGCCTCGACTTGCTTCGTCTCCTTCGGCTTGTCTCAGTGCCCCGAATGCTCGTGCTCGTGCTCGGCAATATGGAGGTCGCCGAAACTGTCCTAGCCATGCAAACCGCACGCGAGTTCTCGGAGGCGACCGGCGGGCCGAGTGGCCCACATCCTGCTGGCGGCCGAGAAGGCGACCCCGACATCTCCGCCATGGCCGCTTCCATCGCCGCCAACGCCCTGCGCAAACTTGTCCCCCCGGGTCAGGTGATTCAGATTGCTGAGGCCGGACTTGGCGAGGCTCTGGCGTTTCGGCCCTCGAACGCGGCCGACAGCCTGGTCACCTTGCTCGATGCCACCGCCGTGCCCGGTCCCCAGAAGCGGAGCCTTTCAGATCACCTCTTGCTGCGCCCCAGCAGTGGCGAGACCTCCGGCGACACCGCTTCGTCTCCCTACAGCGCTGCAGCATGCCTCATGACGACGCCGCGGCGCCTGACCGACCTCTGGCAGCAACTGAACAATTTTCGCGCCGCCAAGGAGGCTCCAGTCCAGGCCATCGTGGATATCCTGGCATCCGAGACGCGCCGGGCTGTCGCCGAGGACCCCCACCTCCCGTCGGACCTGCGACGGCAACTGCTGGCCGCGATACGCCGAAACTTCGTCGGTGCCTGGGAACTCCAAACCGGCGGCATCCACGTTTCAGGCCGTACGTCACAACCGATTCGCGTTGGGGCCTCGGCCGAACCGACGGTCGAGATTCGACTACTCGACCGCTGGCAATGGCGGGTCACGGCGGCCGAGTCGGGGGGCGGCACCACGGCCCACGACA
The DNA here is from genome assembly GCA_964422715.1 of uncultured Myxococcales bacterium. GTDB lineage: Bacteria > Myxococcota_A > UBA9042 > PWKZ01 > CAYRCM01 > CAYRCM01. The sequence goes on along the minus strand of CAYRCM010000004.1, from coordinate 32,393 downwards.
TCGGGGACTCTGCCGGGGGCCAGTCCCAAGTGGTTCAGCCTACCGTGTGGTTGACCTTGCTGCACGATGTGCTGGCCGATTGCGAGCCCTCGGGTCTGTTCGGCCCGCCGCTCGTGCCTCTGCTCGGGGATTCGCCCTGGGCCGCCGCGGTCTGGACGGCAGGCCGCGACCGGGACATCCCGGTGCCATGGCCCAGGCCCGAATGGCGCACGTTCCGGGAGTTCGATCGCCTGGCCCACGCCTGGCACAGGGCTGTGGAACGCGCTCCATCGGAGTCGCCGAGCGTGTTGGCCTTTCGTTGGATTGCCGGTGCCACGGCCATCGTGGGCGAACGGCCCGTCGTGTGCGACGGGCGGTGGGACGAACTTGCCGCCGAAGTGGCTTCCCTGCTGACCCGCGGCGGGATGAGCCGGGAGCGGGAACTGGCGCACTCGTGGGTTGCCCACCTCGCCCTGCTGTTCGCTCCCGAGACCGGAATCACGTCTTCACCAGATGGATTCGAGGCGTGCCGCCCGCTCTGGGAGCGCACCGAATTGCGTGACTTCTGGAAGGATGAGTCCGTGGCAGCCCGCATCCGCGAGATTCGTGGGCAACGACTGCGGGCCTTCACCTCGGCCGGCCTGCTCGACTGGGCGGTTCGCTTCGGCGCCATCCCTCCGCAGTACGACCGGGTCCTCCGTGACGAGTGGCCGATTCTGGCGCGAGAGATGGAAGACTTCCCCCAAGCGCTCATGGGGTCGCATGCGTCGGGCGAACTCATCGACGCATGGGACGATGTGAAGACGCGCCTGGCGGAGATTGCCAAGACACACGGCACGGCCAGCAGTCTGCTCGAAGCGACCGAGTTGGAACACCCGCTCTCGGAACTCGGCAGCGCACTGGAGCATATCGTGAGCGCGGTTGCCTCGCCGGGTGCGCTCTCGGCCGAAGCCTCGTCCGCAATCGCGTTCGCGGCCGACCTTGCCCAGAGGCTGACCGCGCTCGCCGCCGACCTGAGGGCCGCCGGTGGCAACCCCAACATGAGAAAGGCCCTGGACCACCCGATCAACTCGTTCGGCGGCGGTGTTCTACGTCCTTGGCTCACCGACCACCTCGATGGCCGGGAATGGACCTCGCGGTGACCAGCAGCCGCCAAACCGCGTTGCCCTTCGACCACCTGGAGGCCGAGGTTGCGGTCTTTCCGCTGGCCTCCGAGGCGGCTTTGCGCCTGGCGCTCACCGAACTCGACCCCTTCCTCGGCGGCGCAACCGGCGAACTGTGGCGCGAGGCCGAGCGTGGCATTCTCGGGAACGCGCCGGGGTTGGCCGTGGACGAACTCGTCGCCATGCGCGACCGCGCCTGGTTCGGCCCGCCCGTGGACAGCCGCTGCGACCGACCGTTGTCTCTGGGACTTTTTCTCGTGACACTCGCTCGGCTGGCCTTGGAGGTCCACGGCGCGACGGCACGGCCGCGGCCCACTTCGTCGCCGTCACGAGGACCGGCACCCCCGCGAGGCGGTCTTGCCGACAGCGCGACCCGCGCCCGCATGGCCTGGCGCTGGCTGTCCTTTGCGCTACCCCCTGACCTCCTGCTGGCGGCGCTGCGCGACGACGCCCGCTTTCCGGTGGCCGTCGAGACCCTCTCACCGCAGTTCGCGCATCGCATGCTGGACCACGGCTACGCGGAAACCCACCTCCACCTCGGCGCGGCCCTGGAGTTTGGCGACCTCTGGGTTCTCCTCCAGCGGGCCATCGCCGACGCGGGGGTGGCCGAAGACGCGTTCCGAAGTCCCGGGGCGCTGCTTTCGGAGGGCCGCGATTTCGCGCCGTGGCTTGTCCGCGGCGCCCTCGTGCGCTACGTGCTGGCCGCTTACTTGGCCCGCGCGTCCGAGAACGGAGCTTTGTCGACGTTCGTGTCGACCGTGGTCAGTCCCACGGTGGAGCGCCGGCTCGGCATCGGCGCCTTTGCAGACCTCCGGGCCGTGTTGGACGACCTGGCCTGTGGCATTCGCCGGCCCTCGCCGGTCCCCTTTGCCAGAATCCGTGCCCTGTACTCGATGATCACGGCCGTACGCGCTCTGCCGGTGTCGCGCTCCTTGGACGAACTCCAGCGCTGCGACCCCATCGCCAGGCTTTGGCCACCGGCGCCAAACGGTGCAACGGCCGAGATGCGCTGGGTCAACGCCGGACTGTCGTACTTGCGCCGCTGTCCGCTCGATCGCGCTTTCGCCCGACTGTTTTGGCAGGTCGTCCGGGTTCGCGTGCTCTTCTATCGCCACGTCGTTCAGCGACCCATGACCCCCGGTCTGCAGTGGTTCGTGCGCTTCTTCGATCGGATCAAGGCGGCGCGGGGCAAGCTCGCCGTAGCCCTGCGCCTCCGCAGCGCGGCGCGGCTCTCGGGCCACGGGCAGGGCCTCCGCTCGCTTGAGCTGCGGCAGGGTCCCGACCGCAACGCGAGCTCGCTCTTCCGCGAAATGAGCGACGCGGCGGTCGCCATTCGGGAGCAGGCACGCCAGTCACGCGGCGCCCCTCAGCCCTTCGAGTGCGGCTTCGTGCTGAGTTTCCAGAAGGAGCGCGGCGGCCAGGCGGCGAAGGGCCGTGCCACGGCCCATTGGCAGGCAACCAACGCCGACCCGTTGGCCTTCGGCGGCCGGTCCGCGGCCGCCAACCCCACCGGCTACCGATATGCGAGCCACTACTGCGAACGGCTCTATCAGGCGCTCGCCATCGAGTGGCTGCTCCGCTCCGTGCCCAGTCTTCTCTACGTCGTGCGCGGTGTGGACGTGTGCACCGACGAGCTGGGGGTCCCCACGTGGGTCGTTGTCCCGCTCTTTCAGCGCGTCCGCAGGGCTGGCGAGCAGGCGTCTCGGGCGCTCCGGCTCTACGGCCACGCCGTACCCCCGCTGGGCGCCACGGCCCATGTCGGCGAGGATTTTGTGCACCTTCTCGGGGGGCTGCGACGTATCGACGAGGCCCTCGACTTCCTGAATCTTCGCAACGGCGACCGCATCGGCCACGCCCTCGCCCTCGGTGTCGACCCGCATGGGTGGGCCAATGAGACCGGGCGGGCCACCATGCTGCTCGAAGATCGACTCCTCGACTTGGTGTGGGAGTGGTCCTGGTACGCACGGGGTGAAGCCGAAGCACCGGTTGGTCGCGCCGTCATCCTCGACCGTGAAATCGCACGCCTTTCGCAGACGCTCGTCGGCAGCAGGTTGGCGCCCAGTGAGGCGGAGCGGCGGGTGCACCTGCTGCACAGCCCCCACGTGCTCGATCGCCTCGGCTTCCCTTGGGGCCATCTTCAGCCGCGCCCCAAGGCTCTGAAAGGGGTTTACGACTATCTCACCGACCCCGTCATCTTCCGGCGCGGGCGGACCATCATCACCGTGGACACCCGCGCCGAGGCTGAGGCGCTCGCCACCCTTCAAAACGCGCTTCGTCGGAAGGTGGGCCGACGCGGTGTCACGGTCGAGGTCAACCCGAGTTCGAACCTGCTCATCGGCCACCTGGACTCCTGGCGGCACCATCCGCTCTGGCGGCTCAATCCGCCCGTCCCCGACCCCGCGGTCCCGCCGGTGGCCATCTGCGTCGGCTCTGACGACCCGCTCACATTCGCCACCAATGTGCGCCTCGAATACCAGCATCTCCTTGACGGTTTGTCCCTGGCCGGCTTCTCGGACGACCAGGCGCGGGAGTGGCTCGAACACGTGCGCTGTACGAGCCTCGACGCCCGGTTCACACTCCCGCTGCCCGTCGCAGCGCGGGGCGGTGCGTGACGCCGGCTGGCGCCGCGGAGAGCCTGGTCGCGCGACGCCAGACCCGCCGCGATGGCGAACCCTCCGGGCCTTGTGGCAACCGCCCGTGACGGCGCGTTCCGCCCGAGCCCGGTGCTTGTGGGGAGAGGCTCGCGATGGTCCGCTGCATGCTTGCGCCGGGCTGGTCAGCCCGCGGCAGGGGCAGGGCCACGCCGACTCGCAGACTGCAGCACCCGCGACAGCAGCCCCACGATTTCGGTGTGGTGCAGCAGGTCGAGCGAATCATCGATGAACCGCCGCAGCACGGCCGGCTGGAGCTGCTCCAGATCGGCCTGTTCTTCGGCCGCGGGCGCGGTTGGCAACTGCCGCGCGTCGGCTGTCAGCGCGTGCGCGGCCGCGTCGAGCGTTCCCGCCTTGTCGCCGGCATCGGCTAGTGCAATGGCCTTGTACCAGCGCAGGTAGCTGGCCTCGCGTACGCTCTCTGCCCGGGTCTCGTCGAGTGCCAGAAGCGCCCGGCGCAAGTCCTGAGGCGTCACTCCCGGCGGCAGCTCGCGGAGCCGGCGGAGGGTCAGCAGCAACCGCAGGTGGAGCTTCGCGATGAAGCCAACGAGGACGTGCCCCTTCTCCGCCAGCCAGTCGTCAGCGAGCTGGCGAGCCGACAGCATGGCCTCGACGGCCAGTCGCAGATCCTCCGGGGATTTCGTCAGCCGCCAGCGCCAGAAGCGCAGGGCCCCCACCCTGTCGGCAAACAGGAACCGCACCCGAACGAGGGCCTTGGTCCGCTCGCAGCGATCCTGGGCCTCGCGCAGCACCGCAAGGGCCTGGTCGGCTCCTTCGGCCGTTGGAAGTGCTTCCGAGATGGCGGAGGCGTAGTAGCCGATGTCGTCGGCCGAAAGCGTCGGCCCTTCGTTTCCTGCCTCGGCCGCCACTGGGGCGGTGGCGGACACGACGTGAGCGAACAGGGCACGCGCTTCGGCGAACCTCCGGTGCGCGTACAGCAGTCGCGCCACTCGGGGCGTTTCGGGAGGCAACCGCTTGGCCGCCCGGCAGAAAACATCCAGCGCGCCCGCCCCGAAGGCCGATTTGCCGTGTTCTTCCAGGAGGCTGGCGAGCGGCTTGCCTTCCTTGCGCCATGCGTCGGCAACCATGGTCTGGTAGGTGAGGAGCGCGTTTTCGTCGCGCGACTGCGCGTTCGCGGTTGCGACCGGGCCGGTCGTGGCAGACTTCGGCGCCACGTCGGCAAGCAGTGCGTGCACGGGGCTGTCGGGCGTACCCTGGCTCGCTTGCCGCAGCGCCTCGACCAACTTGGGGACGACGCGTTCGACCTCGTCCCAATCGAGGTCGGTGCCGTTGCACTCATAGTCGACGACGCGAAGAAGGCCGATGTCGAACGGCACCGCCAGCCCCGCACGGCGCAGCAAGACCGTGCCGGACGGGGCCAGTGTGTGCCGAATGCCGAGTTCGTAGAACACGTTGGGATTGTTCAAGGAAACATCGGCCAGCACGAGGGATTGGTCGCGAAGTTCTCGAAAGAGCTGTGCGTGAATGACTCCCGGCCCGGGATGCTCGTCGTCGCGCAAGGGTTCGAGGCCGGCGTCGCGCACGGCGCGTTGGATGATCACCCGGTAGACCTTGTCGAAGTCGACCACCCGGCCGCTGCCGTCGCCGAGTTCCTTCTTGCCGAACGGCATGATCACGAAACACTTTCGGGACATGGGGGCCTCTCCCGCGTGCGCGGCGTGGGGTGCTGCGCACGCGGCATTGTAGCAGCATTGCGCCGCGCTCCGCGACCGGGGGGTGGCCCTCGCCCTGAGGCGCTCAGCGCAGTTCCGAACGCGAACGGGAAGCGGAAAGGAGCCGGCCGAGCAGCGCGAGGAGTTCGCGCCCGCGGGGCGCCCACGGCGGGATGAAGGTCGAATCGACGCCCACGAGGCGGGCCTCGTCGAGCCAGGCGAGCGCCATGCGTTGCGGGTAGCCGCGCTCGACGAGGGCTTCGCCCATCTTCTGGTATTCGTTGCGAAGCGTCGTGAGAAACAGCCCGGGGTCGTCGGTGTTGAGCGACAGCGGCAAATCCGGCTGCGGTCGCCCTTTTGTGGGCAGGCCGTGACGGCTGAGCCGGAGATAGGGCAAGTCGGCGTAGGAACGAAACCCGCCGATGGCAAGATTCGACGACGGACACACTTCGATGACCAGGTTCCGGCGGAGCACCCGCGCCCGCACGAGTCGCTGGGCGATGGCCACGAGCCTCACGAAGTCGGCGCGGGGGGTCGGCAGGGAGACGACCCGATCGCCCCAGCGGTCGGGATCGAGGCCCAAGACTTGGAGCAGGTCCTCCTCGGATGCCGGCGCGGTCTGGCGGCGGCCAGCGGGCCCGGCGCCGGGCTCCCGCTCGTCTTCGAGGCCGGTTGCACGAAGCGACCATGCGTCGTCCGGCGCAGCCGGTCGTGCAGGCCCGTCCTGGTCCAGCAGGCGCGCAGCCCGCTCCATGCCATCGAGCGGAGTGAGCACGCCGGCGCGCGCGAGCGCCGCGCGCAGCCAATCGCGGGCGCGTGCGCCGTACTGCCGGGCGGGGTCGGGCTGGCCTTCGAGCAAGCGCCAGGCCCAAAGCAAGTCGAGAACGTGTTCGCGGCCGAGCGGGTAGACCGCCACCTGGCGCTCGTAGAAGGTTCGTGGCATCCAAGCGAGCGCCAGAGCGTGGCCCAGTCGGTCGCCGGGCAGCAAGGCCAGCAGGTGTGCGGCCTCGTCCACGTGTCGCAGCCCGGTCAGCAGATCGCGGAAGTCCTCGCCGACATGGTACGTGAGGCCCAGGCGAATGCGCCGGGGCCCGGCGCTCGGACGCTGCGCATCCAGCAGGCCCCGGACGTGGTGGTAGAGCGGGGCGTGGGTCCGTGGCGGCGCCGCGAGCTCGTCACCGGCCACGTCCACGCCGACGATGAGCGGCCGCAGGTCGGGCGCGTCGGCGAGCACATCGAACAGCCCGTCGGCCAGCCACTCGGCGGAGCCGCTGAGCCCGTCGTCGGACGGCGTACGCAGAAAATGGTAGACGAGGCCCACCCGCAGCGGCAGGCCCGGGTTCGCGCGCAGCACGTCGCGGACGCCGAGGCCCCAGGCGAGCAAGTTGTCCCAGAAGGCGCGACCCGGGTCCATGCGGACGCGGAGTTCGAGGTCGAGCGGCGGCAATTGAGCGGCCAGGGGCCCTGGGAGTTCACCCACGGCGTCCCAGAGAAACGTCTCGATCACCTGCGCCACGCGGCGGCGCTCGAAGCCGACGTTTGCTTTCCAGCGGCGGTCGGTCCGGCGTTCCCAGCCCCGTGCGGAAACGAAGGAGTAGGGTCGGGCGAACTTCTCCCGAAAGCGTGCCAAGCCGCGGCTGCCGCGGTGGTGGATCAGCGTGTAGTGGAACGCGTTTTTGACGAGCACATAGCGTTCGAGGGCGGCGCTTGCCGGGTGGGCGAATCCGCCGAGGCGCCAGGCGGCGAGGGCTTCCCAGACAAGCCGTCGTTCAGGCGCGAGCCCCGGGAGAACGACGCTGCCAAGCGTCTTGCCGGGTCCGAGCGGCCAAAGCAGCGAGGCGTCCTCGGGCACGGGCGGATCGAAGGCCGCCAGGCCAGCCAGCCGATCGAGGAGGCGGAGCCCGTCCCCCGGGGCGCTGGGACAACGGCGCGGGCAGGCGGCCGGCGCGTACGGGGGCAGGGGGCCGCCCATGCACTCGGGCACACGGGGGACAGCCGCGCGCCCGGCCGGGCAGCCGTACAGGCAGTCGTACAGGCTCGCAAGCGCGTCGGCGGCATCGAGGAGCGCCTGCTGCCACGGCTCGGCGAGCGGCGAATCGCTGACCGCGAGGGGCAGGAGCGACGTGGGCCCGGTCAACTGCACGAGCGCGAGAAGCCAGAACACGGAGGGCGGCAAGGCGCCACCGAGGTGGAGATGGGTCTCGGTCATGCGCCGGGACAGCACGGCGTCGAAAGCGTTTCGACCGCCCCGCAGGAAGAGCGGCCAGGCGACGAGGCCGGGCCAGTCGCCGTCATCTTCCGGCCAGGGCAAGTGACCGGACAGCGCAGCCGCGACGAGAAGATCGGGGTCGACGATGCGAGCCACCAGCTCCCAGGCCGGCCCGGTGTCAGCACAGGGCTTGCCGCCCTCGATGCGGACGAGCGCGCGGGCCAGTCGTTCGAGGCCGGCCAGGGGTTCGACGGCCTCGTCTGCCACCTGGGCCACCGCGTCCTGGGCGGTGACCCGGGAGAACCCGGGCGGGTCGCGTTCGAGCAGCCGGCGTAGCCGGGTCGGCTCATCCGGCGGGCCGGCGATGGGCTCGTAGCCCGGCGTCACGAGATCGGGGGCGGTGAGCCGGAAGGCCAGACATGCCGGAACGGAGAGAACCCCCGGCGTCGAGTCCTGACCCTCGCTGCGCATCGTCACTCTCGGCGCAGGTCGGCAAAGGCCGGGTGCGCGAGGAAGGCATCGAGACAAACTCGCAGTTCGGCGTAGAGCGGGGGCGCGGGCTCGGGCGGCGGGCCGAGGGCCTCATCGACGTTGGCCCTCGCAAGGGCATCGAACCGCCTGTAGATGTCGTCGTCCTCCCAGCCAAAGACTTCGGCGCCTGCGCCCAGCTCGAACGCGTCGAGGAAAGCGGCGTCGGCAATCGTCTGCGGACCCATGGTGGGGACGCGCAGCGACAGGGCTGCGCAGCGCCGCAGCGCCCGAACGTAGCCGGCCCGGGTGAAGGCCGCCGCCAGCCGCGCGAACGTGCCGACGGAATGGCGCCGGTGCTGGGTGGACAGCACGGCCCAGGGGGCGCCCGCCAGGGCATCGGCCAGGACGATGAGGCCGCGGACCGACCGGGGAAGCAGGCCGGGGCGGGTTACGAAGCGGTCGGCGCCGTGGCGCTCGTCCGGTACGCTGGCGACGACTGCGCCTACGCCAATGTACAGATGCGACAGCAATCGTTCGGGCAGCAGCGACCGCTCGCCAGTGACCACGGCGTGCAGCGGAACGAGGCCAAACTCGCCGGTGACGCGGTCTGCGGGCTCGCCCCAGGCCGCCCAGGCGAATTCGGCGAGCGCTGTCGAGCGGGCGGCGCCGACGTCGGCATCGAAGTCGTTCGGCCAGAACTCGACCCGACAGGCGGCTGCGGAGAGTCGCTCCCAGATGGGGCGGAAGCGCTGGGCGAGGTCGGCGGGCGCGAGGGTGCCGGCCTGCAACGCCAGGTCCAGCAGGAACTCGGTCCAATCGACGAAGCCTTCCTCGCTTGCCTGGGCCAGGGCCGTGCGACCCATGGCGGGGCGGTCGAGGCCCGTGGCCGTCGGCTGGAGGAGCCAGAGGGACTCTTCGGGCCGCAGCGCGCCTTCGGCGAGCGCTGCCCAGGCCTGCGGCGCCAATGTCGTGGTCTCCCAACGGAAGGTGGCGGCCCAGGCAGCGGGGGGGCGCAAGGCCAGGCGCCTCCCGAGGGCATAGTCGCCGCGGCACTCAGCCAGGTCGACGAGGATCTGCTCGGGCGTACTCGCAGGGGATTGCGCCCGCGTAGTCCGACTGCCTGTCCCCTCGGCCGTGGGGGCCGGACCGCACCGCAGATCGAGTAGGCCGTTGTGAAGTACCTCGAGACCTCGCGGGTAGGGAGGAAGCAGCCGCGGAATGCGCGACAAGAACAAGCGAACGTGGGGCTCGGGACCGCCGGGCGCGCGGAGTAGCTCTCCGATAGTGGGGCTCGTGTGAACGCGGACCTCTCTCCCTGCTTCGAAGCACGGCCAGAGACCCGGTGCCCGACGGCCGTCAGACGTATCGCGTGCTGGTGGAAAACCTAGCCGCTCGTCCAGTTTCCACGGCCCCAGCGAGGCACGGTGGTCCTGGGGTACCACCTTGAAGAGCAAGCCGCGGACTGTTTCCACGTCTCGCTCCATCGGCCGTGCCGGGCTCGGGCACATCTCTATCTCGAGCAGGTCTACGTCAGCCCCCAGGAGGAGCAGAAGTCGAGGCTGGTGCAGCTCGTCGAGTAGAGACCAGAGAAGTCCTCGCGGCAACCCACGCGGCGTCAGGTCCAGGTCGTCGAGCGCCAACACGAAGCCGTGCACACCGAACTGCTGGGCCTCTGTCTCCAGCCACGTCCATAGGCGGTGTGGCAGTGCATAGCGTTCGGCGATCTCCTGAACAGCGACGCGGGCGTGCTGTCTTGGCGACACCGCGGTGTCGCGCACGAACTGGTGGTAGCCCGGCCAGGCGCGCAAATAAGCCTGCTCCAACGACTCGAAGGCCCTTATTGCGTCGCGCTCCCGCGTCGATGAGACGGAGCGGGTCGAAAACGGCTCGCCATCGCGGAGGTGAAGCGCATTGAACAGCCGTCGAACAACGGTGAGTCCAAGGGGTATATCGACGGGCGCGAGCGAGGTGTCGACGATCTCCGGTTCGACAACCACGTAGCGCGCTGCCCGGCGCTCGACTGAGTGCCGGGCTTGTCCGGCGCCAGCGGCGTTCGATCGGTTTGGGCATTCACTCGACCCATCCAGCTGCTGTCCTTTCTCGAAGCAGGAACGGAGGCGATGCAAGATTTCGACGAGGAGCGTGGTTTTCCCGGCGCCCCGCGGTCCCCAAATGGCAAAGCAGTTGGCGAGTCTCGGGCTCTTGAGCCAAGCCGGCGGATACGTGCTCGCTGGCGGGCAACCCGCACTGTTGAGCAGGGAGCCGAAGGTGGCCACGGAAGCACAAACCTTCCGCGCCACACGCGTTGCGATGCGTCGCTGGTCGTCCGAGAGGCCGAGGTGGCACATTTCATCCGGCTTCATCGGGTTCCTCCTGGCCCAGCAGCGCCCCCGGCGACCCAAGCACGCGGATCGCGCAGCACCGGTAGCGCCCACTCCCCGTGGCAGCGCGAACGAATGCCCCAGCGGCCGGCCCGGGTGGGCAAACGTCCGATCCAACCGGCCACGTACAGGTCTCTCAACTCTGCAGAAATCGTCTCGTCTGTGCGGGGCTCAAGGTACGCGCCGAGGCGTCCTCGGATTTCAGGTTGTTTCAAGAGAATCTCACCCAGGCGCTGCTGCCAGCGAGCCACTTGCGGCGGGGGGCAGCTGCAGATCCACCGTCCGACGGTCATCGCCAACTTCTCCACCGGACGGAGGTCGCGCACGAGTTCGGCCGCGCGCAGGAGGTAGAGTCTCGTTAGGAGGGGTTGCCCTCCCGTCCATTCGACACACGTGCCGCTGAACCGCCCGAGCGCGTTGGTGGCGTCCAAGTCAGGACCCAAAACGGGATGCGCCGAGGCCAGCTTCTCGACCTCGTCCTTCGTGAAACGGGGCATGACGCACACCTGGCAGAGCGGCGTCAGCAGCGAGTGCGGATGGGTTTGGATTTGGTCTAGGCTGTCAGCTAGGAGCAGGGCCCGAAGGCGCCCCGTTTCTCGGTTCTCGAATAGGTTCCGGATCGACGACAAGAATCGCGCGGCGGGGCGGGGATCGAGTCCGAGCAGGCCCCTGATGACGAGGACCCGGGCGGGCTCAGCTTCGCCCGGCACGAGCCGCCGCACGACCGTGTTCATCTGGTTGTCCTCGTTTCGCAGGTCTGACCAGTCGGCACCTCCGACCCGCGCGAGCACCTTCAGGAGCGTCTCCTCCTGCGTCAAGGGCTGGCTTGCATCGGGAAACGTGGAGACGTCGATCACCGCCACCCGGGGGGGGGCGTCGGCGTCGTCCTGGCGCACGAACTCAAGAAGCGTGCTCACGCCCGAGCCCGCCTCGCCGAGCAGGATGATGGGCGCGCCCGGCTGCCGCAGGTCTCCCGGACGCAGCAGGAACCGGGCGCATTCCTTGGCCTCTCCCGCCTTGTACTCCGGCGGGAAGAGGCTCTCGCCGCCCACCCTAGATATCCAGCCGAGACGCCAAACCTCGCCGTCGGCCGAGCGCCATCGGAGCCGAGGGCCGCCCTCATCCCATTGGGCCTCTACCGTTACCTCTGGGGGTTCGTTCATGGGGCTCACGTCTCCCTCGGAAGTGATTGGTGCAGATTCAACAACGCACCGTGGATGCGGTCCCGCACGCCGCCACGGCCACGCTGGCTCGCAAAATGCAACTCTCGCGGGAAAATTTGGTTTTGGAAACAAAACGCGCGGGCCCCTTCGCGAAGCCCGGCCGGCACGAGAAACAGGGTGAGACAGAGGTTGCGGAGCAGGCGTTCGAAGGGGAACCTCGCGAGGTAGTCGAGCACCGGCTTCCGTTCTTGGGGAAGCCCAAACAGGTTAGCGACCTCGATGGTCAGGATATCGTGGGCTTCGTCGGGCGTGAACGCGTAGTAGCGCGGGTCCTGCACGTGCAAGTGGGGGTGTTCGATGGGCGCGTCTCCGCGGAAATAGCGGTCGTAGGCCAGGGCCGCGAGCAGGGCCCGGCCCGTCCAGTGCGCGGCGCGTTCGCCCGGGCGCCCGGCCAGAATGTCGAAGCGCGTGTTTTCGTCGAGTTCGGCCAACACCGGCAAGTCGGTTGCCGCAGCCAGGCGCACGTCGTCGAGCCGCAGCACCCCACGGCCGGCCTCGTCTAGCTGCCGGACGAGGCGGCCACACAACTTCTGGATGACCCAGGGAATGCGATAGCTCTGGCGCAGCAGCAGCTCACGGCCTCGGTCCCGTTCGGTGGGCGAGTCCCATGCGAGGCACAACGGCGGCTCTTCGAGCCGGTCGAGGAGTTCGAGCGCTTCGTCCGCGGACAGTTCGGCCAGATTGAACGACTTCTCGGCATGGAAGCCCGTGGTCCAGTGGTAGAGCGGGCTCTGGGGGTCGCTGCAGCCTTCCGCCGCCTGGTGGTAGCCGACCATGACGAAGCGTGCCCCCTCCTCTTCGGACAGCCCCCGCAGGGCGTGCATGAAGCCCGGGTCGGTGTCGAGCAGATCGTCGATCTCGTTCAACAGGAAGACTGGCGTCTGGCCAGCGGCACGCACGTGCCGCACGAGCGCGCGAAACAATTCGCGAGCTGGCGTGTCGGCTGAAGGGGCAGCCAGGCCCGGAGCGGCCAACCATTCGCGGGCCCGGTTTGCTAGACCCGCCTCGCGCCCGGTTCCCTGACAGTCGGCGTAGAACACCTTCACGTCGGGGCGCGCCTCCGCCATGCTGCGGATGCGTTGCAGCAGGCTCGTTTTGCCGATGCGGCGCGCGCCGACGATGAGAAACGACCGTTGGTGCAGGTGGGCCCGAACCTCCTCCAGGATGGTGCGGCGGCCGACGAACATCGGGCTGCCCGGTTCGAGTGCCCCTTGCGCCACGAAGGGGGATAGCCGGGACAGGCCGGTCTGGGCGCGAACGGCGGTCCAGAATGCCGAGACCGGGGTGGCGACCGCGAGTACGTTCCGGATGTCGCGCTCCCGCAACAACACGATTCCGCGCTGGCGCGGCGGGTTCGCTACGGCCTCGACGCCCGGCCCCAGGAGCAACACGGTGAACGGGGGCAGCGACTCGTCGGCCGGCAACAGATCCGCGACGCGCGGCAGCAGCGTCTCGAGGTCCGGCGGCGCTTGCCGGCCGCACACGGTCAGCAACCAACGAAAGCGGGCCTCGCCCGGAACGGGGTCGAGGCCCACGGTGGTGCGGCCCTCGGTTTCCAGCGCCTCGACCAGCGCCCGAAAAGGTCCGGCCGGAGCCTCGTTCGACCGCAGGATCTCGGGCTCCACACCGCTCAGGCCGCGCGCGACCAGCACGGCGTCGGCCACAGGACGCTGGGCATCGGTGGTCTGGTCGGCCCAGAGTCGCCCAATCGCCTGCAAGAGGGAGACGATGCGGTTGGGCTCGGCGGCGCTGAGCCGCCGGCACCAGGCCGCGGTGGCCGACGCCAGCGACTCCATGGCCACGCCGTGGAGGAGCGCCCGGCTCTCGGTGAGCAAGCCAAACGCGCCATCGAGCGACCCGGTCGTTGCGAGGGCATCGTCCACCGCGGCAACCACCAACGGATCGATGCAGACGACTTTGCCCGCCCGAATGGCGACGCCCTGGGCGGTGAGCCGCTCCACCGCGCGACCCAAGTCACCCACCAGGGGCAGCAGGTCGCGTTCGGCCTCGGCCCAGAGCGGCGTGCCCACGGCCGACCAGCCGCGAACTCGGAGGGATTGAAGCGCGGGGCGTCGCGAACGGAGTCTTACCACCGCGCGTGCGTCGAGCCTTTGGCCTGCCCTGCAGATCTGTTTGGGCCTCCTGCCAGCGGTCGAAACGGACTCGACCTCAGCCTCAGCCTCCATGCCCGGCCTCAAGTACTTGACCGGCAGTTCGGTTGTGGCCCGCGAAAGCAGAAGAACTGCCAGCGCATCCTGTGGCGACAGCCGGCCAAGATCGACACGCGCCCAGTGCGTGCGGTCGAGCGGCTCTTTCTCGCCGCGGGACGCGCCCACGAGTCGGCGCTGGCCCCAACGGGCGAGCGGCCGTAGGTCGCCTAGAGCACGCTCGACAAGGCCTGCCGCGGTGGCCGGATCAACTCGAAACGAGGACTGCAGCCAGGTGAAGGCTTCCCGCTCTTCGGGGAAGAAGCGGCGGCCGATCTTGTTCGCGCTTCGCTCTGTGCCTCGGCGTTCGCGGGGAGCGGCGTGGTGCGTCGACCTCGCGGCGTACGCGACTTCGCTCGCCGTCGGCTGGACGTCCGCCTCCTGCTTCGTCCTGCCCGTGTCGGGCTCAGGCGTGGCGACCCGAACGAGCCGGTGCGCGCGCACACTGGGGGTCTCGGGCCCAAGCGCCCGAAGAACTCGGGCTCCGGTTTCGCTGGACAGGCAGAGCAACACGGCCGGCCGCTCGCCGCCCTGCATGCGTTTCCGCAGCCAGTCCACGATGCCCTGCCAAGCCTGTGCGTTCGCCGGATGCAGCAGTCGCTCGAACGTCGCGTCGGCCGGATACGCCAGGACCTGGGCGATATCGGCTGGGCTGTCGAGGAGCGACCTTTCACCGCTTTGCTCTCTCTCTGCCAGCGGGTCCCCGCCGCTGACGACGCGCAAGAACGCATCGGCCGTCAGGCGATCCGGGTAGCGGCGGCCGGGCCCAAGCTCGTCGAGGAGCGGGTCCACGGGCACGGTGCGCGCGCGGCCCTGGCTCTCGACGGCAGAAACGACAGCCCGAGGGTTCAGGGCCTCGTCGGCGATGACGACCCCGACGCCACGCCGGATGCCGGCCACCTCGGCGACGACGCGCTTGAAGACCGACGGGAGGCCCTCTGGAAACGGCAGGTTCGCGATCGGCGCGCTATCGGGCCACGGCGGCAGCGGGAAGGTCCAGGTTTGTACGAGCTGCGGTTGGTTCGTGGATTCGGTGCGTACGAGCAACGACACGGTCGAGGTCGCAGGGGCACAGAACCCTTCGACCACGACGCGCTCGCTCGGTTCGCCCCCGACGAACGTCTTGCGGCGGATGACCGATCCGGCAGTATCGTCAGCAAGTTGGAAATGCGCCGGCTCGGCCGGCTGGACCGTCACCGTCGTGTTGTCGAGCGGGCGCACGCCCTCAGGGTGCACGCGCAAGTCGAGCCGCACCCGGGTGCGGCCCATGCGCATCGCTTCGACCAGGTGCACGAAGGGCCGCGTCGTGGTTTCGAGCCTGGCGAGCCGCTGTCGCAGGGTGTCGCGGCGCAGCCGGTCTGTCCGTTGGGCCCAGGTGCGGGCAAGCCGCTCCCAGCCGGAGATGTCGGGTTCGTCCGCCGGTCCGAGAGCGGATGAGCGTTCAAGTTGGCGGCGGACCCAGGCAATTTGGCGTGCGAGGGGCCAAGCCTCATGCGGCCATCCTTCGTCCAGGCCGGCTGCCAGGGCGAGGGCGAGTCGAACGAACGGGCTGGTGGTCACGCCGGCAGCCGGCCGAATGGCGCGCGCGGCGTCGAGCAGTTGCCGCAGCGACTCCCAGCGCCCGTCTTCACCTGCATCCTCCGCCGCTACGAAGGCGACGAGTCGCCACAGCACGCGGACGAGTCCGCTGTCCTGCGCCAGGGTCGCGAGCGTCTCGGACGGCCTGGCGAGCGTCGCAAGTGACGCGTCCTGCTCGGGTGTCCCCTGGGCGGCCAGCCGGCCCAATTCCGCCAGAAGCTGACCGCGCTGGGGCGGCCGATGCACCCGATCCAGCACCGTCGCGACCGCAGGCGGAAGCAGGTGCAGCGCGGCCAGCAGGGTGTCGGTGTCGGGGGCGGCCGATGGGCCTCGGGCGGCCCGCACCCAGGCGCGGGCCGCTTCGAGCTGCACCCAGCGATCGGTGAAGACCTCCGCGGGAAGCCGTTTGAGGCGTTCGGCGAGGTCGCGCACGTCGGGCGTGCGCCAGTCGAGCCGACGTAGCAACTCGGCAGTGGCGGCGTACCAGGCGCGTCTTGAATTGTCCCCTCCTTCCTCGGGGCCAGTCACGCCGCTGAGGCGCTGAAGAAGTGGGCCGGCCCAGCCCGCAAGGTTGTGCGCCGGGAGGCGGGAGGCGACGAGCAGGAGTTCCCGAAGTGAAGCCGCCTTGACCAGTCTCTCCCGGTCTTCCGGGTCGAGCAGCGCAGTGGCCGCCCGCTGACACGCCACTTGCCGCGCCTTGCGAAGCCGCAGTTTCTCGAACCCAGGCACGACATCGCGACCCGTCGAAAGCCCCAGTGCGCATACGGTCTCCCATGCCGCCTGATCGCAGCCGGCAGCGTCTCCCGATGGCGGGCCGAGCGCCTGGGCAACGGTCAAGCATTGGTCGCACCACGGCGGCTCGGCCGGCTCGGGACGGCGCAGGAGGGCCACGAGCCCGTCGACACAGGCCAGGCCGAGCCGCGCCGCCCCGGCGCCGCTCTGGATGAAGCGCACGGAGCGCACAACCCGACCCACGCGGCGGCGCCACACCCTGCGGCCGTCGGCGTCCAACAACACGAGGTGGTCGGGGTCGGCGAAGACCGCCACCCGCGCCGCATCTGGCGCGGCTTCCTGGCACACGTCGACGCTGCGCACGACCCGGCGCACCCGGTACACCCACAGAACCTCGCCGGAGGGCACGCCAAGGCACCAGAGCATGCCGTCCCGCGTCCCGACGAGGAGCCGCGAGTCGCCGCCTACCCGGTCGAAGCGCACCGCGGTGACCCCGGCCCCGAAAGCGAAGTGCCCGATGTCCTTGCTCTGGCGCTTTCCGATGTCCAACTCGGAGAGCGCCACCTCCTGTTGCACCGGGTCGCCAACGCCGAGCCAGAACCGCCCGGGCTCTCCCGTCGCGAGCGCGTCCATGTCGCCTGCGGCCGACGTGGCGAGCGGGAGGTACAGCAGGCGCTTCACCTCGTGCGCACGGCTCCGTGGCCGGGCTTCGAGAACCTCGACGAAACTGCGCTGGCCCTGGTTCCAGCCGAGGGCGAACCGTGAGGCTTCACCGCCTTTCTCTTCCAGGGGAGCCGATGCCCGGCACGACGAGGCGGGCGGACCTTGGATGGTCTCTCGCCCGTTTGCTGCGTCGACCAGGAAGGCGGTCGCATTCTGCGCGCCAACGATGGCGCCGAGCGAACCGTCCACCAGGGCGAGGGTCCGGATGTGGCGATAGACGGGCCCCTGGTCGAACTGCGAAACCCGCACGGGCTCAGCAAGCCGACCGCCGGCGAGCGCCATCTCGTGCAGGGCGTGTCGTCCGATGATCGCAAGCCGCGGATTTTCGGGCGGACCCACCACGGCCAGTCCGCGGGCGAAGTCTCCAATGTGGCGGTGACACTCCAGCGAGTACGCTTCGGTGGCGAAATCGACCAACACGCGCAGTCGGTGTCGTTCCCCATCGCCAAGGCGTAGCTGAGGCTCAGCCTGAATGTCCCAGAGGTTCCAGCTTGCCCGTTCGCGCAGGAATCGCGTGGCATCGTTCTCGGCCCGCGAACGGTGAGGCGATGCCTCGGCGATGCGGCTGCAGGCGAGGTCGAGGGCCTCCCGCAGGTCCGACCCGGTCCGGAGGTAGACCGCCTTCGCCAGCGGCGCCATCCACTCCGGGGCCTCGTCCTGGGGAAGGCCCTGTCGTTGGTCTGCCGGGTTTGTGCGGGGCGGAGCCACTTGGGCGCCCAACAGATGACCGAGCCATGGCCAAATGCGGGCGAACGCGAACTGCTGCAGGAAATCCGCAAGGGTCTGGATTTCCGCCTCGGTCGGCGAACCCTCTCGCAGGGCCTCCGACACCAAGAGGGCCGCGAGCCCCCGCAATTCCTCTTCCTCGGCGTGTTCGGTGAGCCTGGCAGCGGCCCATTCGAGCCAGGCAGGCAGCGAGCTCAGGCCGCAGTTTTCGCGCAGCCGCTGTACGGCCGACGCCCAGGCCCCGCGGATGCGTTCGCGGCCGACAAATCGCAGCCGCTCCAGCGCGCCGCCGCGCAAGGCCACGAGAACGTCGGGCCAGGAGCCTTCAGCCCCGGGAATGCAGGCAACTGCCTGGACCGGGGCATCGAAGGTCGCGATGCCGTCGAGGGCAGCCTGCAGTCGACTGTCGACCACGCGTCGCACGCGCAGTCGCTGGTCGTGGCAGCCGACGATGACGAAGAACGATTGGGCGGGTCCCGGAGCGGCCGCGGTGCAGCGTGGACAGGCGCCGAGGGGCACCGACTGCAAGTTCTTGCCGGGCTGCTCGGCCTGGGGCTGCCAGACGAGCGAGTCGTCGTCACAGCCCCAGAGGTAGCCCGTTCCCGTCCAAAGTGCGCACACCGGCCTCGCGACGACGCGTCCGTGTCCGAGCGACCATCCCGCGGCCCCGCCTGCCAAATCAACCCCGCTTGCCAGGGTTTCGCTCGACTCCAGCATGCGCTTCGGGGGCCTGGCCACCAGGTCGGCACCCATCACCCCGACCAGCGAGCAGACGTTGAGCCATTCGTCGACCGCGGCAGGCGCGAGATCGAGCGGCATCCACTGGCCCGGAGGGCCGCGACGGGCCCCATCGAGGCTTGGCTCGCAGTGTAGGGAGGGGGCGGCTACGGCGGCAGATTCCCGGTGGATGAGGGCCCGGTAGAGCCGAGGTTCGGGCAGCCGGCCCCCGGCAGGCCAGCGGCGCGTCGCCACGTACAGTTGTTTGTGGGCGCGGAATGCGGGCTCGTGGCGAAAGAGGCACAGGACTTCGTGCTGGCACTCGTCCCAATCCGCCACGCGTAGCGGTTCTCCCGCAAGCCGGAGGTCCTGCTCATGGATCTCGCCCACTTGCACGATGCCGTCGCTGCACGCGAACGCGAAACCGCTGAGTCCAGGCTCCTGCCAGGTGGTGAGGGCCGAAGGGGTGCCGGGTAGCGGGAGCATGGGGCCCACGGGCACGAGGTCCTGATCCCAGGCATCCCGCAGCCGGGCCATGGCGCTCAGGACGTCGGCGCCGGGCTCACGCCACACCACCTGCCGGGTTTCCCAATCGGTCAATTCCTCGAAGCGGAGCGGTCGGTTGGCCATGCAGACGCCCGGGTGCCGCGGGACACGAGCGGCACTCTTCAGAAGAGACTCAATACTCGCCCCCCAACGAAAAGTGTTTACTATCATGCGCGAAGCCTTAGTGACAAGGCAGGGATGGGACAAATGCGTGTTCGACAAGGAAGGGTGGCTTGGGCTGTTAGCGCGGTTTGCCTTGTGGCCAGTCTGGCGAGTCTCGCCATCGGATTCTGGCGTCATGCGACCGTCGACCGTTCGGTCGTGCTCGCGCTCGGGCGGGCCATGGACGCTGCCCTGCCGCCATGGGAGTACGACCACGACTGGATGAGGTTCGCCGGGCTCGTGGTCGAGCCGCTCTGTCAACCGCCGCCGAGCTTTCGCACGGTGGCCTCGACCGCACGCACCGTGGCGAAGTGCCACGTGGAGACTTCTCCCGATGGTCGCGCGCGGGTGGTGGCCACTCTGCGGAAGGACCTGACTTTCGGCGCAGACAGGCGGCGGGGCACACCGCAACTCGTGCGCGAAGCGCTGGAGGCGCTCGCCTGTCGCGCAGCCACGCGACGCGGCGGTTCGTGCGACCCGAAGCAGCCCGAGGCGAATGCGAAGCGAGCCCACCTTCTCTGGGCGAACATCGATGACACGGAGGGCGAGGGCGTCGTCCGTCTCAGCGTTGCGTCCAACAAAACGGGGGAACTTCTCTGGCGCAGCCTGTCCTTGACGCCCGTTGCTTTGGACGATGGGAAGGGCTGGCCCGAGGGTTCGGGACCCTTCTTCGTGTTCGATGGCTGGCAGAGACCGTCGGAGTCTGCGCCGACGCGCCTGGCTACACCGCCTCTTGACGCCGAGCATCCGGCCGAAAAGGCCGCCCGCAGCCGCCCCGTGTCCGGCTCCCCGGAACCGCCCTTTGCTGTCCCCGCCAGTCTGCGAAGACACCTCAGGGACGAGATTGTGCTGCGCCGGCGCAACGCGTCCGACAGCGGCGGACTCGACGAGATTGTCCTCCTCGGATTCAACTGGCCAGGCGGCCAGACCGAATCGAACGCGGCGGACGTCTTGGGCAAGGCCCTCCGCAACGCGCTCGACGCGCAGACGATCCACGGCGCCTTGCAGCTCGAATCCCCCCAGGGCCGAGCCATCGATCTGCCCGCCCCCGGCGCTCATCATCCGGAACCCTCGGTCCCCTGGGTGAAGGACTCGACGCCACCCGCCGCGGTCCTCGTGGCGGCAATTCGCGTAGCCGAGGGCAGAGCATTCTCTGGCGCCACGGGAGACGCGTGCATGGCGCGCGTGCGGGACGCACTCCAGAGAGTTGCAAGGGACCCGACCTTCTTGAACAACATCAACGCGTACCCCGCCGTACAGCCGCTGCCGCCGGGAAGCGAGCCGGTCCTTTTCCAGCCGTGTTCGCCGGATGATGGCGGGGCACTCCGGCGTGACCCCACACCGGCTGCGGCGGCAGTCCCCACTCCAAGCCCCGATGACCCCTGCGCCGGCAGGACGGTCGTGCTGCTGACCAACGACAACTGGGCGGAGGCTGCCGAGAAACTGAAGCAGGCATTGGGTGAACGGGACTCCAAAGTTGCTGACCACGTAGAGATAGAGGCGAAAACTCCGAACGAGGAGGCAGACGTTCGTCGAGCCGGCCAGTACGACATCTCGCTCCTGGCCCTCCAGGACCAGTTCGTGCCGCCCGCATATTTCCTCTGGGACAACCTGCCCGGAGCGAATTGGTTCTCGGACATCGCCGAGCCGCTGCGCGCACTCGCCCGCACGGAAGCGGCGGGGCAATCGGTGCGAAAGGAGATAGCGACTTTCCTGTCCCAGACTTTGGGCCACCGCCTCATTGCGCTCGGCCAGCCGCAATCCTACGACTTTCGCAACGTGCGTTTGCGCGGGCTGCAACCTCGGTCGTCCTTTCTCGACCCCGATCTCCTCGATCTCGAACGCAGGGTCTCCTACGGGTGGTTTTGGCTCGGTGGGCTCCTCTTCGTGCCGGCCGTGTTCGTCACCATCTGGCAGAACCTGCGCAACCGCAGAACGGAGGGTCTGCGGCGGCTCCAGGAACAGCAGGCACAGTTCTTCCACCACCAAATCTCCTCTCCGCTGAGTGCCATCATGGGCCACGCCGACCGGCTGAAGAAGCGCGGGATCGAACCGGCCGACGCCATCTTGGCCGAGGCGCGCGCGGCCCACGAACTCGTCGACCGTGCGGAGTGGGTCCTGAAGCCGAAGGGCCTTCGCGATCTGGTCCACGGCGGCCGGACCGAAGACCTCGTGGCCGATGTCCTTGAACCAGCCGCGAGGGCGGCGAAGGACAGGGCCCGAACGCAAGGCGCGAAGAAGCGCATTGTCGACGTCAAGGGACTGTCACGGACGTCGCCGCTGCGCATGTCGCCCACCGCCGCGCGTTTCGTGGTCGAGAACCTGCTCGACAACGCGCTCAAGTACCGCACTGGCGACAGCTACCAGGTCGAGATCGAGACCCGCCTGGACGATGGCGCGGTGACCTGCATCGTCTCGGACTACGGCATGGGCTTCCGGCGGCGCCGCGACGTGTGGCGCCTCTTCCGCCTGGGCTTCCGGACACCCGGGGCGAAGAAGCGTGAGGTCGCCGGGTCGGGTTTGGGGCTCTATCTGTGCCGGCAGATACTCAAGCACGCGGGCGGGAGCATCCGGCTCGCGCGTCGCTCCAACCCCACGCAGTTTGTGATAACCTTCCCCCTCGCCGCCGAGCCGGCGGACAAGGGAGGCCGAGCATGATTCTCGTGGTCGACGACGAGCCCCGTCGCGTGGCCGCCTGGGTGGACGAACTGCGGGAGGCATTCGGCCGGGTCGAAGTCTGCCCCTCGGCCAGCGAGGCTCTGGCGCGCATCCGGGCTGCCGGACCCGGCGAAATCCGTCTGCTCGTCTGGGACCTGATGATGCCCGTCGACGATTCGCTCACCGACGAGGAAACCCAATACGGCACCCGCACCGGACTCGTGGTCTACAAGTGCTTTCGCGAGCGCTTCCCCAGAACCCCCGCCATCCTGCTCACGAACGTGCGTGACGACGCGCTGTTCCGCGACTACGAGCACAAGCCCCACGACCACGCCGGCCGCAAGTTCGAGCTCCTGCCGACGCAGCTGGTCGAAATCGCCCGCAGCCTCGGCGTCACGGGCGAGGCGCCGGCCCCCGGCATGTAGCCCGGCCGTCGCGTCTCGCCGCGCCCCACCCGGAACCCGCGAACCGCGGCGGCACGGAGCCCCCTCGAATCGCGGCCACCCCCCGCTCGACGCCCCGCCAGCCCCGGTGGTAGACTCCGGCCCACGCATGCGCGCGTGACCCATGAAAACCTGCAACGGGAGAACGGACATGCCCCCAAAGCGCAAGAACGGCCACGGCCCCGAAACCCACCGCGTACGCAAGCCGCCCGTGTTGCCTCCCGAAACGCTGCCCTTCAACGTGGAGGAATTCATTCCCTCACTCCATGCGGCCGTACAGGCCGACGACGCGGAGCGGGTGAACAACTACTTGCTTCGGCTGTACGCGGCACTGCCGCGACTCTGCTTGCGGCTCCCCCTCGACTTCGCGGCCCGGGTCCTGAAATGCCTCCGGGGCGGAAGGTTCTTCGATAAGATGGTCCGGGCCGTCGAGGAGTTCGGCCGCTACGGCATCACGTCGCCCACGGTCCGGCGCCAACACGCGCAGGCGCTCATCGAACTCCACAGCCCCCAGGCCGCGCTCGGCCTGCTCGAATGGCTCACCCGCGATCCGGCGACGCCGCCCGAAGAACTCGACGAGGCCCGCGGACTCAAAGGCCGCATATACAAGCAGTACTACATCCACGCCTGCAAGGAGCCAGAATCCGGCAAGGACGCTCGCAAGGAGGGTGCGCTCGTGCGTCGGGCGAACGGGCGCCCCGGCGGCGCCCGGAAAGCCCCCGAGACGGACCAGGATTTCCGCAACGAAGACGCGCTCGTGCGTTCGGCCTGCGCGTACTACGAGGTTTTTCGGCCGCTGCCGCCGGCCCGCTGGCCCGAGGTCTACGAGGCGCGGCCCGACACCATCTGGCACGCCATCAACCTGCTGGCCTTGCTCCATGCCGCGGCCGAGCCGGGCAGACGCTGTCCGGTGAAGGGTCCGGACGGCACGCGGCTCGACGACATCGTGAACATCAAGGACGTCGCGCGCGACCTGCTCGCGGCGGCCATGCGCCAGCACGAGGCGGCAGAGCGAACGTACGAAGACGCCATGCAGCGCTGGCGCGCGCAGCCGGACGGCGGAGGCAGCGAGCCGCAGTTCAACTACTGGCCCGTGGCCACGGCCACCGAAGCCTGCCTGGCCCTCGAAGATTACCGCCAGGCGCTCGCACTCCTTGGAAAATACGTCACGAACCCGAAATTCGAGGACTTCGCGAAGAAGGCCACGTGGCGTCAATTCGTGTTCCTGTGGCGGCTGAGCCGCAAAAAGGCCGAGCAGCGCGAGATCCTCAAGCAACTGCGCATCGCCATGGTCGGGCCCAAGCTCGTCTTCCCGTAGCCGGCGCTGCGGGCGGGGGCTTCGGGCACGCCCGCAGGCGTGAGGGGCCTCCCACGGCAACCCGGGCCCTCACCGGCATCGCCCCGGCGGCGCACAACATCCTCGGCCGAGAGCCCGGGAAAGGAAGCCAACATGGTCTGGTCGAGCAACGAAGAAACTTGGGTTCCGGGGCCCGGGGCCGCGCCGGCCCACACCCCGCCCAACCCTGAGGAGCCGGACTGGGCCGGGCGACTCATCGACGGTCGCTACGAGATCGTGGAACGCCTGGGCGGCGGCAACTTCGGAAATGTCTTTCGCGCGCACGACCGGCGCCTCGGCGGCACGGACGTGGCCATCAAGATCGTGCGCCGCGACCGCCTCGGCGTGGGCGTGCTCAACACCGCGGTGGCCAGAGCGCTTTTCGAAAACGAGCGGCAAGCCCTCGCCGACCTCGCTCTGCCGGGTGTCGTGCGCATCAGCGACTGCGGGGTCGCGCGGGCGCCAAATGGGCAGTCGCAACCGTACATCGTGTCCGAGTTCGTGTCGGGGCAGCCCCTCCGCTACCCGGCCCCCCTCCCCAAAGGGAACAGCGATTTCGGGGAGTTCTGGCGGCACACCAAACCGTGCCTCGACACGCTGGATCAGGTCCTGGCGGTGCTCGCCAAGGTCCACGGCAAGGGCATCGTGCATGGCGACGTGAAGCCGGCGAACATCATCATCCGAGACAGCTACGGCTCTTCCGGGTTGGCCTGCGTCGTCGATTTCGGCTGCGCCGCCCTACTTCGCGACCCAAGTCCCCTCGTCTCGGGGCGGCTCCAGGGTACGCCGAACTACATGGCGCCCGAGGCCATTCGCTGCAACCGCGGGCCTTCCGTCGACCAGTACGCTCTCGGCGTCATGCTCTGGCGTGCCCTCTGTGGCGGCAAGGAGCCCTTCGCCGCCGCCGCCCCGCTCGCGGCCAATGCCTCGCGCGAGGATTGGGCAGCTCACCGCGCCCACCATTCGCCGCTCGCGCTGCCCAGTGTCGAACTGGCCCCGCTGGCCGAAGTCGTCGACCGGGCGACGCAACCGAGCGTCGAAAAGCGCTACCCCGACCTCGAGGCGATGCGCGCGGCGTTTCGCGCCGCCGTCGCTCAGATCGCTCGCGAACGCAACGTCGCACCGCTTGAAGGCATGGTCGACCCGGGCGACGCCCTCTATCCGCACCTCGGCGAATGCGTGGTCGTCTCGTTCGGCGCAAGCCAGGAGGGCTTCGACGGCAAGCGGTTGTTCGCGGAGGTCCTCGCCCCAGCCATCGCGGCCGTGCACTGCGAGTTCCCGGCGGGACCGCTGCGCCCCGTTTGGCAGCCCGCCGAGGAGATCGAGCGTGGCGACTACGGCGCGCTCACCGTGGAACGGCTCGAACACGCGCGCCTCGTGCTCTGGGTCGTCGACGGGCTGGGCCCGCGGGTGCTGCGCCTGTTGACGTTCCATGACAAGCTCGCTCGTGCCGTCGTGCTGCAGGCCAATCCGGCCCCGCCCGCGGGAGAGGCCTGGCATCTCGCGCCCAAGCTCCTCGTCATCGGCAAGCGCCCGTCCGCCGGCGCGGCGCTCCCGCTCACGCGGGTGCTCGCAAGCGGGTCCGGCGAGCCGGCGGCCATCACCCTCGAAGGCCTGTTGCGCCAGGCGCTCGCCGCTCGCTGGCCACGACCGGCGTTCGTCGAACACTGGCACCGCTGGACGAAGGACCCCGAGAGCCGGAACCTGGTCGGGCAGGCCTTCGCTGCGGTCCTCGACCATCGCAAAGACGATGCGCTCACCCACTTCCGCGACGTCCTGGCGCGCGACGACTACAATCCGTTCCATCTCCAGCGCTACGCCCGCTTGCGCGCAGACGGGGCGAGCGGGGCCGAGGCCTGGCACGACGTCATCCAGGCCCTCAACCGCGTGACCCGGGAAATCCCGGAGCTGGCGCCCGCCTGGCGCGACCTGGGGGTGGCGCTCGACAAGGTGGGCCACTCCGACGAGGCCATCGCGGCGTTCGAGCGGGCGAACAACATCGATCGGACCGACTACGACGCGTGGTCCGCGTTCGGCGGCGTGAAGAAACGACGTGCGGCGCGCCTTCTCGAACAGGCCCGCGTCATGCACGCCGAGGCCCTGACCTGCTACGAGACCGGCGAATACCTGTCGCAAGGTCACCCGTACCCGGTGCTCAATGCCTACCGGCTGCGCCTGATCTGGGCGCGCCAGCCGATTTCCCTGCCCGACCGCGAGACCCGGCGCCGCCTCGAGGCGGCCGTGGACGTGCGTCAGGCCCACAGCCGGGCCCGCATCGACACCCCTTGGTGCGACCTCGACCTCGCCGAAGCCCACTTGTACCTCGGGCGGCCCACCGAGGCCCTGGTCGCGCTCGAACAGGCGACCGATGAGAAGGCGCGCTTCCCCTTCGAGACCTTCGGCGACTCGCTCGATGCCCTTGCCGACGCCGGCGTGGCCTTGCGCGGTCTGTTCGAATTGCGTACGCGGGTGACCGAACTGCTCCGCGAACGGCCTCCCGCCTCGGCGACCTGAGCGCCGACAGCCGCACGGCCGCCGCGGTGGCGGGCAGGCGGCGGGCCGTCGCGCCCGGCGCGACCCTCACGCCCGCGGCACCCGCAACACCAGCCCCACCGAGATGACGCTGGGGTTCGCAATGCCGTTGAGCCGCGCGAGCGCCCGGTAGCCGCCCGCCACGCCAAAACGCAGGGCGATGGCGCTCAGCGTGTCGCCGGCCACGACGGTGTAGCGGAAGGTGGCCGACTCGGCTGGGGCCTTGTCGGCCGCGGGCTTGTCGGGCGCCGGCTTGTCGGGCGCCGGCTTGTCGGCGGGCGCGACGGCGGGCGCGGGGCTCGCGGGACCGGCCCCGGGCAGACGCAACACCTGGCCCGCGTGGATGACGCTCGGGTTCGCGATGCCGTTGAGCCGCGCGAGTTCGCGGTAGCCGCCCGGCACGCCGAAACGCTCGGCAATGGCGCTGAGCGTGTCGCCGCGCCGCACGGTGTAGGTGGCCCCGCCGGCGGCATCCGGGTTCTCGGCGGGAGCGCTGTCATCGCTGGGCGTGGCCGGATCGGCGGATACCACGGGGGCGGCGCCCGGCTTGCGGCGGAAGCCGCGCCAGTAACTGCCGTCGCCGATGCGCCAGCCGCCGCCCGTTTTCTGGAGCGAATCGCGCTTGATGGCGTTGCCGGCGCCGGCGTTCTGCTGGGCGACCTCGATGGCGCCGGCGGACACGGAACGCACGATGCCCACGTGGCCGAAACCGCCGCCGCCCGTCACGCTCACCATGAGGTCGCCGGCCTGGGGACGCGTCGGGCCGTTGTTGTAGTGGGTTTCGAGCCCGCGGTCGCCCTCGCCGAGGTAGTCCTTGGCGTTGCCCGTGCCGACCATGTTCTTGTGGCCGAGCCGCAGCGCATAGTAGCGGTTGACGAACTCGACGCACTGGTAGGCGAGCCCCCATTCGTCGCGCAGACACGGGCTGTGCGGGTTTTCGCTGACCCGCATGCCGGGGAACTTCTGCTTCAACGAGAGCGGGTTCGGGATGTTGTTCTCGCGCACATCGACGCCGTGGCATTCGGCGAGCACACGGCCCCAGCCGGACTTGGGATCGTCGACCAGCGCCGCTTCGGCCTTGTCGATTTTGGCTTTGAGCGGGTCGGTCTTGCCGCCCTCGACGTCGCCGGTCTGCTGGCCATCGGGGCCGCCCGGGGGGCGCAGCGCCGCGCTGCCCGCCTCGTAGTCGAGGCCGCGCAACTGGGCCCGCAGCGGCGGAGCGCCGCCTTCGACGCCACCGGCCGGCGTCGGCGTGCCGGCCGTCGCCAGGTCCTGCTGCACGCGCCGTTCGGCATCCATGGCCACCCCCGCCCGTCGACTGCGGCGTTTCCGTTTCGCTGTGACCCGAAATCTCGAACCGACCGGACCCGCACGCCCGGCCGCAACGGGGTCAGTGTCGGGGCGGGCCGACGGCCTGTCAAGCGCCGCCCCGGCCCCGAATCCGTCGCCCACACCCGGATTCGCGGGCGCACCCGGGGCCCATTGCCGCCGCGACCGCGGCCGAACCCTCGCCGGACAGCGCCCGTTGGACCGCCGCGCAGCGGGCGGCCTACCGCCGCTGCCCAGCCCGATGCTCCGAGATCGAACGCCAACTCACGTCGCAGTGAGGCGCCAGGGCTGCCAACGCCCTACGACGCGAGGCGCTCGCGCAATTCGACGGGGAGGTCGATGGCCGCAAAGAGCGCCTGGGGAAAG
Organism: uncultured Myxococcales bacterium; assembly: GCA_964422715.1. GTDB lineage: Bacteria > Myxococcota_A > UBA9042 > PWKZ01 > CAYRCM01 > CAYRCM01. The sequence continues at coordinate 4,588 of CAYRCM010000004.1, read as the reverse complement.
AGGTAGTCGTCGCCCGATTCGTCGATGACGCGTATGAGCCCCCGCCGCGCCGCGTCGGCATCGGGCAACGCCCGGTACAGCCTGCGGACCTGGAGCGCGGCCTTGTAGCCCGTATTGCTCACGCACACCACGAAACCGAGGTCGTTGAACGGTGCTCTCATGGGGCCTCCTCAAGCAGGCGCTTCACCTTGAATTCCTTGCGCCCGAGTCCGTGCGCCTCGTACCAATGAACCTCGGCGAGCGGCGTCGAGCCGTCCGGCAGTTGAACGCGCGCCACGCCCTTGCGCTTGCGCCAACGGCCGGGGCCGTAGACCCGCCGCAGTCGCTCCAACTCGCGGATGGCGCGGCCCACGGCGATGGTTTCGGCGGCTTCGATGTCGCTCAGAATCTCGATGCCCATCGGCAACCCTCGCGGCGCGCGCCGGCCGTTGGTCAGCATACGCGATCCGCCGCGGACGCGGAAACCCCACCGCCGGTCCACCGCCCCACCCCCCGACGCACGCTGGCCCGGATTCCGGTACACTACCACTCAGGTGCCCCAGGGCTTTGGCGACGGCGAGGAAGGCGGGGCCCCCCCGCCGCCCGCACGCGGCCGACGGAGGAGGGAAGGCTATGGAACGGCATGCCAGAGGGACGTGGGCCAGGTCGCCGAGGCGCCTGCTCGGCCTGAGTGTGGCCCTCGGGGTGGTGCTCGCTGCCGCTGCGGCACGGGCCGAAACGCTGCCGTTCGCCGAGGGCATGATCGACAACGCCCCGCAGCTTGCCGAGGGCGTGCACCTGTCGGGTCACTCGTGGTCCGGGCTGATGATCCTGGGGTTCAAGGGCGGCCGCAAGCCCGCACGCTACGAGGGGGAACTCTGCTCGGCGGGGCGCATCATCCGCTTTGGGCCGCCCGACGGCCTCAAGGCCGACGAGCGCGCCGAACGGGCTGCCGACCGCCCGTGCATCGCGTGGCGCTTCACCGTCGCCGCGAACGACTACAAGGAAATCGTCTGGACCTCGGACAACGGCGCCGCCCTCTTCAACCTGAAGACACCGGCGGCGCGCATCTTCATCGGCAAGACGCGCCTGCACCCGAAGAAGGGGCGCTTCGACGTGACGGGGCTCGTCGTCGACAAGCCGCGCGGGGGCCACGCGGCGCCGCCGCCCGCGGCCCCGAGCGCGCCCGAGCCGCCCGCCCCGCCGGCTCCCACGGGTCCCGGGCGCGGCGACACCGTGCCCTGCAAGGACGTGACGGTCGCGGTCTTCGATGAGAGCACGCCCGACGAGTACCGCTCCGGCATCGAGCTGCGAAACGGCTCGGCCTGGGCGCTCTACGTCACGCTCGACGTCACGAACACCTACCCGGGCATGGGCGGCCGCCCCGGCGTGAAAGAGGTCTCGCTCGTCGTCGCGGCCGGCGTCACGGTGCGTCAGGTCATCGAACAGCACGCCGTCGAGACCGACGAGAAGGTCGACAGCAACGGCCAACGCGTGCGCGTGCTGAAGCCCGTGAGCATCTACGTGGGCATCGTGAAGTCTGCGGTCGCCCGCAGCTGCGTCGTGCAGTGAGGGGCGCGGGGCGCCGCGACGGCGAAAGCGTCTACGGCGGGCCGCCACGTGCGGCGTGCCCCGGCAGCGCGCCGGCGGGCTACGGCTCGGCCGCCCAGAGGGTCAGCCGCAACTCGGCATCGTCGATGAGGCGGTACTCGGGCAGGCGCCCGGAGAGCGCCACGCTGCGGTCGAGGATGATGCCCACCCCCTCGCCGCGCTTGTCCATGAGCGTGCTCCGCTCGGTCTGGAGGCCCGGTAGGGCCGCGGGTACGGGACAGCGCGCGAGCAGGCTCGTCAACACCTCGTTGCGCGCCGATTGCCGGAGCGGCAGGCTCTCGACCGTCATGGTGTTTGCGAGCGCCCCCGGCGAGAACAGTTCGAGTCGGTCGGCGTACATCCGCAGCCGGATCTTGGAGCCGTGGATGGCGTAGTCGCGGTGCGCCACGGCGTTGACGACGGCCTCGAACACCGCCGTCAGGTCGTATTGCGGCAGGTCGTGGCGCCCGAGCTCCTTACGCGCCCCGACCCGCATGTTGCGCAGCACGAAGCGCAGCGCCCCAGCCACCTGCTCGTCGAGCGGCCCGGAGATGTCCTGCGCGTCGAGCTGATAGCCGGGGGCCGCCGGCTCCGGTGTGGCGGTCGGCCCTGTGTAGGCGACGGCCTGGATGAAGGCGTTTGGCAGAAACGGCCGCGGATCGGCCGTACTCAGCAGACAGCCGGCCACGGTGGGGCGCCAGCTGCCCGTGTCGTCGCGCCGCGCGAGGCCGAGTTTACCGAGAAAATCCTCGCGGGCCGCGTCGCTGCGCGGCGTGCGGAAACGCTGCCAGAGGGCCGGCACGAGGTCGTCGAGCGTTGCGCCGGCCACCGGCTGCTCGTCGAAGCGCAGGAGTCCGGCCTGGCTACGCTGCTGGAACAACCGCCCCAGAAACTCGGGCGACATGGCCCGCTTGGCGCTGCCGACCCGGTGCAGGTAGCCCCCCGGGCTGCGATGCACGAACAGGCTGCGCGGCACTTCGACGCGCACGACGGGCACGGGCACCCCGTCCGGTCCGGGCAGGCTCAGGCGTTCGATGACCGGCGCGAGCGGCGGCTCGACCGAGTCGGCGCAGGCCTCGCGCACGAAATCCTCGACCGCGTCGAGCGCTTCGACCGGAATGCCCACGACGGTTCGCGGCCGGTCTGCGACGCCAAGCAACAGGACGCCGCCGCGGCTGTTGGCGAAGGCCGCGAGCTCGTCGGCCAGTACGTCGCGGCGCGGGGCGCCCACCCGCTCGCCGGCAAGCCGCACTTCCTTCAATTCGAGGTAGCTGTCCTCGCCAAGGCGAATCTTGTCGAGCAGTTCGGTGACGTTCCGAGCCATGCGTGCCGATCCCCGTCAAGGGGCCGCCGGCGACCCCGCCATGCCTCGCGACCTCCCGCCAGCCCCCGGCGTCCGGCCGCGTGCGGTTCGTCCCGGGGGATGGGCGCGCCCGGCGTGCCGGCCGCCGGTGCCGCGGCACGAGTCAATCTATCCCGTTGGCCAGAATCCGTCACCCGTGCCCGCGCCGGCAGCAGCCCGCCGCGGGCCGTCTCATGGGCACTCGCCCACCTCACGGCGCGGCCGGCGGCGCGCTCTCCGGGCCCGGTTCGGGGGCGATGTCGGCCCACCACCCCGCGAGGTCGAGTTCGAGGGCCTCGAACGGCGGCGCGTTGGCCTTCTCGGGGCCCTGGAAGGCGGCGACCCGCACCCAGTGTCCCTCCGCACCGAGCCGAAACGCCTCGAGGGTCTGCTGGTCGGGGTCGACGAGCCAGAGGTAGGCCACCCCGAGCTCAGCGTAGCGGGCCGCCTTGCGCACCCGGTCGCGGCCGGCGCTCTGCGGCGAGACCACCTCGCAAACCCAGTCGGGAACCACCGTGAATGCGGCGCCGCGCGGCAAGGTGGGCATGCGTTCGCGGCGCCAGCCGGCGAGGTCGGGCACGAGGACGTGGCCGCCGAGGTGCAACTCGGGCTCGAACAGGATGCGCCAGCCTCCCGGCGCGCCGGGCCGCCCGCCCCCCGCGCGGCCGTAGCCGGCGCCCACGTGGGTGCCGAGCGCGAAGGTCAACGTGGCGTGCGGCGGCGCGGGCCGCGGGCTCAGGACGAGTTCGCCGTCGAGAATCTCGGCAATGCGGTCGTCCGGCGCGTTGCGCACATCGTCGTAGGTGGCGGGTCGTGCGGCGGCGCGGGCGCTCGGATCCATCGGGGCCTCCCCTCGGGCGCGGGTGCGCGGCTACGGGCGCACGCCCAAAGAGTAGCACGGACGGCCCGTGCGCTCGACCCGCGCCGGCCGCGAGCAGGCGGCTCCCCGCCACGTAACGCCTGCGGCCAGCGCCCCGCCGGGGCGGGCACGAGCGCCGCAAGCGCCTTGACGCACCGTCCCCCGCGCAGCAACATGCAGTCCGCGGAGGCGTCGCATGAAAACCATTACGGTACGAAACGTTCCAGACGATCTCCACCGCGATCTGCGCCGGCTTGCAGAACGCAACCGGCGAAGTCTCCAGCAGCAGGCGCTCGTGCTGATCGAGCGTGCCCGGGTGGCCCGCCTCGACTCCCCCGCGCAGCGCGCGGCGGAGATCCGCGAGCGCCTCAGCGGCCGAGTGCTCGGCGATTGCGTGGCCGACGTGCGGGCCGAGCGCGACCGATGAAGGGCGTGCGCGAGTTCGAGTTGGGCGTCACGGTCCTTCCGGTCACGGCGCGCACGAGCGAGCACTACGGCTTCGTCAAGACGCAACTGCACGCCAAGGGTCGCCCCATTCCCGAAAACGACATCTGGATCGCGTCGTTGGCGCTGGAACATGGACTGACGCTCGTGACCCGCGACACCGAGCCTTTCCAGCAGGTCGAGCCGCTGGTCACGGAGCGTGGGTAGCGGCTGCGCGAAGCCCCGGAAACGACGCGTGCGCGTTCGGCCGACGCGCACCGCCGCCCGCAAAACGGGCTACCGCAGCGTGCCCGAGAACGCCGCCGAGTAGTCGCCGGCACGGCAGGCGCCGGATGCCGCCGCGGTCACCGAGTAGCAGTCGGCCGACAGGGTCA
>CAYRCM010000003.1:0-117946 GCA_964422715.1 uncultured Myxococcales bacterium | reverse complement strand
ATCGACGACAACTGCAACGGCCAGATCGACGAGTGGGTGCAGACGACGTTCTACCTCGACCATGACGGCGACGGGTACGGGGCGAGCTACAACACGGTCCAGGCCTGCGCGGCGCCGGCCGGGTACGTCACGAGCGGGGGTGACTGCAACGACTACAACGCGGCGATTTCCCCTGCCGCGGCTGAGAGTTGCAACGACATCGACGACAACTGCAACGGTCAGGTCGACGAGAACCTGGCGCTCATCGAGAGCCGGCCCGACCTCGACGGCGACGGCTACGTGCTCCAGGCCGCCGCCCCGCGCTTCAAGTGCAACGTGCCGGCCGGTTACGCGGCCCCGCGCGACGTCAACGGCGACGGGGTCATCGACTGGGACTGCGACGACACCGACGGCACCATGCACCCGTTTGCCCCCGAACAGTGCGACGCCAAAGACAACAACTGCGATGGCTACGCCGACTCGTCGTGTCCCGAGGTCTGCCCCGGCGCATGGCCGGTCGAACTCTCCCTGCCCCACCACACGCCGGGCCGGCTCATGGACCTGAACGGTGACTCGGTCGAAGAACTCTACATCGCCGACTCCGCCGGCTACCTGCGCCGCATTTCGCTCAACGGCACGGTGACCACCCTGTGCCCGAGCCTCGCCCTGCCGGGCGGCTACGATCGCAAGTTCACGTTCACCGTGAACCCGGCGCTCGGCAACTGGGACTACCACCTGCAGATCGGCACACGCCTCTACAACCTCGCGACCTGCCTGGAAGTGCGGGCGGCGACGGGCGACGTGGCCGGCTTCGGCAGCGTGGGCGACGTCGACGGCGACCATTCACTCGACTACGTCGGCCATGCCGCCATCAACGCCACGGTCTGCGCCAAACTGTCGTCGCGCACGTTTGCCACGTCGTGCGTTGCCTCACCGAACGGCAAGCCGTACGACGGCTACCTGTCCACCTGGGACGTCGATAGCGACGGGCGCTCCGAAATCGTCACTCTGCGCGGCCGCACGTATCCGGGCGACACCTACTACGATGGCACGCTCGATGTGTACGGCTGGAACGGCTCGGCACTCGTTCTCGAAGACACCGTCGCGCCCGCCGTGACCGGGGTCATCGGCACGCACATCAGCGGCATCGACGTCGTCGACCTCGAGAACGATGGCCCGGGCCCGGTCGAGGTCATCTTCGACGGTCGCGCGTGGAACCTCGCGCAGCACGCGGAGGTGGCACGCTACACGAGCCGAGGCGGCATCCCCAATCCGCGCACGTTCGACATCGACGGCGACGGGGTTCTCGATGGGGTGCGCGACGGCGTGCTGGTCGACCTCGACAGCGACGGGGTGCCGGAAAGCATCCAGACGGCGACGAACCAGGTGGCCGTCGTGTCCAACCTCGACGGCAGCACCTTCGACGGCTGGCCCGTGGCGCTCGGCGAAATCAGTTGGAGCATCAAACCGGTCGCGGGCGACCTCGACAACGACACGCGCCTCGAAGTGCTCGTGCCGTCGGTCGCGGGGGCGCTCTACTGCTACAAGTTGGGCCAGGGCTCGGCCACCATCCGCAACGTCGTCGATCGTGGCGAACCCGAGTGGGTCAACCGCACCATGACGAAAGACCCGCACGAACCGAACAACAGCAACGCCACGGCCTGGCCACTGCATTTCCCGACGAAGGAGATGCGCGGCTACCTCACGCGCGGCGACAGCGACCACTACCGCATTGCAGGCGTTTGCGGCTGGGGGATCACGCTCTACCCGCCGCCGGGCCTCGACTACGACCTGTACGTCACGAACGAGGACGGCTCCATCGTCTACGGCCAGGGCCGGCGCGGTGCGGGCCAGGTCGAATACGTCGCCGCGTGCGTGTGCTGCACGCAGCCGGCGCCCCCGGCCTACATCATTCGCGTGGTACCCAAGAACGCCGACGCCGACTTCTCGAATACGCAGCCCTACGTGCTGAAGATCCAGGGTTCGGGCTGATACTCGGCGCCTGCCCGCCCCCCGCGCGCGGCGCGGCCAACGCGAGCCGTGCCCGCGCCTACCCGTCGCCGAGTTGGCGCAGCCCACCCGCGCGCAGAGTGGCCGTGTGCTGTTGCAGCAGTCGGCCGGTGAGGTGGTGCAGGGCGAGGGCCGCCTGCGTGCGGTCGACCTGGGCCCGGGCGAGCCGCAGTCGGGCTTGGCGGAGGACGTCTTCGGCCTGCTGCACCTGCAACGCGATGGCCGTGCCGATTTCGTAGCGACGCCGCTCCGCGGTGAGTTGGCTGGCCGCCAGCGCGGCCGTGTGGGCGGCGAGCGCGCAGCGCGTGTCGGCGGTCGTCAGCTGACTCACGAGCGCGCGGACGTCGGCCTCGAGTTGCCGGGCCGCCGCCGCGAGGTTGCGCTCGGCCACCTGCACGGCGGCCGCGGCGGCCGCGCGCTCGGCGCGGTAGCGAGCCGCCGTGAGCGGCATTTCGAAGGACAGCCCCACGAAGGCGCCGCCCGCCCCGGCGGTGCCGAGTTGCTCGAAGGCGGGCCCGAGCGAGCGGTCGCCAAGGCCCTCGCCCTGCACCCAAGCCGACAGATCGAGACGCGGCCGTTCGCTTTCGCCGGCGATGCGCAGGGCCTCGCGGGCGACGTCGAGTTGGCGCTCCAATTCGCGCAGGGTGAGCGCGCGCTCGCGCGCCGCGTCGAGCGCTTCGGCGTCGCCGGGGGGCGCCGCAGGTGCGGGCGGCACCGCCTGCGCGGCCGCGAGGTCGTCGGGGCCGCCTTCGGCCAGTCCGAGCACCCGCAGCAGGGCGATGGCCCGGGTGCGCCGCAGGTCGAGGGCCTGCGCCAGGTCTTCGTCGCGCGTGGCGAGCGTCGTCTCGAAGGTGAGGGCCTCGACCGGCGCCACGCTGCCCCGCCGAATGCGCTGCTGCACTTCGGCGAGGGCCCGAGCGGCCAGCGCCTGGGCGTCGCGCTGGATGTCGACGGCGCTGCTGGCATACGACAGTTCCCAGTAGGCGGCGAGCACGTCGCGCAGCAGTTCGCTGGCGATGCGCTCTGCCCGCGCGATCGCGGCCGCGTGCGCGAGCCGGGCCTGGCGCAGGCTCGCTTCGCCGACCGTCTTGCCAAAGCCGCGCAGCAGGGGCTGCGTGACGGTGAAGCGGCCGGAGACGCCGTAGGCCGGCCCCCCGCTGCCGCCCATCTGGCCGCCGATGGCCGACTCGTCCATGACCTGGTGGTCGACCGACCCGGTGACGTCGAGTTGCAGTTGCGTGCCGGTCGGAAACGACTTGCGCACGCCGGCCGTGAGCCCCACCGACTGCGATGTGCTCGTCGAGACCCCCGAACCGCCGACGCTCAGGTGGGGTGATGTGAGCCGCTGGGCAGTCGTGTCGACGAGGAGCGTGAACGGGTAGAGCGATTCGTCGGCCGCCACGGCCTGCGCCGCTTTTTCGATTTCGAAGAGCGCCGCGGCCAAAGCGGGACTGTGCTCGACGGCGAGTCGCACCGCGGCCTCCTCGGTGAGCGCCGCGGGGTTGGCTGCGGGCGCGCCGGCACTCTCCCCCACGCCACAGAACAGGATGGCCACGCCGAAGACGGGCCGGATTCGCGCTACCCAGTGCATGCTGCGATCCTCACTCGTGCCGGAGAGCTTCAATGGGTTCGAGGCGGGCCGCCTTGCGGGCCGGCAGGTAGCCGAACACGACCCCGATGCCCACCGAGACAGCGAAGGCCAGTCCAATGGTTTCGGGCACCCAGACGAACGGCAGACCCATCCCGCGCGAGGCGAGGAGCGCCCCGCCGATGCCGAGGGCCGACCCCACGAATCCGCCGAAGAGCGAGAGGACGACCGACTCGGTGAGAAACTGGAGCAACACTTCGCGGCCGAGCGCGCCGATGGCGATGCGAATGCCGATCTCGCGCGTCCGCTCGGTGACCGACACGAGCATGATGTTCATGATGCCGATGCCGCCGACGAGCAGACTGACGGCCGCAATGGCCCCGAGCAGCGCCGTCATGGAACTGGTCGTGGAGGCCACCATCTGCGCGATTTCCTGGGTGTCGTTGACCGAGAAGTCGTCGACGGCGCCGCGCGCGATGCGCCGACGTTCGCGCAGCAGGAGTTGAATCGACTCGGTGACGCGCTGGCTCTGCCCGTCGGCCGCCGACACGAACATGGCGCTGATGTCGGTATTGCCCGAGATGCGCCGCTGGAAGGTGACGAGCGGCATGAGGATGAGGTCGTCCTGGTCCATGCCGCCAGCCGAGCCGCCCTTGGACGCGAGCAAGCCGATGACCCGGCAGGGCAGCCGTTCGAGGCGAATCCATTCCCCGAGCGCATCTTGCGTGCCGAACAGTTCTTGGCGGGCTGTGTCGCCGAGCAGACATACGGCGGCGCCCCCGGACAATTCGGCATCGGTGAAACTGCGCCCCTGCTCGACGGTGTAGTCCCGAACCGCCAAGTAGGCGTTGGAACTGCCCGTGACGGCCGTGGGGCGATTCGTGTTGCCGTAGACGACGAGTTTGGAGGCTGCCGCCGTCGGAGCGACGGACGCGACGCCCGACAGCGCGGCAACGGCCTTCGCGTCGGCGAGCGTAAATGGGGGGGCGCTGCCGGCCGCGCCCATTCGCCGCCGCGACGCGCCCGGGTGGACCATGATCAGGTTCTTGCCCATCTTGCCGATCTCAGACGTGATCTGGGCCGAGGCGCCCTCGCCGATGGACACGAGCACGATGACCGAGGCCACCCCAATCACAATGCCCAGCATGGTCAGCGCCGAGCGCAGGACGTTGCGGCGGATCTGCTGGAGAGCCATGAGCAGCGTACTCCAGAACATCACGCCTCCTTGCCGTTCTGCCGGTCGGTGAGGATGCGGCCGTCGCGAAACTCGACGACGCGCGAGGCGAAGGCGGCCATCTCGGACTCGTGCGTGACCATGACGATGGTGATGCCGCGCTCGCGGTTGAGCCGCTGCAGCAACTCCATGATCTCGCGGCTCCGCGTCGAATCGAGGTTGCCCGTTGGTTCGTCGGCGAGCAGCAACGCCGGCTGCGTGACGAGCGCGCGCGCTATCGCCACGCGCTGTTGCTGGCCACCCGAGAGTTGCGAGGGCAAGTGGAGTGCTCGGTCGGCCAGCCCCACGAGGGCCAGCGTCTGGCGCGCGGCCTGCTCACGTTTGTGGGCCCGTTCGCGGCGATACACGAGCGGCAATTCGACGTTCTCCTGCGCCGAAGCACGCGACAGCAGGTTGAACCCCTGGAACACGAACCCCACGAAATGACGCCGGATGAGTGCTCGCTGGTCGCGGTCGAGGGCGGACACGTCGTGGCCGAGGAAGTGGTACTGCCCGGCCGTCGGCACGTCGAGGAAACCGAGGATGTTCATGCAGGTCGACTTGCCCGAGCCGCTGGCCCCCATGACGGCCACGAATTCGCCGGCATAGACCTCGAAGTCGATGCCCGCGAGGGCGCGCACTTCGGATTCGCCGACCCCGTAGCGTTTCTCGACGCCTCGCATGGTCACGATGGGCACGCCGGACACGCCGCGCGGCAGCGGTGGCGGTGGTGGCGGCGGTGACGCACGCATCAGCGCGCCCCCGGCTGCGCTGTCTCGCGCTCGACGATGACCGGGTCGCCCGCGGCAAGCTCGCCCGCCAGCACCACGGTGTTGTCGCCGTCGGTGTCGCCCTTGCGGATGCGCCGCGCCACCGGCTTGCCGCCGACGAGCACCCAGACCGTGGCGGCCGCGGGGTCGCGCTCGACTTCGGTGGCCTTCTTGGCCTCCCCGCCCGGAAATCGCGGGGGGCCCATCATGAACGGCAGCCCGCCCGGGCCGCCACGTCCGCCTCCCGGCGCGCCTTCCCGAGGCGGGGTGAACCGTAGGGCTTCGTTGGGGACGAGCAGCGTGTTGTCGTAGCGGGAGGCCACGATGCTGGCGGTCGCGGTCATGCCCGGGCGGAGCGCATGGTCGTCGTTCGTCACATCGAGAATGGCCTCGTACGTCACCACGTTCTGGTTGACGGTCGGCACGTTGCGGATGCGCAGCACCTTCGAATTGAACACGCGCGCCGGGTAGGCGTCGACGGTGAACGTCGCCCGTTGGCCTTCGGCCACCTTGCCGATGTCGGCTTCGTCGACCGCGGCGCGCAGTTCCATGGCCGCGAGGTCGGTGGCAAGCGTGAAGAGCACCGGGGTCTGGAACCCCGCGGTGACGGTCTGGCCGAGTTCGACGGCCCGGTTCAGCACGATGCCGCCGATGGGCGCCACGATGGTGGTCTTGCTGAGCCGCGTGGCGGCCGAGCTGAGGGCCGCCTCGGCCTCGGCGAGACTGGCCCGCGCGGCGGCGACGTCGGCGCGGCTGCGCGTCGCGGCAGCCCGAGCGGTGTCGAGATCCTGACGCGAGATGAGCCCCTCCTTCGCGAGGGCCTCAGCACGCGCGAGCGTCTTCTTGGCTTCGTCGGCACTCGCCTCGGCACGCCCCACGGCGGCCACGGCCGACTTCTGCCGCGCCTCACCCTGCCTCACGTCGAGTTCGAACGGCGTGGGATCGATGCGGGCGAGGAGCTGGCCCGGTGTCACCTTGTCGTTGAAGTCGACGGGCACCTCGACGAGCCGGCCCGTGACCTCGGCGCCGACCTCGACCGAGTTCCGGGCCTGCAACGTACCCGTTGCCGTGACGACAACTTGCAGCGTGCCGAGGCGGGCCGGCGCCGTGCGATAGCGCGTCGGCGGAGCCGGCTCGGTGAGCCGCACGTACGCGTAGGCCGCCCCCGCCAGCAGCAGGAGCAGGGCGAACCCCCGCAGAATCCAGCGGCGCCTGCGCACCTTTCGGTCGTGGGCCAGCACCGCGTTCACCTGGGCTCGACGTGCATCGGTCATGGGAGCGAACCTCGTCTTCCGCGCGCAACCGCCGCCTGCCGGGCTTGCAAGCCACGTGCCGGCGCTCTGCACTGCTTGGCGCGCCGGTCGTGCGGTTGTATCACCGCAGCGCCGGGCGGGTCGAGACGCCGGGAGGACCGCCAGGTTTGGCGCGCCGCCCGGTCCCCCGATGCGCGCGCAGAAGTTGCAGGCGGCGTGCAGAAATTGCAGCCCGAACGCCCGCCGAGCCGCCCACCGACCGGTCGGCCGGGCAGGACAGCGCGAGGCTAGCCGACGCCGTGTACGAGATTGTGGAGCAGCGTGTCGAGAGCCGCCGTGGCGCGGCGCCGGACGAGCGGCACCGTCACCCCGAGATGGATGGGGAGTTGAACGAGCGGAATGCCGAGACCGAGGCCCAGCGCGATGAAAGCCGGCCAGCGGTCGCTGAACACGAAGGCGAACACCGCCGCGAGCCCACCCCCGAGCCCGAGGCCGAGCCCGACGAGTAGCCGCACGAGGAAACGGCGGGTCTGGGTGACGCCCTCGAAGTCGGCGCCGAGTTCGACGCGGCCGGCCGCGATCCGCAGGTGGACCGGCGACGCGCCCAGAAGCGGCGAGGCGCTATGCGTGCGCACGAATCCGCCGTGGTTGCGCGCCCACAGTTCGTCCTGCGAAACGCGTTCGAGGCGATACCCCGACTGTGTCAAAGCGGCCTTCGCGAGCGCAAAGGCCTCCCGCGCGTCGCCGACGAATGGAGCCGATTTCTCGTACTGCAAGGGTTGCTCCCTTCACCCGGGTTGAAGGCGCTGGCCAGCCGCCGCCCATCGGCTCAGCGGCTCGCTGCGTCCCCGCCCGAGGCCGCACGATGCTCCGCGAGCAGGTGCCGTAGCAGGTCGCGGACGCTGAACTTGAGATTGCTGGGGGTCGTGGCCGCGAAGATGGGCCGGGGCAGCCCGGTTTCGTGGTAGCGCTCGACGACCACGCGGATCTGCGGAGAAGCAAGGCCCGAGAGCAACAGCGTGCGCGGCAGCAGCTCAGGCGGCAGCGGCTCAGGGTCGGCGGGACCCTGCAACACGGCTTCGAGCGGCGCCGCCAAACTCGCCCGAGCACAAAACAAGACGCGCGGCGGGCCGAAGCCGAGGCCCTCGAACCACAGTCGCAGCGCCTCGCCCTCCGTGGCCGAGTAGCCGGCGAGCAGCAGAGCCAAGGGCCCGCACAGCGGGGCCCGTGAGCGTTCGTCGAGGGGCTGGAATTCGTTTTCGCTACTCATGACGCCGCAGCGTAGCAGGAGTGCGCGCTTGCCCGCAAGACGCGCCGCGCAGGACGGCGCCTCCGGGGCCCGGAGGGCTGCGGGGCGTGGCGATGGGGGGAAGAAGGTCGGAGGCGCGCCGCCGGAGCCGAGCGCCCCGGCGGCCAAGCCGGGCGGACTACTCCGCGGCAGCCGCGATGGTGAGGTCGAAGGTGCCGGAGGCCCCGCCAGACCACACGTCGACGACGACGTAGTAGGTGCCCGCCGTGGCCGGCTGCAGCGAAATGGTCTCGCTTTCGTTCGCGAGCCCTTCGTCGGCGCCGGCAAGGCATGCACCGAGGGTCAACGGACCGCCGAAGCATTCGCCAAGCACATAGAGCGCGCCGTCGAACGTGCTCCCAAGCGTAATGGAGACGTTCTGGCCCGCGGCCAGGGTCACCGCGTATACCGCGTCGGCGCCGCTGTTCGAGTAGCCGGTGCAGGATTCCCCGTCGAACCAGAAGTTGTTCGCGAAAATGCCGATGTCGACGCCCGTGGCCGCGAACGGCAGGCCGGTCACGACGAACGGATTGCCGCAGGCATCGCCCTGGGCCGGAACCACGCACTGGTTCGCGACGCAGGCCTGGCCCTCGGGGCAGTCGGCGTCGTTGTTGCACTCGGGCTCAACGCACTGGCCGGCGTCGTCGCAGATCTGGCCCTCGGGGCAGTCCGAATCGTACTCGCAACCGGGCACGCACTGGTTGTCGAGGCAGATGTTGCCCTCGGGGCAATCCCAGCTCGACTCGCAGCCTTCGATGCACTGGTCGTCAACGCAGATCTGGCCTTCGGGGCAATCCCAACTCGACTCGCAGCCGGGGACACAGGCGTGGTCGACGCAAATGTTGCCGGGTTCGCAGTCGCCACTGTCGCCGCAGCCGTCCGCGCACTGGCCGGCGTCGAGGTCGCAGTACTGGCCTTCGCCGCAGTCGCTCTGGTCGTTGCAGCCGGCCACGCAGGCGAAGCCGACGCAGATCTGGCCCACGCCCTCGCCGCAGTCGGGGTCGCTCGTGCAGGCGGGGTTGAGCACCGCGAGGATGCTGTACGTCGCGCCGAGCCCGCCGTACGGATACACGCGCAGAACCGCACCGCCGGCCGCTTCGAACGTGTACGACACGACCTCGGTGTTGCGCGTTCCGGCGGAGCTGTCGAGGACGGCACCCGCGGCGTCGAGCAGTTGGACGTCGATGTCCATCTCCTCGTGGATGAAGGCCACTTGGACGGCAAAGACGTCGCCGGCCGCGGGGATCGCGAACGCGTAGTAGTCTTCTTCTTCGTCGCTGCCGTTGCAGATGCGCAGGCCTTCGTACGCGCCGATGGCGAGGGCCGTCGCCGTCTCGAGCGTGTCGTTTTCTTCGTATTCGTCGTCTTCGCAGATGAAGCCTTCGCAAGCCGAGACATCAGCTTCGCAGTACATCGAGCAACCGAGAGTGCCGCCCGTGAAGCTGTAGTCGGCGCAGGTCTTGCCGCCGAGATCTTCGCCGTCGCACTCTTCGCCTTCGTCGAGGACGCCGTTGCCGCACGGGTCGGGCGTGCCTTCGCAGGCAGACATGTCGTAGGTGCAATCGGCCGCGCAGGCCAGCGTGCCACCCTCGTAGCCGAAGTCCCAGCAGTCGAAGAAGCCGAGATTGTCGCCGTCACAGTCTTCGCCGAATTCGATGACCGCGTTGCCACATTCAGGCCCGGTGCCGGTGCAGGCCGCGGTGTCGAAGGTGCAGTCGGCCGCGCACGCGAGCTCGCCGCCCTCGAAGCCCACGTCGGTGCAGTCCGCGTCGCCGAGATCGGCGCCGTCGCAGTCTTCGCCGGCATCGACGACGCCGTTGCCGCAATCGTCGGGCTCGGTCGTGCAGGCCGCGGTGTCGAAGGTGCAATCGGCCGCGCAGGCGAGCTCGCCGCCGTCGAAGCCCTCGGTGATGCAGGTGGCGTCGCCAAGATCGGCGCCGTCGCAGGCTTCACCGGCTTCGAGGACACCGTTGCCGCATTCGCCGGGCTGCGCATGGCAAGCCGCGTCGAGATCGGCCGAGGTGGCGTACACGATGGGCAGTGCCGTCTCGCAGCCCATGCCGGCGACGTTGGTCACCATGCCGGGGTCGGCGGCGCAGGAGGCCGGGCAGCCCTCGGGGGCGAGGAAGGCGTCGACCGCCGCGGCCGGGCAGCCGTCACCGGTGAGGCAGGCGGCCAGCGTCGCGCAGGCGGCGGCGCAGGGGTCTCCGCCTTCGCAGGCGGAGGTGTCGAACGTGCAGTCGGCCGCGCAGGCGAGGTCGCCGCTGTCGAAGCCCTCGGTGATGCACGTGGCGTCGCCGAGTTCGTCCCCGTCGCAGGCTTCGCCCGTTTCGAGCACGCCGTTGCCGCATTCGCCGGGCTGCGCGTGGCAGGCGGCGTCGAGATCGGCCGAGGTGGCGTACACGATGGGCAGTGCCGTCTCGCAGCCCATGCCGGCGACGTTGGTCACCATGCCGGGATCGGCGGCGCAGGAGGCCGGGCAGCCCTCGGGCGCGAGGAAGGCGTCGACGGCCGCGGTCGGGCAGCCGTCGCCGGTGAGGCAGTCGGCCAGCGTCGCGCAGGCGGCGGCGCAGGGGTCTTCACCTTCGCAGGCGGAGGTGTCGAAGGTGCAGTCGGCCGCGCAGCCGAGCGTGCCACCGTCGAAGCCCTGGGTTTCGCACGTGGCGTCGCCAAGGTCGGCCCCGTCGCACGCTTCGCCGGCATCGACCACGCCGTTGCCGCATTCGGCCGGCTCGTCGGTGCAGGCGCTCGTGTCGAAGGAGCAGTCGGCCGCGCAGCTGAGCGTGCCGCCGTCGAAGCCGAGCGACTCGCAGGTGGCCGCGGCGAGGTCGGCCCCGTCGCAGTCTTCGCCGGCGTCGATGGTGGCGTTGCCGCAGGTTTCGGGCGTGCCGGTGCAGGCGCTCGTGTCGAGCGTACAGTCGGCCGCACACGCGAGCGTGCCGCCATCGAAACCGGCCGACGCGCAGGTGGCGCCGCCGAGGTCGGCCCCGTCGCACGCTTCGCCCTGCTCTTTGGCGCCGTTGCCGCACGAGGGCTCAACGGTCTCACCGCCGCCGACGTCCGTATCGCCACCCGCGACCTCTTCGGGCGGATTGCCGGTGTCGCCACCGCCGCCGCCGTCCGAACTCTCGCACCCAGCAGCTAGCCACAAGGCCGCTGCCACAAACCCAAGCACAAGACCTTTTCGCATGTCGACACTCCTTTGGCTGTTCACCTAGCCCCTCGAATGTTCACGCCGCCCGGGCTCCCGAGCCCAAGAACACAGACCTGGTTTCCGGTCTAGCGGGCGGCAAGATACTCATCTCGACCGCCGGTTTCAAGTCCTTAATGAAGGCCAGCAAAAGAAGCGCCCAGCCGTGCCGAGAAACCCGCCTTGGGGTTGGAGGGTTCTGCGGGAGCGGGGCAAGAACGGACGCGGCTACACGTACACGTCGCGGCCACCCTTGCGCACCTTGGCCAGCATGCGCTCGGCCGTGTGGCGGACCGCCTCGTCCATGCCGGCCAAGGTGGCTTCGATGAGGGGTTCGCCCACGGCGCGCGTCTCGGGGCTGGCGTAGTCGAGCAGGTATTCGAGGAACGTTGAAAGACCATTTGGATCGCAGTGTTGCTTGATTTCTCCGGGCTTGGCGAGGTCCATGAAGTCCTGGCCCGTGCGCCCGAGCCGGTAGCAACCCGTGCAGAACGATGGGATGTAGCCGAGCGCCGCCACGTCGCGGATGACCTCGTCGAGCGGACGGTGGTCGCCGAGCGAGAACTGGCTGCCGTCGTCGACCTCGTCGTCGGTGCTGTAGCCGCCGGGATTCGTGCGGCTGCCGGCCGAGATCTGCGACACGCCGAGCGCGAAGCTCTCGCGCCGGATGTTGGGGGTCTCGCGCGTGGACATGATGATGCCGGTATAGGGCACGGCCAGCCTCAGAATCGCCACGAGCTTGCGAAAATCGACGTCGGAGACGGGCTTCGGCGGATGCGCCGCGACATCGGCGCCGATCGCCGGTTCGAGCCGCGGCACGCTGATGGTGTGCGGGCCAACCCCGAAGCGTGCTTCGAGGTGACGGATGTGCTGCATGAGCGCCAAGACCTCGAAGCGCCAGTCGCAAAGGCCGAACAGCACCCCGATGCCGACGTCGTTGATGCCGGCCGCCATGGCCCGATCCATGACCGTGGCGCGCCAGTCGAAATCGCGTTTGCGACCGCCGAGATGCACGGCGGCGTAGGTGGCCCGGTGGTACGTCTCCTGGAACAGTTGGTAGGTGCCGATGCGCGCGGCGTGGAGGTCGCGAAACTCGTCGACTGTGAGCGGTGCCACGTTGACGTTGACGCGGCGAATCTCTCCCGGACCGCTTTTGACGCCGTAGATGGTCTCGATGCAGTCGAGCACGTAGCGGAAGCCCTGGCGCGGATACGACTCGCCCGCGACGAGCAGCACGCGCTTGTGGCCCTGTTCGACCAGGATCCTGACCTCGCGCGCGACCTCGGACTGGGCCAACGCGCGGCGCTTGACCTCCTTGTTGCGGGCGCGAAACGCGCAGTAGGCGCAGTCGTTGCCGCACAGGTTCGACACGTACAACGGCGCAAACAGAACGAGGCGCTTGCCGTAGATGCGGTCCTTGACGGCTCGGGCCGTGGCAAACAGTTCCGCAAGCAGTTCGGGGTCGGACACCCCACACAGACAGGCCACGTCTGACATCCCGAGCCCGCCGCCCGCGCCGGCTTTGGCCAGGACTTCGCGCACCTCGGCGCTGTCTGAACGGGCGGCGGAGCGCAGCACCCCCTCGATCTCGGCCTCGTCGATGAAAGTCGCCTGCTCCGCGTCGTCGATGGTTCGCACGTCTTCCTCCGACCGGCGTCTTGCGACGGGAATGGCTCGCCCGCTGCCAGGGGCGGGCTCTCCGGCGCAACGCCATTCGGTCGCGACGCGTGGACGGCCTTCGTGACGCGCCGCGGCAACCCCGCATTCCTAGCGCAGCGTGCAGGCTACGGCAAGCGCAGTGCGGGCGCGGCGTGGCGCGCGGCTGAAAAGTTGCCGAACGGATGCTATGCTCCCGACCCGACTGTACGGAGGGTGGCGCATGACCATCGTTCCTTCTCTGAGCCTCCGTGGCGTGCCTCGCGGCGCCCTCGTCGTGCTCGCGGCGCTCCTGTCGCTCGGCCCGAACGCCGCGCAGGCCGGCAATCCGGCGCTGGCGCGCTACACGCACCGGAGCGACGCCGTCTTCTGGTTTCTGCAGGTCACCGACCTGCACATCGGCGCTCCCTGGCCGAACGACGAAGCCGACGAGAATCTCGAATGGCTGCTGTTCGAGGCCTACGACGTCTTCCAGCCTGATTTCGTGGTGGTCACGGGCGACCTCACCGACTCCAACCTGCTCTTCGGCCAGAACGAAGGCGAATGGGAAACGTACCGCGACATCGCGCGCGACGCCGGCATGGACGCCGAGTTCTACTTCGACCCGCCCGGCAACCATGACCACTACGGCGACGAAGACTTCTCCTTCTATCGGGCCTACTCCGTCCAGGGCGCGGCCACCGACCGCCTGCAGCAGTCCTGGCGGCGGGCCTTTCCGTTCGGCGCCTACCACTTCGTCGCCCTCAACACGGCCGCCTCCGATGGCGCCGTGTGGCCCGTCGACAACGCCGGGCTCAACGGCGACGAACGGGCGTTCTTCGCCGAGGCGCTCGACGCCGAAGCCGACGCCCGGCTCACGTTCGCGTTCGGGCACCATCCGCTCAGCCAGTTCGAGGAGAGTCGGGACGAGACCCGCACGCTGTTTGCGGAGCACGCTGTCTCGGCCTACGCCTACGGACACATCCACGAGTACACGGCGGGCTTTGAGGGCGCCACGCTGCACCTGAGCCTCGACGCCTTCGGCAAGGCCGACAGCAACAACCTCGCGGTGTGGGCGGTCGACGAAGACAACCTGTCCGTGACGGTCGGCAGCGCACGACAATGGCCGCTCATCGGGGTCACCGTGCCCGGCGACGTCGGGCTCGCCGGCGGCAACCCGTGGGCCACCACCGTGCCGCTCGGCGTGGCCGACAACCCCGTGCGAACCCTCGTCTTCTCCCCCGACAACCCCTACGAGGTCCTCGCGCAGGTCGACGACGGCTCGTTCGCCGAGCTGCGGCCCGTAGAGGGCCCGCTCTGGCAGGGTGCCTTCGATTCGCGCGACCTGGCACCGGGCGACCACGACCTGCGCATCGTTGTGGTCGGACCGACGGCCGGCGAACGCGTCATCCGCATCCGGGTCGGCACTACCCCGTGCAGCGACGGCGTCGACAACGACGGCGACGGGCTCACCGACGCGCCTGCCGACCCCGGGTGCGAGTACCCGGCCGACCCGAGCGAAGACGACCCGCCGGCCCCCGCCGAGCCCAATCCCGAGGCGGGCGCGGTCGAACCCATGGCCGACGCCGGCGCAACCGACGCGCCCGACGCCGACGCAGCCGAACTCCTGGCCGACGCCGGCGCAACCGACGCGCCCGCCGACACGCCCCCCACTCCCGACGGCCTCGTCGACACCCCACCCACTCCCGATGTCCCCGACGGCAGCGCCGATGCCGCGCCCGTGCCCGACGCGGTCGACACGGCCGGTTCCGACGGCACCGGCGACGCTACCGCGCGACCCGATGCCGACCCGCGCGACGCCGCCGACTTGCCGCCTGGGCCCGATGCCGCCCTTGGCGACGCTGGCGACAGCGGCGACAAACCCGATGCCGGTCCGCAGCGTGACGGGCTCAACCCCGACGCCGGTTCTGCCGAGGTTGGACGTGACGCCCAGGAAACGGGCAGCGGACTCCTCACCGACCAGACGGCGCCCGACGGCGTTCCGGCATTGGACGCGGCTCCCGGCCCGCACAAGTCGGCCTCGGGCTGCGCAGCGGCCTCCGGGCCGGGCAGCAGCGGGCTGCTCGGCGTCCTCCTCCTGCTCCTCGGGCTCGCCGCGGCGAAACGGAGCGCAATTGCCGGTAGACGCTAGCCTATCTGGCCAATTGCAGCAGAATCGCGAGCACGAACGCCACGACGAAAATCGCCACGATGAGGGGAATCTTCCAGCGCAGGTCGCTTTTCGCGACCGTGTGGCAGTGGACGCACTCGCGCTGGCGGCTTGGCGTCAGGTGCCCGCACTTGGGGCAGGGCCGGCGCGGTGCCGTGACGTCCTGGTTGCAGGCGGGGCAGCGCTCCCCGCGGGTGGTGGCACCGCAGAACGGGCAGGGCCGGCAGGGCGGGGTGTCGAACAGGACGTGCAACGTTCCCATGGCCTAGCGTTTCGTGGCTTCGAGGGCCTCCGCGATGGCCCGCGAATGTGGTTGGTTGGACTTCATGCCAAGGCGGTGGAATTTCGCCACAAACGGCTTCTGCGGGTCGTTGATGCGGATGTGCGTGAAGATGCTGCCCGTGCTCGTCACGACGTTGAGGGGCCGGTCGAGCGAGTATTCAAGCACTTCCTTGACGTTGATCTTGCCACTCGAGAACCGCAGCACGAGGAAGCGCCCGGCCGTGGTGGCCACGATGTACTCCTTCGTCAGCAGCGCCACGGCGATGGCCCCGGGCAAGATGGCCAGCAGCATGAGAAAGATGATGAGCAGGATGTGCGGCTGCTTGACCCCATAGGCGTAGTGCTGGACGGTTTCGCCCGGTACGAGGTACGGGCCGAACGCATCGATGACTTTCTGGTCGTCTTTGAAACGAGCCACTTCCAACCTCCAGTGGACGCACGGCGTCCGGTTCATCGGGCCCCAGAGAGTACGTGACGCGGTTGCGACTGGGCTCGACCGCGTTCACGCGGGGAGTTGGGGCGGCCACGCGCAAGTGTCGTGGAGCGCAACGAGCCAGCCCGTCTCGCCGGTCCTCGTTACCACCGGCGGTGTTGCTCCTTCTCGAAGAGGCGTTGCGAGCCCTTCGTCGGGGGTACCTTGCCGGCGGCAACGATCCCTCGGAGATACGGTGCCGCCCATTCCGTTCGACGACACTAGCGGTTGTCGCCGCCGGTGCTGACCTGCCCC
This sequence comes from uncultured Myxococcales bacterium, assembly GCA_964422715.1. Lineage (GTDB taxonomy): Bacteria > Myxococcota_A > UBA9042 > PWKZ01 > CAYRCM01 > CAYRCM01. The sequence continues at coordinate 101,841 of CAYRCM010000003.1, read as the reverse complement.
TCGATCTTGCGCACGGCGCGCTTGAGCGTCGCGAGGTCGTCGAGTGTCGCCAGATTGAGCCGTTTGGCTGCCTCGCGCAACGTACGGTTCCAGCGCTTCGTGATTTCTTCCTGGAATGTGAAGGCCTGCGCCATGACCTTCTGCACGCGCGGGTCGGACAGCACCTGCATGGCCTTCTCGGAAGCCATCCATTTGGCCACTTGGCGCATGGCCAGTTTGCGCACCTTGGTGAGCGGCATGGTCTCCTCCTCCTTCTCCGGTTCGCCTCGTCCCGCGCTGCGGCCGGCTGCCGGCTGCGGGAATCCTGCGGCTTGGCCAGCACGGCTCGTCCGTGCAGGCCGCGTTCACACCTTGACGTCGGACATCGTGAAGGGCCGCGGCCGCCGATTCGCATCGCTCGACTGCGGCAGCGGCACGACGTTGATGCGGACGTTCGCCTCGACCGGCGCCACGGGGCCTTTGGCAGGCTCGCCGGAGCCGCTCGGAGGCGTGGCGTCGAGCAGCGCGTGACGCACGAGTCGCCTTTTCACAAGCTTCAAGGATTGCGGATGGATGCCCGGCTGCCCCGGCACCGCGGGCTGCCCCGCGTCGTCTTCCGAGACGACGCCCTGCTGTTCGTTGCTGGACTGTTCTTCGGACATCGCGATCTCCCCGGCCCCCTCGCCCGCGCAGCCTGAAGGCTCGCCGGGGCTCCGCCGGCCCCCGTGGCTCGCCCCATGTCGCGAGGGACGTCGCATCATAGCCGGACCGCCCACGCGCGGCAACCGGGCCAAAGTTTGCCCGAATTCGACGCCGCCCCTATCATCCGGCCGCGAGAGCGCTCGATCGCGCCTCGGCGCCGGATGCGCAGCCGGACCCGAGGCCCGCTCGGCGCCGGGCGGAGCGGGAGGCCCCCTGTGCTGCTCGACCGTTCGGTCATTCACGACGTGCCGGTTTTCGGCCTGCGGGACTACGTCCTGTTCCCGGCCACCCTGGCGGCGTTGCAGGTTTTCGAGGTCTCCCTCACGAACCTGGTCGACGACGCGCTCGCGGCCGACCGTCTCATCGTCGTGTGCGGCATCGCGCCCGCCGGTTTCGCGCACGGGACGCTGCCGGCACTCTACCCCGTGGGCGGACTCGCCAAGATCTTGAACGTGCAGCGTCAGGAAGACGGCTCGCGGCTCGTCTACCTGCACGGGCTCGAGCGCGTGCGCATCGTCCGGTTTCGGCGCGAAATCCCCTACCCCACGGCGCAGGTCGAGGTCCTCGCTGATGCTGTGCAATCGCGGGAAAGGCTGCATCTGCGCCGGGCCGAACGGCGCTTGCAGCAGTACCTCGACGCGCTCATGGCTCTGCCGCACGTGCAGCGGCGCGAGTTGGCCCAGGTCGTCGCCTCCACACAGGACCCGGCCGTGTTGTCCTACCGGCTTGCGGCCGTGCTGCTCCGCGACCCGGCCGAGCGGCAAGCTTTCCTGGAGGAGCCGTCGCCGCTGAGCCGCCTGCAGACCCTCACCGAGGCCGTGGGCGGCGTGCTCTTGGCCGAGGGCGAGCGCGCCCCGGTCACCACCAGCATGGTCAACTAGCCGTCCGGCGGTCGCGCCCCGCGCCCCGGGAGAGGAGCGGCCTGCGTGGCGCCTCTGCTCGCCATCGAAAGCCTCCGCGTACTGCTCGACTTGCCTTCGGGCGCGGTGCCGGCGGTCGACGGTGTCTCGCTGCAGCTCACGCCCGGGGGCAGCCTCGCGCTCGTTGGGGAAAGTGGCTGCGGCAAGACGCTGCTCGCGCGCGCCGCGCTGCGGCTGCTGCCCAGCCCGCCGGCGCGCGTGGCCGCGGGGCGCGTGCTCTGGCGCGGTGAGGATCTGCTCACCCTGCCTGAGGCCCGCATGCGCGAGCGACGCGGCCGGGAGCTGGCCCTCGTCTTCCAGGAGGCCGGAGCGGCGCTCAACCCGGTCCTGACGCTCGGCAGCCAACTCGTCGAGGCGATCCGCTCGCACGAGTCGCTCTCGCGGCGCGCCGCGACGGAGCGCGCGACGCGCCTGCTCGGCGAGGTCGGCATGCCCGAACCACGCGAACGCCTGCGCGCCTACCCGCACCAGTTGAGCGGCGGCATGCGCCAGCGCGCCATGATCGCGCTTGCGCTCAGCGCAGAGCCGGCGTTGCTCATCGCCGACGAGCCGACCACGGCCCTCGACGTGTCCATCCGGGCCCAAATCGTGGCTTTGCTGCAAAGCATCCGGGCGAGCCGCGCCATGGCGCTCTGGCTCATCACGCACGATCTGGCCCTTGTCGGAGAACTGGCCGAAGTGGTCGCCGTCATGTACGCGGGCTGCATCGTCGAGCAGGCGCCGACGGCGGCCCTGCTCACGACGCCGCGCCATCCCTACACGGTAGGGCTATTGGCCTCTCTGCCGGAACGACAGGCCGTCGAACCCGGCAGCCGGCTTGCCGCCATCCCCGGGCAGGTGCCGGCACCGGGGCAATGGCCGAGCGGCTGTCGTTTCCGGGACCGTTGCGCCCGCGCCGACGCGCAGTGTGCCGCAAGCGCCCCCGCGCTCGTCCTCGACTCGACCGCCGCTCACAGCGTGGCTTGCCACCACCCCTACGCCGGCTCGGAGGCGCAGCCGTGAGTCGGCCGGAAGGACATGCCTCCTCACCCGGGGCCCCCTCATTCCTCGATGTGCGGCGGCTCGGGCGCACCTTCCGCGCGCGCGCCGGTTGGTCGGGCGATGCCCGCAAGGTGCACGCGCTGCAGGAGGTCACGTTCTCGGTGGAGCGCGGTGAGAGCGTGGGCCTCGTCGGCGAGAGCGGTTGCGGCAAGTCGACCCTTGCGCACTGCATCGTGGGCCTGCTGGCGCCGACGACGGGCGAGGTGCGACTCGCCGGCGAGCCCGTTCACGGGCTGCGGGGGGCCGCCCTGCGCGCGCTGCGGCGCCGGGCGCAGCTCGTCTTTCAGGATCCGCTCGGCAGCCTCGACCCCAAGATGACCGTGGGCGCCCAGTTGGCCGAGCCGCTGGCCGTCCACGGCCTCGTGGCGCGCGCCGCGAGGGCCACCGAGGTCGTCCGGCTGCTGGCCGAGGTCGGCCTGCCGGCGGACGCGCTGCAGCGCTACCCGCACGCGTTCAGCGGCGGACAACGCCAACGAATCGGGCTCGCACGCGCCCTCGCCGTCGGGCCCGAACTCCTCGTGGCCGACGAGCCGGTGAGCGCCCTCGACGTCTCGGTGCAGGCCCAGATCCTCAATCTCCTCATGGAACTCCGGCAGAAGCGCAGCCTGACTCTGCTCGTCGTGTCGCACGACCTGCACGTCGTGCGCCATTTGTGCCCGCGCACACTGGTGCTGTACCTCGGTCGGCTCGTGGAGGATGGTCCTAGCGAGCATGTACTGCGGGCGCCCGCGCATCCCTACACGGCTGCCCTCGTGACCAGCCTGCCCTCGGCGCAGGCGGGCCGACGCGGGCAGCGCACCGGACCGGTGCTCCAGGGCGAAGTGCCGAGCCCGCTCGCCCCACCGCCCGGCTGTCCTTTCCACCCCCGTTGCCCGCGGGCCGCGGCCGAGTGCCGGCGCACGATGCCCGTGCTCGGAGCGCGATCGGGGCCCGGCCGCGTCGCCTGCCACCACCCGCTCGCGGGGCCAAACGCCCCATCCTGACGTGCGGCATTGTGGTCGCAAGCCATTGCGACAATTGACGAAAGGGTGGCCGACGCAGCTTGCCAGCGTTGCTTCTACGGGAGTATCATCGGCGGCTCGATGGCCTCCGGCGCGTCACCGCGAACACGCGCCGACGTTCTTAGATCGCTTTGGCGGGCGAGCCGTCTCTACTTTTGTGTGACGGATGGCGCCCGCGCCACAAGGACCGGCGCGTTGGTCGAAACGCCCTCCGACGAACAACTGATGGACCGGTACCAGGCCGGCGACGCCCGTGCGTTCGAGATCTTGTTGCGCCGGCACGGCCCGGCGGTCCAGGGCTACATCCTGCGGACGCTGGGAGACCCGGAGGCGGCTCGGGACTTGGTCCAGGAGGTGTTCCTGCGCATCGTGAAGAGCGCCGGCGAATACCAGAGGCGCGCGAAGTTCACGACATGGATGTACACGATCGCGCGCAATCTCTGCATCGACGCAGGTCGGCGACGCAAGTTCCGGCGCACGGTATCGCTCGACCAGCCCACGGACGACAATCCGGACAGCGGCACACTCCTCGACACCGTGTCCGATCCGTCGCCGCTGCAAGACCGACTGGCAACGGGCGCGCGCGTGCGCGGCCAGCTCGAACAAGTGCTCGCGCGGATGAACCCCGACCAGCGCGACGTGTTCGTGCTGCGCGAATTCCAGGGACTCTCGTTCAAGGAGATCGCCGAGATGGTCGGGTCCAGCGAAAACACCGTGAAGAGCCGCATGCGCTACGCACTCGAGACGTTGCGGGCGGCCTTGGCGCCGTATGCCGACGCCGCGGGGCCCTGAGGGACGTTGATGAAGAGGGAACGACTCCAAGACCTGATGCTGGATGACCTGTACGGCGAGTTGCCGCCCGCCGAGCGGGCGGCCTACGAAGCCGGATTGCAGGCCCATCCCGATCTGCGCGCGGAGTTGGAAGCCAATCGGCGCACGCTCGGTGCCGTGCGCTCGCTCGCCGAAGCCGAAGCACCGACCGCGCTGCCCGAAACCCACATCCAGGCCATCTTGCGCCAGGCGCGCATGGCGGCCGCCGCGCGCGCCGAGGCTCCGCGCCGCACATTCTGGGGGCGCCTCGGCGCATTCCTGCTGCAGCCGGCCGCCACCGCGGCCATGCTCGTGTTGGTCGTGGCCGGCACGGGGCTCTATCTCCTGTCGTATCGCTCGGCTCAGAACGGGGAACGATTCGATGCGGCCGAGCGCGTGCCCCCGCGCGCTGCCGCCGAGTCGGCCGCGCCGGCGGCGCCCGCCGCACGCGAGCCGGCGCCGGCGATGGCCAGTACGGCCACGCCGCCCGAGACCCCTTCGCGCAGCACGCCCAACAAGGCCCAGGCGGCCACGGCGGCCTTGCCGGCGGCGCCAGCGGTCGCTGCCTCGCTCGACGACGGGGTGGCCGCGAGCTCGGAGCCCGCGGGGCAACCCCTGGGCGCGAAACCGGGCACCATCGACGACGGGCGCGTCACGGCCCCCATGGCCAGCGAAACCGGCGGGCGCGTGGCACGGGTCGCCCCCGACCCCGTGCCGGTCCGCCTGCTCGGCGACCAAGACTTCGCGAGGCGGGCGCCGGTGCTCCCGTCGGCCGAAGGAAGCACGCGTCACGCCGCTCCAACCGAAGAGAGCGCCCGCGATCGACTCGCCAATTCGCTGGACGGCGTTGCGGGGTCGGCTGCGGGGCTCGGGCGCGGCGCGGTCGGGGCGGCCAACGAGGCCACGGCCGGCGGGGCGCAGGACGAGTTCAACGATCGCGAACGGGCCCGCGGCGAACGACGGTTCGGCAAGGGCGACGATACCTCCGGGGCGACGACCCGCGGCGCCACCGATGCGCCGGAGGCGGCGATGCCGCAGCTCGGCTGGTCCGATCCGCTGGCCGGTGAGTCCCTCGGAGAAGACCCAGCCTCCGCCGTCCAGGAAAACCGCCGCGAGGGTCGAATGCAGCTGGCCAGCCCCCGTGGCGACCTGGCGCCCACTGCCCCGCCTCCGGGCGGCGGGCGCGGCTTCGCGCGCCCCGCGGCGGAGCCGGCGGTACTGGGCAGCGGCGAGTCGGCGCCTCAGGCGGTGGCCGTGGCACCGGCCGCCCCCGCGAGCCCGCCCAAAGTCGCGGGCGGCGCGCTAGCCGGGCCGGCGCCGACCGGGAAGGGCAGCCCGAAGGCCCCCGCGTCCGTTGCCCAGTCGGTCGCACCTGCCGCGCGGCCGGCCGGGGCTGCCCCGCCCGCTGCCTACCGCCCGTTCGACGGCGAGCGCACCGTGCAGTCGCGGCCGCTAGCGGGCAACGAGCCGCTGCTCGAGCGAGGCCTCGACGAGTTGCAGGCGGGCCGCTTCAACGAGGCCATCGTGGCGCTCAACCAGGCCCTGGCACGTGGACCGGCCCCCCAGGTGGCGGCCGAAGCGCGACTGCGACTGGCCGAAGCGTACCGCAAGACGGGCCAGGCGGGCCGCGCGTTGGCCGAGTACGAAGCCATCGTGAGCCGCGGAGGGGCGCCGCAGGCTGCAGTCGAAGCGCGGCTTGAAGCCGCGCGGCTGCTTCTCGCGGCGGGGCGGCTCGATCAAGCCGAAGCACAGTTGCGCCCCATCGCCGGCGATCCCCGACTGGGGCAGGTGGCGCGCGACCTGCTCGGGTCCATTGCCCGGTTGCGGGCTCAGGCGCCGGCCAAGCAGTACGGTCCCGAGCGGACGCTGCCGCGGGCCGGCAAGAAGCGCAGCGCCGACGAACGCGAGGTGCTCCCACTCGACGACCAGCCCCCAGCCCCCGCGGAGCCCTCGGCGCCGCCCGCCCCCGCTCCGAGCCAGCCGGCCAAGTAGCCCCAGCACCGCCAGCCCGCCAGCCCCACTGGGAAACCATCGCAACGGCCGCCGCCGTGTCGTCGGTCTGCGCGGCCTTCTGGCTCCGCAGCGTTGCGGACCCTCATGCCAACGGGGTGAGCGGCCTGCCGGCGCCACCCGACCCTGCTGCAGGCCCGAGAGGTGCGGCCACTCCGGGATCCGGAGCACTCGGCTGCTGGGCTACGAGCGACCGAAGAGGCGTGAAATCAGACCGGGTTTGGGGTTGATGGTACGGTCGATCCAGCCCGTCAGCATGGGCTTGCTGCCGGCGCCCGTGCGGACGTCGGCAACCTTGCCGTCCTTGAAAAGCACAAGCGTTGGAATGGAGCGAATCGCCATGGCCCCGGCCACGCGCGAGTTCTGCTCGGTGTTGTACTTGACGATCTTCAGGCGGCCTTCGTATTCCTTCGAAATCTCTTCGAGAATGGGGGCCACGGCCTTGCACGGGCCGCACCAGGTGGCCCAGAAGTCGACGAGCACGGGAAGCTCGCTGCCGAGCACCGTGGCATCGAAGTTGGCGTCGGTCACGGGCTGGATGGCCGAAGGCGGCGTGCGCGGCGCCCTTTCCTCTTCGCGGGAGTAGCGTGAGCCGATGGAGGTCTTGCGGGGCTTCTCGGGCTTGCTCGAGTCACTCATGGCCACTCTCCTTGGGTCGCCGGCGGCGGCGACAGCCGGCACCCGCAGCGGCCAGCCCAACGGGGCGGCCGGGCGCGCGCGTCGTGAGGCGCAAAGATAGGTCTACTGGCGGCGGGGGCAAGGGGGCGCGGACAGGGCGCGCGCCTTTTCGCTCAGATTCGCAGGTCGACGCGGCGCATGCGCAGCTTCTCGGCGCTCCAGCGGAGTTCGTAGCGCCGCGCGCGGTCGGCCGTCCCGCGCACATCCAGCGACACGAGCGAGCGGCCGAAGCGTACCGACCAGCGCACGGCCGGCGCGCGCCGCATCGGCTCCCCCGGGCGGCCGCCGCTGCGGATCTGCCAGCCGAGTTGCGCGCGTAGCACCGTCAACGCGTTCGCGGTCTCGAGTCGGACGCGAACAGCACCGGGGCCGCCCGTGCTGAGGAAGACGTTGGCACCGAGTTCAAGCGACCGCTCGGTCGGGCCGGCCAACACGACGACCACCGGGTCGCAGCGGGCGTCACCGTCGATGTCGCCACAGCCACCGGCGATGGCCTCGCCCGCCAACGCCGGGTCGCCGGGGGCGGCGAGCAGTACCAGAGCCTCGCCCGGCGGCGTGGCCCCGCGCCTCGAGTGGGGGTGGAGCAGCGCGCCGACGAGGGCCGTGCGCCGGCCGAGCCAGCGCAGACGGTAGGCGTGGGCGGGCGAGCGGCCCCAGCGCAGGTCAACCTCGCTCGTGCGCAAGAGGTCGGGGATCTCCGGGGCGTCTTGGTCGGCGACGAGCAGTCGCAGCGCCTCGTCGGAGGCGCCGAGATAACGCAAGGTCCCCAGCAGCGGACGCGCCGCGGCGTTCGTGGCGGCCGCGCGGGCCGCAACGGCCCCGTCCGGGGCGACCTGCCAGCTTTCCCGCTGCATGCGCCGCTGGCCAAAACGAAAGACGTCGAAGGCTCCGGGCGGAAACGGCAGAACGACACTTCCCCAGGCGTCGCACGTCGGCCGCGGCAGGCCCCCGCGGATGGCGAACGTCGCCCGCCGCGCGGGTCCGGGTTCGGCCTCGATGCAGTAGCAGCCATCGCGGAGGGCTTCGGGTGGGCCGTCCGGGGGCGTGTCTTGGCGGAACCCCGGGGGCAGCGTGCCCACGGTGACGCGCGACAGAGGCTGAGCACCCGCGATGGCCGACAGACGCCACAGGGGAGGCGGCACCGGCCGGCCGGAAGCGACGAGCCACGCGCACGGCATGGGGAGGAGCGACAGGGCCTGCAAGGGTGCCGCGGCGCGCCCAGGCAGCGACGGAACGTGCAGTTGCTGGACTGGGGCGGGAGGCGGCGGCCGACTCGCCGGATCCGCGGCGACCGCGGCCACGCCCATGCGCTCCGCAAGCGGCAGGACGGTGAGGCAGCAGATCAGCGTGCGGGCCACAGAAAGCACCGGGCCGGTGCGGCCCGGTCGCGGAAGCCGGAACAGGCGGCAACCGCAAGGTGGGGTTGCCGAAGCGGGAACGATCACAACGTCCTCCTCGGCAGACGGCGCCCGAAACGTCCCGCGGCCCGGCCGGCCCCCGGACCGAGAAGGCCGGAGCAGGCCGCACAAGCCGCCCGCCGCTGTGTGCTACAGGCCGAGTGCACGGGAAAGATCGCGAGCCGGCGCGTCCTGCGGGTCGAGGTCGAGGGCGCGGCGCAGTTGCTCGCGGGCTTCGTCGAGCCGGCCGGTTTGCTGGAGACAACGGGCCTGCTCGACGAGCACGGCGACCGGATGGTCGGGCTCCGTGTCGGCGGCCAGAGCGAACGAACGCAGGGCAGCCACGCAGTCGCCCGCGCCGGCCAGCTGCCGGCCCATCGCAAGGTGCAGGTCGGAGGCGAAGGGCGCGATCTCAAGCCCGCGGCGCAGCCACGATACGATGTCGGCCCGCTTGCCGAGCCGCTCGGCCAGCGCCAGGCCCCGGCGTACGAGCCGCACGTTGTTCTGGTCGAGGTCGGCGGCCCGGCGCAGCGCGGCGTACTGCGCATCGTCGCGGTTGAGCCGTTCAAGGATGTCGGCCTGGAGCGCGTGCGGTGTTGGGTCGAGCGGGTCGCGGAGTGCGGCGGCCTCGAGTTGCGCCAGGGCGCCGACATCGTCGCCGTCGCTGAGGGCCAGCAGGGCAAGCCGCATGCGCAGTTGGAAGCCGTCGCGACCGGCCGCCAGCACCGCGTCGAAGTGCGGCCTCGCGGCCGCCCCGTTTTCCTCGCGGAACAGACTCTCGCCAACCAGGAAATGGGCCAGCGGTTCGTCGGGTTCTCGCGCGAGGACGGGTTCGAGGGCGGTCCGGGCGGCGGCCGGCTGGCGCCGCTGGAGCGCTGCGCGGGCCCGTTCGAGCGCGGCGCGCGTCGCAGCCGGGAGCGGCCGGCCCGCGGGCGTCAACGCGGGCACGGCGCGCAGTGCGAGGTCGACGTTTTCGAGGTAGACCGCCAGGATCGCACGCAGATGGGCTGCGAAAGCCTGGTCGAAGGCGTCAGGCGTGACGCCGAGTACCGCCCCGAGCAGGTCTTCGGTGGTCTTGCCCTGGCCGTAACCCTTGAGCATCTCGACGATATGGGACATGCCCCAGCGCGCCTCGATGAACGCCAACACCTGGTAGGCCTGGTAGTAGGCAAGCAGAATGTCGCGCGCCGAGCGCGCGTGCGTGAAGGCGAGGTTGAACCGCCCCACCTTGGCGAGTTGCCCGGAGACGAGGGCGGCCGCAAGATCGGCTTCCATGCGGCGGATCCACTCGGGTCGGGCGTGGCGCTCTTCGAGCACCGCCAGGCCTTCCGTGAACCAGCGCGGCACGCGCGAACGCGAGAGTTGGAGATGGAAAACGTGGGCCAACTCGTGCCACAACACTTCGGCCCAATTGAAGTTTCCGGCGTTTGGCGATCGCGCCGTGACCACGTGCCCGAAGCAGATGGCATGGGCCCCGAGGTGCCGCGTGCCGACCGAACGGATGGAGAAGTCTTCGACCTTGGGGAACACTTCGACCTGGAGCGGCGGACGCGGCTCGAAGGCGTAGCGCTGCGAGTAGGCGCGGTAGGCCTCCTCGACGAGGGTCGGCACGAGGGCCTCGAGCACCGCCCGTTCCTTGCGGTGGAACCGGTAGCGCACGTGCTCGGAAGCGGCAAATTCGAAGGCGTCGAACACCCTGCCGTACAGCACCTTGGCCATGTTGAAGGCCCGCACGCTGTACGGGTCGGCCGTGTGGCCGCGTTCGAGGAAGAGCCGGGCGTTCTCGTCGTCGCCAAGCCGGCTGTAGCCGATGCCAAGCCGCACGAGCGCGGGGGCGTACTCGCCGTCGAGTTCGAGGGCGCGTCGGCTCCAGGCGATGGCCTCGGTGTAGCGGTGCGCTTGCTCGGCGAAGCGCGCGAGCGTATCGAAAAGCCGCGCATACCGCGGGTTCGCGGCGAGCGTGCGACGAACGGCGGCGGCTGTGCCCGGGACGTCGTCGCGCAGGTCGCAGATGGCCGCGAGCAGTGCCAGGGATTCGAGCCGCGCGGGATTCTGTTTCAGGACGCGCTGCAAGACCGCCTCGGCCTCATCGAGCGACTCGGCGTCCATGAACAGCTCGGCCTGTAGTTCCAGGGCCTCGATGAGGTCAGGGGCCTGCGCCAGGACCGCCTGCACCCGCTTGCCGGCCCGTGTCCGGTCATGGTCGGACTCGAGGTCGACCCGGGCGCGACCGAGCTCGGCGGCGAAGAGCCGTGGCTCGGCTTCGAGGGCGCGTTGGAACGACAGGTCGGCGTCGCGGTAGTTGTACTTGTCGAGCAACAGCTGGCCCCAGGCCAGGTTGAGCGCGGCGCCATCGGGGTCTTGGTCTTGCAGCGTGCTGTAGACGGCATTGGCGTCGCGGAACAGCCCAAGCAGGGCAAACGCCTTGCCCAACGCCAGCACGTCGCGCGGTTCGGTGACGTGGCCTTCGGCATAGCTGTCGGGCAACGGGTCGAGCAGGGCCGCCGCCAAGTGCTCGGAGCCGGTCTGGCGATAGAGAGCCCCGAGGGCCACGCGGGCTTCGACGGCCTCGGGGGCCTTACGCACCACGCCTTCGAGCAGCCGCTCGGCCCGCGTTGCCTGGCCGAAGGCCAACCACACCTGGGCAAGGACGGGGGCGAGCGCGGGTGGCACTGGACCGCGCCGCGCCGCGCGGTCGGCCAGCTTCGAGGCGGCAGCGTAGCGGCCCGTCTGCAGGGCGAGCGTGAGCGCCCGGCGCACCAGTTCGACATCGGCGAGATTGGCCGCGGCCGCGTCGGTGAGCAAGGTGACGGCGCCGTCGATGTCGCCCGCGGTGAGACGCGCGTCCGCCTGCCGGGTCGGCGGGTCGAGCGGCGCGCCGACACTGTTCGGAGCGGCGACAGCCCGGAGAGACCCCGCGACCAACTGCAACGCAAGCGCCACGACGAAGCGAGGAGGGGCAAGGGCTGGCCGCCGGAAGGAGGGCCGACCGCTGGACGGTCGAGGCGCGGGCCCCGGAGCCGCGGGGGCGATGGGGGGCTTCACAGCCCGCCGACGATCTTCCATTCCTGGCGGCCGCTTGGGCCGAGCTGCTTCGAGAGCTCGAGCCGGTTGAAATCGTTGAGGGTGCGCCAGCCTTCTTGGCTGCCTTCGGTGTAGTTGAACTTGGCCCAATACTCGTAGTCGGCTTGCGCGCGGTCGCCCACGACGTCGATGCGCGTGACGAGGAGCCGGTATTGCACTTCCTTCACGTTGTCGAGCAGCATGGGCAAGACGCGTTCTTTGAGTTCGCGGTAACCGTAGTCGTCGGAGGACGTCGCCGTGGTCGACGCGTTCTCGTAGTACTGCGGCGAAACGAGGGCGAGAATACCATTGATGTCACGGGCTTCCATGGCCTTGCGATAGGTCTCGATGACATCGTAGACCGACCGATTCTCGGGCGTGTCGCGTACCCCCTTCGTGCCCGCGATGATCTTTGGGCCACAGGCACAGAACGCCAACATCAGCAGAGCCATCGAACCGTACTGTGCGCGTGTCGCCACCGTGTCACTCCTTCGAAGCGCGGAGAGCCTCGCTGCGGGCCAGATTTCTACGCCCTCCGGCCAAGTCCGTCAACAGGCAAGCCCACGCGACCATTCCCCGCGCTCTTGCTGCACGGCCGCCGCTCGTCACGGCGGCCCATGCGGACTTGACCCGCGCGGCCAGGCGGACGAGCATCGCCCCATGTGCGGTGGGTTGCACGTGGCTGAGCACAGTGTCCTTCGGGCGGGGGCCGTCGACGAAGTCGCTCTGGCCGCGACACCCGCGGGGGGGCTCTGGCTCGCCTGGTCGGAGTGCACATTCGCGACCCAGACCGTGCGGCTCGCGCGGTTCGCAAACGACGCGTGGCAGGTCTACCCGGATTGGCACGAAGCCGGCGCGCGCGCCTTTCGCCCACGGCTTGGCGTCGGCGCGGGCAGCCTGTGGCTCGGCGCCTGCGTGCGCCCCACGGGGGCGAACGCGCGCTACGCGCCGACGCTCTGGCGCTTCGCCGCGGACACCGTCGGGCTGCCGGAAGGACCGTACACGCTCGCCGCGGCCGGTGACACGTTCGACCTCACGCTCGCCGTCCCCCCGGGCGCGGCAGCACCCTTCGTCGCCTGGGAAACCGTCGGCCCCGGCCATTCCGCCATTGGCTGCGCGCTCAGCAACGAACGGGGCGTTCTCGAAACGATCGCCCTGCCCGCCGCGACGCCGGGCAGCGCACGCCGCCGCCCGGCGCTCGGGGCCGATGCGACCGGCCTCGCCATGGCCTGGCTCGAAGGCCCGCCCGGCGGATTGGCCGCGGTCTGGCTGGCCCGCGGCAGCGCCGCCGGTTTCGCCTCCGCCCGCCCCGTTGCTCCCGCCTCGGTTGCGGTGGATGCGCCGGCCCTGGCCTTCGGTGCGAACGGTGCCCTTGCCGTGGCGTGGCACGCCCCGCCCGCGGACACCGCACGGGAGGGCGGGCTCACGCAACTCCGCGTTGCGCTTGGCGCGCCGTCCGCGGACGCGCTCGCTCCCCTGCACCCGCCCCCGCTCGAGCCCGAGACGCGGGCGCAGGCCGGTCCCGACCAGGGTCTCGAGTTTCCGGCCCTCGCCGCCACGTTGGACGGCACCTGGTGGCTCGCCGGGCGTTCGTCGAACGGTTTCCACGTATTGGCGCGTCGGTCCGGCGCGCGCGACTGGACGCCGCGCCAGGGGCTCTCGTCCGACCGCTGGGGCGGCCGAGGCAGCCGGGCCGCCCTCGCCCCGGCCGGCCCGGGCGCGGTCTTCGTGGCGCACGCCGAGCCGGACGGCCTCTTCGTCCACCGCGTCGAACTCCGAGCGGCCGCGGGCGAGCGCCCCTCCGCGGCGGCGTCCCGCACCCCCGAGGTGGGCGCTGGGGCGGCCGACCCGGCCAGCACCGGGCCCGCTGAGGCGCTCCCGCGGCTTGCCGCCTTGCCCGGCGCTGCGCCTCGCGCCGCCACGCCGCGGCTCTTCTTCGGCGACCTGCACCAACACACGGCGCTGTCCGACGGGCTTGGAACACCGGCCGCCGCCTTCGCCGCGGCGCGCCACGTGCGCGGGCACGACTTCGCCGCCGTGACCGACCACGACCGGCTTGCCGGCCGCGTCCTCGGTCCGGCCCATTGGCAGGCGCTGTGCGCCGAAGCCGAAGACAGCTACGATCCCGGGGCGTTCACGACATTCGTCGGCTACGAGTTCACGGGGGCCCGCCTGCCCGGCCCCGGCCACCGCTGCATCTACTTCCCCACCACCTACCCCGATCGCCTGCCCGAGCGCGATCCCGCCGCCGTCGACGCCGTTCTGTGCGCGCACGGCGGCTTCGCAGTGCCCCACCACACGGGTTGGACGGGCACCGACTGGCAGCGGCATCACCCGCAGTGGCAGCCCGTGTGGGAAATCTGCTCGTTGCACGGCGTCTACGAGCACCCGACGTGGCCCACGGCCTTCCCGCCGCGGCCCGACGTGGTGCTCCCGGAGCAGTTTGTGCGTCCCGCCCTCGATGCCGGCCTGCGCTTCGGGCTCATCGGCGGCACCGACAGCCACGGCCTGCTCTGGCACCACGGCATCTCGCCGCGCCGCGACCCCTATCGTACCGGCCTCGCAGCCATCTATGCCGCGGACTGCACGCGTGAGGCCCTCACGGCAGGCCTACGCGCCCGCCACTGCTATGCCACGACGGGCGCCCGCATCGGGCTCGAGGTCGAGCTCGACGGCGCCCCCATGGGCTGCGAACTCCCCGCGGACGCGCGCGGCCGGCTCTCGGTGCGGGTACGCGGAACCGACCGCCTCCGGGCCGTGAAGCTCGTCCGGCGCGCCGGCCAAGAGCCGCTTGGCGCACCGGTCGGCGCGCTGCACGTGGCCAGCGTGCGCGTCGCGCTCGCGGCCGCCGACGCTTGGGACTACCTCTACGTGCGGGCCACCCAGAGTGACGGCGAGATGGCCTGGTCGAGCCCGATCTGGCTCGGTGTCGCGCCCACTGCCGAGGGAGGATCGAAGGCGGAGCGGGTCTAGAAATTCCAGGCGGCGCCGAAATTGAGCGCCATCTGGTGCGCCTCGATCTCGACCTTGTTCTGCTGGCCGCCAACGACGGTCCAGTCGTGCTTGGCGTAGTGGAACTGGTAGCCGAGTTCCAGGTACACGTCGAGCTTCTTCCAGATGCGGTACGAGAGGCCGGCCAGGACCGACACGTTGGCGCCGAGCCCCTCTTCGAACTTGCCGTTGTAGAGATCCTCGGTGTCCTCGCTCGGCACGGACAGCGTGAAACCGACCGGCAGCGCAAGGTAGGCGTCGAGCTTGTAGCGCGGGATGGGCACGTGGCCCTTGAGCACGACATCGAAATCGACCCAGATGTTGCGGTCGATGTCGTTCGCGTCCATCGCCTCGCTTTCCCAGAAGTTGACGCCGATCATGGCGCCAACGCTGAAGTACTTGACGACGCGGTACTCGATGAAGGGCGCGAAGCCGAACATGGCTTCGAGCTCGCCCTCTTCCTTGGCCGTCTGGCCGGCCTGAACCGTTTCGGTGTCGATGTCGCCGGCGAAACCGACCTGCATGCCAATGCCCGCACGCAGATTCTTGGCCGCACCCGGCGCCGGCGCGAGCAGCAGTATGGCCCCGCAGAGCCCGAGAAGGAGCCGGCGTTCCTGATTGCGCATCGCCCTGTCCTTTCCGTTTGGGCCGAACGGAGACTAGAAGCGCCAGGCCCCGCCGAAGTTGAGGGCCATCTGGTTCATGAGGCCTTCGTGGTCGAAGGTCTGCCCGTTTGCCTCGATGTCATGCTTGGCGTAGTGGAGCACCCAACCGAGTTCGAGGAACAGGTCGAGTTGCCGCCACACCGTGTAGGCGACGCCGGCAAGCAGGGACACGTTGGCGCCAATGCCGGTCTTGAGTTCTTGCCCAGCGGCCTTGTAGCCGTCTTCGACTTCGTCGCTCGGAATGGACACCGTGAGGCCCACGGGCAGCGCGACGTAGAGTTCCATCTTGCCCTTCAGGAAGGGGTAATGAACCCGCACCAGCGCGTCGATGTCGAGGAGCGTGTTGCGGTCGAGGTTGCCCGCATCCATGTTCTCGTCGAGCCAGAAGTTGACGCCGAAGAGCCCGCCGACGGAGATGTACTTGTGCAGTTTGTATTCGATGAACGGCGCGAAGCCGATGGTGGCTTCGAGATCGACATCGTTCTCGGCGTTGTTGGTCTCGTACGCGACCTCGCCGGCGAGACCGAACTGCATCTTGACGCCGCCGCGCAGGTTCTTGGCGGAAGCCGATCCCGCCCCGACGGCCAGGACGAATACGAGCGACAACAGGAACAGGCCAAACCGTTTCATGAGGAAACCTCCGAAGTTGAGGTACGCAGCCCGAGCGGCCACGCAGGCCAGCGGGCCCCGTAACGCGTAGCGTTCGGAGCATCATGCTTCGGGCGCCCCGAGCTGTCAATCTGGAGCGCCGGCCGCGGCAGAGGACGGGCCGCAATGCGGAAAGACCGCCCCCGCCGGCCTGCGCCGGTGGCGCGGCCGAGGGAGTTGGCGGGTCAGCGGCGGGCCACGCCCGGCGCGGGAAGCGGCCATGAGACGAGCCCCGCGCGGGTGCCGATCCAGAGTCGGCCGGCGAACACGGCGGCAGCGGTCACGTCGGCGTCGGGTAGGCTCGACGATGGGGCAGCGAAGCTGCGCCAGCGGACACCGTCCGTGGCGAGCAGGCCGTCGCCGAGCGTCGCCACGAGCAGCACGCCGCCGAGGTCGACGAGACCGCCGGGGTTCACCCAGGCCGCCGGCGGGCCCACATGCGCCGCGCCGCCGTCCGGTGCCATGCGGTCGATACCGGCGTCGTACGTGCCCGCCCAGAGCGCCCCGCCGAACGCCGCCACGGCGTTGACCCAGTTGTCGGCCAGCCGCCCGTCTTCCTGGGTGATACGGCTCCAACGGCGCCCATCGAACACACCAAGCCCCGCCTGCGTGCCGGCGATCACGCCGCGCTCCCCAAAGGGGGCCAACGCGTAGACGATGCGGTGCGGCAGACCGGCGCGCTCATCGTGGAGCGTGACCCGGGAGCCGTCGAGAAAGGCCGCCCCGCGGGCCGTGCCGAGCCACACGCCGCGGCCCGCCGCCACGACCGCATTGACGTGGCGGTCAGGCAGGCCGTCGCGCTCGGTCTGCACCCGCCACGTGCGGCCGTCGCCTTGCACGAGCCCATGGGGGCTCGCAACGAAGAGCTGGCCGGCGTCGGTCGCGAGCCCGTTCACGTAGCGCAGGGCGTCGGGGGCCTGCGCCGGGTCGACGGTCTGCCAAGCGTAGCCATCGCGCGTCGAGGCGAGCCCATGGTTGAAGGTGCCGACCCAGAGCGCCCCGGCGAACACGGTGAGCGCGGTGACATGGTTCGAGGGGGGCCCGGGTGGCAGTCCGCGCGGCAGCGCCGCCGGCTCCGCAGACCAGCGGCAAGCCGGCTCCCGGCGCCCGGTAAGCGCGCACAGGCCGGCCGGAGTCTCGGCCATGAGCCCACCCGGCGTCTCGCGGAACCCGCGCACGAAGAGGCCCTTCAGCCGACGCGCAGACCGGCCCGCCGCGTCGATGCGGGTGGCGCCCTTCGGGCCCCGGCCGATCCACAGTTCCCTGCGTGCGGCGTCGACCCTGACGGCGCTCACGAGCCCCATGCGTGGGGCGCCGGGCGGGTGCGTGAGGGTCTCGTCGGTCGTCCAGCGCCAGAGCCCGGCGTCGGCTGTGCCGACGAGCAGCGCCCCGTCTGGGGCCACGGCCAGCGCCGTTGCGCGCACGTTTTCGAGCCCGGGCAGCGCGCGCACCGCGAACCGCCCGGACGTGTCCTCGCGCACGGCCACAACCCCCCGGTCCAACGTGGCGACGAGCAGCTCGGGGCCGTGAACGGCGAGCGCCGTGAGCCGCTGGGACGGCAGGCCGGTGCAGGTCGTTAGGATGTCGGGCGGCGCTGCCGGACCGGCGGCCGGCGGCAACACGATGAGACCGCCGTCGGTCGCGACCGCCTCACGCGTCCCCCAGTTCGCGCGCGCCACAACCTGGGTTACTGCGGGATGGCAGCGCGCCCCGGCGCGCTCCGCTAGCTCCACGTCGGCGAGGGTCACGCCGAACGCGGCCGGGGGCTGCGCGAATGCAGCGAGGCCCGCAGCGACGACCGCCGCGCAGCGCGCGGCCATGCCGGAGCGACGTTCGCGGCTCATCGGTCGCTCCGCGGGCTCGCGGCCAGCCGCTCGGGGCTTGGCGCGGCGGGAAGCACGACCACCTCGGCCTCGGCCTCGAAGGCGTTCGCGGCCCAATCGGTGACGACGAGCGTCGCCTGGCTCTGCCCCGTGGGCATGCCAGCCGGCAACGGAAAGCGGACTTTCCACGCGCTGCCGTCGGGCGTGCGCTCGAGCGCGCGCGTGACCCCAGCGAAGCGCACGACGATGCGCCGCACATCGACGCGTTCGCGGAGCGGCAGCGCCGCCCCGCCAGAGGCCGACCGTCCCTCGAAGACGTGTTCGAGCGGGACGGCGCGGAACGTGACGTGGCCGCCCGGCCACAGTTCGCTCTCCGCGGCCACGACGTCGAGCCGCATGCGCGGGGCGTGCGCGTCGACTCGGTACGGGGCCGAAAACACCTGCGGCGCCCCCCCCTGCGTAACGACGACGACGCTGATGCGGTAGAGGCCGTCGGGCGTGCCCCGCGGCACGAGGAAGCGCCCCATCCAACGCCCTTCGCTCGGCAAGTACGTGCAGGGAATCTCCTCGCCCCAGGGCAGGAGCGCCGTCACGGCCCAAGCGTCGGCGGGGGCTTCGACGTACAGTTCGGGGTCGCCCGGCTTGAAGCGTTCGAGACTCAACTCGGCCGGAACGCGCGCGAGGTAGCTCGTGTAGCGCGTGACGAGGCCATGGGCACGCGCGAGGCCCCGCACCTCCTGCACGAGCTCGGGTGCAGCCTGGTCACCGCCAGCCTGGTCGATGTCGCCAATCAGCAGCTCGACGCGCCGCTTGGCCCACTCGCGGGCAAGTCCGGCGCCGCGCTCATCGGTCTCGGCGGGCAGCGCCAGGGCCTGAACGAAACGAAGGGGCGCTCCGTGCAGGCGCGCGGAGACCTCGACGAGCGCCGGGATGCCGGCAAGCGGCGTGTAGCGCCCCATGAGCACGCGCTGCTCGCCCTCGAACAGCACGAAGGGCCCGCCGGGCAGCACCTGCGACACCGCGGGGCCGCTGATGCGGACCCGCACGTCGTCGAGCGCCGCCCCGGTGAGTTCGCGCACGAGAGCCGCGGTGGCCTCGGCGCCGGCAGGGCCCTCGCCGACGTAGTGGTAGACCGCGCTCGGCGCGAGGCGCTGGAGCAGGCTGCGGCTCCCCGGGTAGCCGACGTGAAGCACGAACAGGTTCACGTCCAAATCTTTGAAATCGTTGTATTGAATGAGCCGTTGCGCGTCGCGGTCGCCCGTCGTGGGCTGGCCATCGGTGAGCAGCACGAGGATGCGCCGAGGCGAGGCGCCGTCGAACAACGTGCGCAGGCTGCGAACGAGCAGACCCAGATCGGATGCGCCCGCCGCACGCAGCGTGTCCAGGTAACCGAGCACGTCGCGCACGTTCTCCGGCTCGGCCGGCACAGAGCGCTCCCAGAACGTGGTCAGCAGCTGGTCGAACGTCACGAGGTTCACGCGGTCGGCAGGCTTGAGCGCCAGGAGCACCTCGGCCGCCGCCTCGCGGGCTCGCTGTAGTGCGCCGCCGGCCATGCTGAGGCTCGTGTCGAGCGCGATCACGACCTCGCGTTCTTCGCGCGCGGCCTCGTCGCGCGGGTCGCGGTTGAAAGCGAGGGAGAGGGCGAAGTAGCCGTCCTCGGTGCTGCCCGCGGGACGAAACGCCCGTCCGTCGAGCGCAAACGGGGTCGTGGCCACCCCGAACACGAAATCGACGTCGCGCGTGGGCGCGAGCCGTTCGAGGGACAGCGAAAGCGTGGCCGCCCGCGTGCCGACGCGCGCGACGCGCGCCTCGGGGTAGGAGGGCGACGTGGCAAAGGCAATCTCGGCCGGCCCGCGCACGCTCAGGTCGACGTCGAACAGCCCGATTTCCTGGGCGAGTTCCTGGCGGAAGCGCGCCGGGAAGGTGTAGCTGACGAGACCTGCCGTATAGTCGAGCCATTCGGTGTACGTCAATTCGACGCGGCGCGTGCCGCGCGCCGGGATGGCGAACACGTCCAATTGGAAACGGTTCGGCCCCGCCGCGGCCAGCAGCGCAGGGGTTTGCCCGGCTGCGGCGGCCCGGGCGTACTCTGCCGCGGCCGATTCTCTGGCCTTCAACTCGGCGGCCACCCGTTTGCCGTCGGCCCACATCGCGAAGCCCGCTACGGCGGCGTCGCGCGGGAGGGCGAAGACGTACGTGCCTTCGACAGGCTCGTCCAGGTTGTTGGCGAAGACCTGGGTCACGACGGTGCGTGCGAGCCGGTCGTCGATCTGCACGGCAACGTGCTGGTAGACGATTTCGAGCGGCCGCTCGGCGTCCGCGGCGCGCCCGATCAGGCTGCCCTGGGCGAACGTCGGTGTCGACCAGAGGGCCAGGAGCCCGGCGACACATGCAGTCAGGCTGAGACGTTTCATCGCTCCCCCTCCTGCACGGATGCGAACTGGACCGTGCGGTAGTTCGTGGGCAGGGCCAGGAACGTTGCATCGGCGAAGCCGGGCAGCACGAGATAGCGGACGACAGCCCGCTCGCCCGCGGCCTCGACGGCGAGAACGCGCGGCGTGCCGAACTGCGACCAAAGCGCCAACACCTGGCGGGCGCCGAAGTCGACCTCGGGCAGCGGAACGGCGGGGCTCGGCGCCGTACTGACGTGGGTCTGCCACAGCATCCGCCACGTCGTCTGGTCGCGCACGATGCGTTGGTGCTGGCCGAGCAGGCCGGTTGGCCGTTCGAGAGCGGCTCCGGCAACGGGCTCGAAGGGCACCTTCGCAAGCGCCACATCCGCGTAGTCGACCCCGACCTCGCCCGTGTACGAACGGGCACTTTCCGCAACGAGTTCGCCGAGGTCGCGCGAGCGGCCGGTCAGCGCGGCCCGGTCGCCGGCGCTCAACACGAGGTCGCCGGCGTCGCGGGTGACCAGGTCGGAGGCCAACTCCGCCCCCCTGCGGTCGTCGAGCGAGAAGGCCCGCCCCTCCGTGGCGAGGGCCAGTTGTTCCAGGGTGGCGCGCTCGCCCGGCGTCAGGCCGTCGCACCCGATGACGTGCACGACGACCCCGTTTTCGAGTGCCCAGGCGAGATCGGCGTCGATGTCCGGTCCGTCGCGGTACACGTGGGGGCCGGCATCGCCGATGAGGTACACGATCTTCATGACGTCTGCGGCAGCCGACCAGGGCGTCTGGCGGATCGCCACGTGGAGCGCCTCGTAGACGGCTTCCGCCTTGTCACCGCCGCCGTCGGCCTTGGCGGCCGCGAGCACCCGCTCCGCGTCACGGGGGTCCGCGGAGAAGGGGCTCTCGCGTACGACGAACTCGTCGCCGCGGTCGCGGAACAAGACGACCCGGAAGCGCACGATAGGACGCGGCTCGCCGTTGCGGATGGCCTCGGCAATCCCCAGAATGCGCTGCTTCGCCGCCTGGATCTCTTCGCTCATGCTGCCCGTCGCGTCGAGTGCGAAGACGACATCGACGCGCGGGGCCGTGGCCGGGTCCGCGGGGCTCGCCGGCAGCGCCAGGCTCAGCAGCAGCGGGATTCCGAATGCGATGGACACCATGGAAACACCTCCCCCGGCGCAACCTGCGCCTGGCGGGAGCGGTGGCAAGGGTCGTGCCATCGTCCAGAATTCCGGAAAAACGCTTTAATATCTATGTTCTATATATACGCACGGAGCGGCCGCGAGGGCGTGGCGTGTCTGCTCGGACACACTTCCGGGCCCTGCCGCGGCAACTTTCGGGCGCCCGCCGACCACGCTGCCCTGAAACGAGGGCCGCACGGGGTGCGCCCCGCAGAGCGGAACCGCAGCGCCACCCAGGGGGCGCGCCGGAGGGAACGGTGACGATGTGTGGGAGGTCAGGCCGCGAGCGAAGTCGGCAACGCGGAAGCCGGTTCCCCGATGATGCGGGTTTCGACTTGCGCCTCGCCGCCGGCGGGCCAGGTCCGGTCTATCCAGGTCATACTGGCTGTGCGCACGCCTAGCCGGGAGACGATGAAATCCAGCGCGGCGTCACGTTCGAACGGCTTGCACGAGAACACGTCCATGCTGAACTTGTGCCGCAGCGGCCACGTGTGGATGGCGATGTGGCTGGTCGTAATCACGCAGAACCCCGTGATGCCGCCCTCATCGTCGTCGGTGGCCAGCGCATCGGGCTGAAGCGGGACCTCGTGCGCCTGCGGCTCGACCAGGATCTGCATGCGCAGAACCCCGGTGAGATCGCGCAGGAACTCGCGGAGGGCGCCGACGTCCGACAGGGCTCGGGCATCGTCGACGACCGCGTCCACGATCATGTGCCAACCGGAAGCGAAGACATTCTTCATCCGTCCCTCCTGTTCGTCCAGTCGTCTCTCTGGGCGACAGCAGGGAACGGGCATGGGAAGCTGACGGAATGTCGGTGTCAGGTTCTTTCGATATGATGACTCCGCACGACCAGCCTCCGGGCCCGTTCCGACCCATTGGGGGCCACGGCATCAAGCCGAGGCCACCCAGCCACATCCAGTCCTCCCGTTGACGGGGAGGACGGTAGAAAAGGACGCTGCGCCTCCGGATGCGGCTTAGGCTGGCACGTCCGGATCGTGGCGCAGGGGGGTGTTTAGAACAGAATCGGTTCGCTTGGCAAGCGAAAAGTGCAGCGGCCCGCCGATTTCTTCCCGGAACTCGACATTAATCCATATATTCCAATCTGTTACAGCATCGTCCGACCCCACAATCGGGCCCTCCCAGGCGCAGCCCGACCGGACGCCAAAACGGGCGCTTGGTGGGTGTACCGGGGGCTCCCGGAAGTTGTCGCGTTCCGTCGGCCGTGCTAGAGTACAGCCCGTTTTCGGAAACTTCCGTACGGGGGGTGACAAACGAGATGAAGATCGCGAACGGAACGATCGTGAGACTCGACTATTCCGTGCTGACGACCGACGGCGAACTGGTCGAGGCCAAGCAGATCAACTACGAGCACGGAAAGATGAAGATGCGCCACCAGCAGCTCCTCGATGCCCTCGAGGGCAAGAGCGTTGGCGACGTCGTCGAGCTCGAAATACCCAATTTCTTTGGCGTGCGCGACGAAAGCGACGTGAAACGCCTGCCGCGCTCCGCCATGCCGCGCGACCTCAAACTCGAGAAGGGCAAGCGCGTCGAAGCCACCACCGACAAGGGCAAGTCGGTGCAGCTCACCGTCGTCGACTTCAGCGACAAGGAGGTCGTGCTCGACGGCAACCACCCGCTTGCAGGGCGCAGCATCGTCGTGCGGCTCAAGGTCCTGTCCGTCGCCCTGCCCCCGCCGCCCCCGCGCGCCTAGGCGTGCGCGCCGAGCGCCTGGCTGGCGCGGTTCTGCGGACCGCCTCCTCGC
Source organism: uncultured Myxococcales bacterium (assembly GCA_964422715.1). Taxonomy (GTDB): domain Bacteria; phylum Myxococcota_A; class UBA9042; order PWKZ01; family CAYRCM01; genus CAYRCM01. The sequence continues at coordinate 78,783 of CAYRCM010000003.1, read as the reverse complement.
CGGCGCTCTGCAAGTTGCCCCACCGCAAAGGCGTGTGCTAGGATGCGCCCCGCTCGGCGCAGCGCGGGGCGCATGCCCTTTTCGCAAGGCGTCGTAACGAGTTACCACTGCGTCACGGGGTACTAAGGCATGGCGGACGAGACGGCAGCGCTTCGGCCGACGCTGGTCATCGGATTGGGCGGCCTCGGCCGCGAAGTCGTGTTCCGCACGCGGCGGCGGCTCTACGAACGGTACCGCCGTACGTCGCTTCCCGTTACCGGCTTCCTGTGGGTCGACCGCGACACCGAACGCAACCCCACGCCCGAACTGCCGGCACGGGTGGCGCGCAAGGTGGCGCTATCCGAGACGGCGCGCGTGTCGCTGAGGCTCCATGCGGCCACGGCGGCGCAGATGCTCTCGCACCCCGATCTGCTGCCGGGGGTCTCCGAGGTTCTGCCCAACAACGCGTCGACGGCCGGGCTCCCCGCCGAGCGATCGCGGCTCATCGGTCATCTGGCCTTCGTGCACCGCCAGGCCGAATTTCTGGCGGCAGTCGATCGCCAGGTTGCCCAGATCGGCAGCCCCGCTGCGGCTGCCGCCGCCAAGGCGCTCGGCTTCGCCGAAGTCGAGCCACGGATCGAGGTGGTCGTCGTGGCCAGTCTCGCGGGCGGCATCGGGTCGGGCAGCCTGCTCGGCCTCGCCGACGCCGTCCGCGGCCACATTCCGAACGCCCGCGTGCGCTGCATCGTGTTTCTGTCCGGGCTGTTCGTCGGCTACGACGAGCGGCGCCGCCTCATTGGCCGCGCCAACGGCTACGCGGCCTTTCGCGAGGTGCATTCGGCACAGTCGGGCCCGAACCCGCCCTTCCACGGCGTGTACGTGGTCGACCGTGAGACCGGCACCGGCCAGCGCCCCATCGACCCGCTCGAACCGATCGAGATGGTAGCCGAAACACTCGTGCTCGAACTGAGCCGATCGGCGTTTTCGGGGGCGTTGCGGCGCCACCGTTACGCCACGCCGCAGCTCGCCCGGTACAGCGCGTTCGGCATGGCGGGCATGGCGCCCGGCGGCGGTCGCCTGCGCAGCGCCGCGGCCTATCTGTTGGGTGCCACCTTGCTCGAACGCTGGGCAGCCAACCGCGGGCGGCCCGAGGCGCGCCGTTGCGGACTTGGCGCGGGTTGGCCCGAAGCCGAGCTTGCCGCCGCCGCACGCGACATGCGCGAGGAATTCGAAACCTACGACATCCCGCCCATCGAAGAGCGCAACTTCTCGCTGCAGCCGCCGACCGACCTTCCGAGCCTGCTCATGGCGCACGTGCGGGGCGACAACACGTCGCTGACCGACGATGCGCTGCTCGACGGCCAGTCCGAACGGTTCGCCGAGTGGTCCGAACGCCAGGGCAACGGCAATCTCGAAGCCAAGGGCTTCGAGGGCTTCATGGACCGCCTCGAACTCTATTGCCTCGGCGCATGCCGGCTCTTCGACGAACGCATCGTCGGCTCCTATCAGGTGGTCGACCCGCTCACCACGGCCGCAGCCGTCGAACACTTGCAGACGTGGGCCAGCCCGTGGGTCGCGCTGTCGGGAGCAGGAGCGCTGCGCACATCCGCCCAGCAGATCGGCAGCGGCATGCCGCCCGGAGGGTCCGTCGTCCAGGCCGTGCAGCGGGCCCTGCCGCACGACCCGCTCTACGCCTACCATCCCGGCACCGTCGTGCGCTACGTCGAGACCGAGCCTCTCGAACCGCGCGCCATCCGCGCCCTCCAAGACTGCCGCCTGGCCTACCAGGAAGCGTTGCGCGACCCAGCCATTGCAGCGCATCGCCACGCATGCCACGCCGTGGGCACCCTGGCCGATCCGCTCGCCGAGTAGTCCGCGGCGCGCCCACCAACGCTCATCGGGGCTCCCCGGGTGCCTGGCGCAGCCAGCGTCGGGCCCTCCGTGGCCTGCTCAGCCGGGGGCGGCTGGCCGGCCCGCGCGCAGCCCTCCGAAGAGGCGCCCGTTTCAAGGCATGTCGAGGTAGAAGAACAGGGCCTGCTGGCGGTTCTGCTCGTCGGGCGAAGAGGCGAGCCGGTTGCGTTTGCCCACAGCGAACAGTTCGTTGCTGCCGGCATCGGTGCCGGTCACCGCGTCGAGGCGGTAGGTTTCGAGCGGGTTGCCGGCCGTGCAGTTGTCGGCTTCGGAGACGGCCTCGGAACACGACGTGGCAAGCAAGGCTCGCACGGGATCGAAGCGCCCGGCCACGAGGTCGTAGTGCAGGTAGAAGAGCGTGCGGTAGCGCCGGCCCGGCTCGGGTGTCGTGGGACTCGCCGCCGTCTCGCCCACGAGATGGACGTGCTGGCTCGTGACGTAGACGCCGTCGAAATCGTAGTCGCTCTGCTGAGACCCGCCGAACAACGCGCCAGTGGGCACGCTGACCGCCCGCCAGCCCGCGTCGGAGGTGTACGCGGCCAGCGCCCCGCCGGAACCGAGAGCCCAGACGGTGCTGCCGTAGCCGCCGAGGTCGAGCCACGCGCCGACGCCGGCGCAGGGCGCGCCGGTCGCCGCGGGGTTGCAGCCGAGCGGGGCGTCGTTCACCCAACCGGCGCCGGGCTCACCCGAGTTGGCCGGACGGTAGGCGATGTAGCGTCCGGTATCGTCGTGCGTCAGGCCCCAGCCCGGCCCCGCCACGGTGTAGCCGCCCGAGGACACGGAGAACCCCGCCAGGGCGTCGACCGCACGCGCCGCGGGCTCGGATTCGCGGCCGCATGACCAGCTGGTGCCCCACGTCAAATGCCGGTAGCAGTAGAACAGGCTCGGGTCGGCCGCGGACGAGACGTTGCCGGCTCCGAGCAGCACGCGCAGCACGTACGGATAGCGTTCGGTGGAGCGGAAAGACGAGACGGCCTGAAACTCGACGTTGGCGAGGGCATCGCCCAGCCCGAGGGCGCTCAGCAATTCGTTGTCGGACGCCCAGCCCGACGTGCGGTAGCGATAGACGAGGCCGCCGCTGCCCGACGCCATGGCGCCGGAGATGCTCTGGAAGACCGATGGGGAAGACGAGACGCCGATGTCCTCGATGCGGTCGGGCTGCAGCCGCACGATCCAGCCGCGACTCTGGCCGTTGAAACGGTCGCTGCCGATTGCGAATACCGTATCGACCCGCTGGAATCCGTAGCCCGTCCAGATCTGGTCGACGTACGTCACGTCGGTGAGCGCGGCGCTGCTGCCGGTGGTGTCGCCCACAACGCGACGCCATCCGCCACATTCCCCTTCGAGACCACAGTGATCGGCGACCGTGGCCGGGTCGCCATCATCGCAGGGCAGCCCGTAGCGCACGATTTCGTAGGTGCATTCGCCGGAGGTCGTGCAGCTGTCGCTCGTGCAGGCATCGCCGTCGTCGCAGTCGATGATGTCGCTCGGCTCGCAGCGGCCGGCGACGCATGTGTCGCCGAGGGTGCAGGAGTCCCCGTCGTCGCACGGACCACTGATGGCGCCGTATTCACAGCCTACCCCGGGCGTGCAGACCTCGCTCGTGCACGGATTGCCGTCGTCGCACGCGAGCTGCGCGCCGCCGCTGCACGAGCCCGCGGCGCAGCGCGAGTCGACCGTGCACGGGTCGGCGTCGTCGCACGCGACGCCCTCGTTGCGGGCCGCAAGGTCGCACGTTCCGGAGGCGGGATCGCAGACGTTCTGGCGGCAGGTCGTATCGCCGTCCGGCTCGCACTGCACGACGCTTCCAGGGTCGACCACACACCGGTAGGGCAACGCCGAGACGTCGCACGTGAGCGTGCCGTTGCAGGGGTTGCCATCCTCGTAGGGCGCGCAGTCGGCCGGGCTGTTGCACTCGCAGACATCGCTGCCGCGGCACTGACCGTCGAGGCAGCTGTCGCTCTCGGTGCACGGGTTGCCGTCGTCGCACGGCGCTCCGTCGAGGGGCTGCACTGCGCAACCCGTGGCCGGCTCGCACGTCTCGCTCGTGCAGGGATTGCCGTCGTCGCAGAACGCGGGCGCGCCCGGCGCGCAGAGCCCCCCGGAACACGCGTCGCCCGCGGTGCAGAAGTCGCCGTCCTCGCACGGCGCGCCGTCGTTCGGCACGAGTTGGCAGCCGACACCCGGGGCGCAGAGGCCGCTGGCGCAGGGCAGAGCCGATTCGCAGACGACCTCGGGACCGGGAACGCACGCGCCGTCGGCGCAGACATCGGGCCCGGTGCATGGATCGCCGTCCTCGCAGCCGCGCGGCTCGGCCGCCGGGTCGTGAGCGCAGGCGCCGGACGGCGAGCAGAGGTCGTCGGTGCAGGGATTGTCGTCGTCGCAGTCGGGCGGCTGGCCGGGTTCGCACAGCCCCCGAATGCAGCGGTCGTCGATGGTGCACGGGTCGTCGTCGGTGCAGGACGTCCCGTCGGGCGCCGCTGCGGCCTCGCACTGACCGGTTGCCGGCGCGCACTGGGGGACCGTGCAATCGGCTGGCGTGTCGTCGACGCACTCGACGAGCGTGGTCGGATCGACAACGCAGCGTTCGTCGAGGCAAACGAGCGAACCGTTGCACCAGTCGCCGTCCTCGAAGGGCGCGCAGTCGGCGGCGACCTGGCAGGGGCACACGAAGGTCCCCGTGCAGAGACCCGCAACGCATACGTCGGTGGCGGTGCAGCCGTCGCCGTCGTCGCAGGGCGTTCCGTCGAGCGGCTGCGAAAGGCAGACGCCGGTCTCGTCGCAGCCGTCAGCGGTGCACGGATTGCCGTCGTCGCAGGCCAGCGGGGCGCCGAGGCAGCTGCCCCCGACGCAGCGGTCGTCAAGCGTGCACGGATCGCCGTCGTCACACGTGACGCCATCCTCGCCGGGCTGCGGCTGGCACGTTCGATCGATGCAGATCCACACGTTGCACGCGGGCGGCGGACCCGCGAGGTCGCAGTCGGCGGCCGACTGGCAACCGAGGGGCGGAACGTCGGGCGACTGGTCCGGCGCGACCTCGGGCAACGAGACGTCGGACGGCGGCATGTCGGGCGCGACCGAATCGCCGAGGCCGTCCGGGGCGACGTCCGGCAGGAGGCTATCGCCGGGTTGGTCGGGCGACGCCGTATCCCGCGGGACGGCGTCGCCAGCGTGCCCGTCCGGGCCGGCTGTGTCGGGAGTCAGGACGTCCTTCTCGAAGACGTCGCCGGTGGCGGAATCGCCGCCGGGTGCCATGTCGGCCGCCCGCCCGCCGGCGTCGCCGGAGGGCCAACGGACGTCGCTCGTCGGCGTCTGCGTGAGGCTCGGCCCCGGCGTGCCTCCGCCGCACCCCGATGCCGCGACGAGGCAAAGCGCACAGAGCGACCAGAGCCAACGCGCATCCGAGGCTCTCAACGGCGTCATTGGCATATGCGCCCCTACCCTTCCGCTTGTGGCTTCGCGGGCCCACCGCGCGCCGCCGGTCCTGTCCTGCGACGGCGGCTACCCGCCTCGCCCGGGGGCCTGGAGCAGGCCCACCCGAAACCGCGTGAAGCATCGTGCCCGAACGCCAGAAAGCGGTCAAATGCCCTGCCCCCGCACAGGCCGGGCTCTTGCGCGGCGGCCCGGCCTATCACGGTTCGGCCGGAGCACCGCGGTGCGCACGGGCTGCGCGGTCGGTCGGCAGGGCGGCGGGGAAACCCGTGGGCCCCGCGCGGCCGCGAGCCTTCTCGCCCACGTCAAGGGGGACGCCGACAGCCGCGGCTAGAACGAACAGATTTCGGGCCACACCCCGCTCGGGTCGGCGCCGCTCCCGCCGCAGTCGTAGAAGCCGGCTTCCGCGTTCCAGCCGCACGTGTTGTTGGGCGACTCATTGTGGGTGCAGTCGATGGCGTGCAACGCGTCGAGATCGCACCAGAACGTGCGTCCGTCGCGGCAGCAGCCGGCGTAGGGCACGCCGCCGCAGTTGTTGGCCCCGCCCGAGCAGACGACTTCGAGAGCGAAGTTGCCGGACGCCCCGACGTAGCCGTCGACGGCCAGGTAGTACGTCTGGCCGGCTTGCGCCGGAAAAGACACGGACCAGTCGCCGTACGCGAGGCACGCGGTCGGCTGGCACCCCGCGTCGAGCACGAACAGATCCTGGTCGGCGTCGGACGACACGAGGTCGATCGTGACGGTCTCGGTCGCGGGCGCGACGAAGCGGTAGAGCACCTCGGGGCCCGTCTCGGACCAACCGGAACACGAGTAGGTCGAAAACACGCCGGCATGGTCGCTCGTGTTGTCGGTGATGGTGCCGCCGCAGGCCAACGTGAACAGCGAATCGAGGTTGGCCCCGCAAGGAGAACTGCCCTGACACTGCCCCGCCGTGTCGCAGGTTTCGCCCGCGCCGCAGGAGCCGCACGAGCCGCCGCAGCCGTCCGGACCGCACGCACGCCCCACGCAGTTGGGTACGCACTCGCAGAGGCCGGAAGCATTGCAGACCGTACCGGCCGGACAAGTGCCGCAGGAGCCACCACAACCGTCGGCACCGCATTGGCGGCCCGCGCAACTTGGGGCGCAGCCCTGGCACTGCCCGGCGGCGTTGCAACTCTCCCCGGCGGAACAGGTGCCGCAGACGCCGCCGCAACCGTCGGGGCCGCACTCGCGACCGCTGCATTCGGGCCGGCACACGCACCGCCCGGAGGCGTCGCAATCCTCGGTGGCGGGGCAGGTGCCGCACAAGCCGCCGCAACCGTTGGCCCCGCATTCGCGGCCGGTGCAGTTCGGCACGCACGCCGTCTGGCAGGTGACAGCCAAGGTGTACGAGCCGGAGTAGCCGTTGAAGCCGTCGACCGCGACGAAATAGTTCTGACCGACCGCGATGGCGAAATCGGCAATGCGGTCGTTGCCGTACGCCTGGCACAACGCAGGGCTGCACGCCCCGACCAGCATGAAGATGTCGAGGTCGCCGGCCAATCCGCTCAGTTGGAAGGTTGCGGAGGTCACCGCGGCGTCGGGTTCGAAGCGATAGATGCGCTCGGGCCCCTGCTCGCTCCAGGAAACGCAAGGATAGAGCGGGAAGTTGCTCGCAGCCCCGACCGTCGTGGCCTCGAGGACGTCGCCGCAGCGCAGCGTGCCGGCGACGGGACAGGGGTCGACGCACTGCCCCGCCGCGTCGCAGGCGAGGTCACCGCCACAGGAACCGCAAGAGCCCCCGCAGCCGTCGTCGCCGCACTGCCGCCCGCTGCAAGTGGGCGTGCAGCCATGGCAGAGGCCGTCGGCTTCGCACACGAGGGGAGCCGTGCACGTGCCGCAGGAGCCGCCGCAACCGTCGTCGCCGCAGGCCCGGCCGCCGCAGTCGGGGGCGCAGCCAATGCACTGTCCCATGCCGTCACAGGCGAAACTGGGCGCACAACTGCCGCACGAATGGCCGCAGCCGTCGTCGCCGCACTCGCGGCCAACGCAATCGGCGACACAGACGCACTGGCCGTCAACGCCGCAGACGTGCCCGTCCGGGCAAGTGCCGCACTCGCCGCCACAGCCGTCGGGACCGCAACGTCGCCCGGCGCAGGCCGGCACGCAGGCGCATTGCCCGTCGGCGGTGCACTGCAGTTCCGGGCTGCACGCGCCGCACGAGCCGCCGCAGCCGTCGCTGCCGCATTGCCGGCCGACGCAGTTCGCCATGCACTCACACTGCCCCGCCGCGTTGCACGCGGTGCCCGCGGCGCAACTGCCGCACTCGCCGCCACAGCCATCGGGCCCGCACTCGCGGCCGGTGCAGTCGGCCGTGCAGCCGACGCAATGCCCCCACGCGTCACACGTCGTGCCTCCGACGCAGTTGCCGCACTCGCCGCCGCAACCGTCGGGGCCGCAGTCTTTTCCGGCGCACGCCGGCCGGCACGTTTCGCATTGGAAGACCGCGTTGCAGGCCATGCCCGCCGGGCACTCGCCGCACGACCCACTGCACCCGTCGTCGCCGCACTGCTTGCCAGCGCAAAGCGGCAGGCAGCCCTGGCACTGCCCAGTCAACTCGTCGCACGTGAGCGTAGGCGGGCAAGTGCCGCAGACGCCGCCGCACGGGTCGGGGCCGCATTCGCGATCGACGCAATTCGGCAGACACTGGCACCGCCCGGCGGGCGTACAGACGTCGGCCCCGGCGCATTCGCCGCAGCTCCCACCGCAACCGTCGCCGCCGCACTCGCGGCCAAGGCAATTCGGCGTGCAGCGGCACTGCCCCGAGGCGTCGCACGTTTCGCCGTCGGGGCATGCGCCGCAAGTCCCGCCGCAGCCGTCGGGGCCACAGGCCCGGGCGACGCAGTCGGGAGCGCAGCAGTTGGGCAGCGGCGTCACCTGGCAGAGCCCCGAAAGGCAGGTGCTCTGCTCGCAGACGTCGACAGACTCGCCGCCGCCGAGTTCGCAGGGCGTGCCGTCGGCGGCCAGAACCGGCTCGCACTGCCCGGTCGCCGGATCGCACGCGGCCCAGCGGCAGGCGGTGTCTTCGGCCGACGTGCAGTCGACGGTTCCGGCCGGGTCGCGGGCGCAAACCCCGTCGACACAGCGCGGCGCGCCCTTGCAGAGATCGGGCTCGGCACGCTGCTGGCAGTCGGCGTCGCCGGTGCAGGCGAGACAGCCCGCAACGTCCGTACCGTGACAGCCGCCGGCGCCGCAGACATCGTCGCTTGTGCACGGGTCGCCGTCGCTGCACGGAGAACCCGCCTCGGCCGGCTGCGCTTCACAACGGCCCGGCAGACCAACGCAGCGGCCCACCAAGCAGGGCCCGAGCCCCACGACGACGTCGGCGCACTCGGCGTCATGGGTGCAGGCGCCCGGGTTGGGCGGCAGGTCCGCGTCGTCGCTCCGGCCCGTGTCGAAAAGCGGCGGGGCCGTCTGGTCGCCGCCCGAGAGGGTATCCATCCACCCCACGGGACTCGTGATTTCGCTGCCACAGGCGGCCACCCACAGGGCGCCCGCAAGGACGGCGAACGCCCGCGGCAAGAACGTGGTGCTGGTCATACGCTTCGCCCCTGGTGCCGTCGGCCGCTGACGCAGTGTCCGGTTCGGTGCCGTTCGACCGGAACGCCGAGCACGGCGCGCGGCAGACGCAGTCTAGGCATTGGAATCCAAAGATCAACGCCGTTCACGGCGAGCCGGCCTGGCGGGAGCGCCGCCCGCGCTCGGATGGCGCCCCCCCCGAACTGGGTCGGGCGGGGCGTGCATTCCGCGCCGTGGCCGCCTATCATTCGGCCGTGCAACCGCCCGCGGGGCCGTCTCGATCCCCCGCCCGGGCCCAAAAAACCTTGCCGCGCGGCCCCGTGGCCGCGTCGAGGAGCCCGCACCCGTGAACCGACCGGTACGCCGTGACCGCCCCGTGCGCATCGCGGGGGGCGCCTTGTTTGCGCTCGCTTTCCTGCTCGCCTGTTCTCGGAGCCCGGAGCCCACGGCGGCCACCGGCCTCGCGCCCATCGTGGCCGCCCCGGGCGCGGGGCCCGCCGCAAAGGCCCCCGGCCCCGCGGCCGACCCGAAACCGAGCGAGTCGGCCCGCCCGGACGCAGACCCGGCGGCCCCCCTGCCCGAGCCCAGGCCCGCCCCGCTGCCCGCCGACTTTCCGCAATTCGCGGACGGCGAGGCCCTGCCCGCCGACCGTTACGTCGTCCAGGCGACGGTGGGCGGCAAGCCGGCCAACGTGCGGCTGCACCGCGCCACGGCCCTTGCGGGCACGCCGTGCGCGGCCGAGACCGACACCACGTTCTACTCCGGCAAGTCGCTCGCGGGCTGCACGCTGGCCGTCGACTTCGCCGTCTCGGGCCTGGCGCTCATGGCCGGCACCGAGGTTCGCTTCCAGCCCGACGGACGTTTCGTGGCCTTTCGCCTGCGCAAGGCCCAATGGGTCAAGGGGCTGCCGGTCGCGGCCGACGAGTGGATCTATCTCACGCCACGCTTCGACCTCACGCACGCCACGCTCGCGGCCCCGGTCACGGTCCAGAACCTGTCGTTCCCGCGCGGATCGGTGCTCGACTTCGACGCAAGCGCCCCCGAACACACGCTCACCGCCGCCAAACTCGGACAGGCGATGACGATTGGCGGCACCCCCTATGGGGCCGGCGAACGGCTCTACTTCGATGGGGCCGGCGCCGTTGTGCGCGCCGTGGGGCGGGCCCGGCCGCCGCGGGGCGCGCCCGGCTGCCCGCCCGCCACACAGGCCACGGTTGCGCGCGAGGGCACGGCGGCCGCCGAACCGCTCCCCTTCGACAGCGCCAAGGCGGCCGGACTCGTCCCGGCTGCCCCGCAGGCGCCGCTGGCCGCCAATGATGCGATAGAACTCTACTTCGCCAACGCTGCACTGCCCGCCGACTTCGACCCGCGGCGCGGCAAACTCGGCCGCGACCAGACGTTGCTGCTCCTCGATGTTCGGCGTCTGACCGGACGTGCTCTGCGCATCGGTCGCTACGAAGTCAGCCCTCACGATGACAACGACTTCCGGGTCGTTCCCACGGTTCGGCTGCCCGGGGGCGTTACGCTGCACTTCAACGCCTTTCTGACAGCCGGCGAGCTCGAACTGACCGAAGTCACGGCAGAACGCGTCTGCGGTTCGTTCGACCTGCACGACGGCAAGTTGCGAGCCTCGGGCACGTTCGTGCTCGACCGCGCGCCAGAGCCCCCGACCGCAGCGGCCCCGCCCGCGAAGTGAGGTCTGTCCGATGAGCATGCACCTCGACGAGTGCGCTCTTGCAGCCGCGGCTCTCGCCACCCTCCTCTTTGGCTGTGCCGATGCGCTGGCGGCGCCCGCCGGAGCCCGCAAGCCGGAGAGTGCCCCGGCCTTCGTTCCCGACGCGTCCATGCCCCGCGATGCCATCCCCGCCGAGTTCCAATGGGACCCGAAGCCGCTCTTCGCGAGCGACGCCGAATGCGAGGCGGGTCTGCGGCAGGCGGCAGGCCTGCGCGAGCGGCTGGCGACCTACCGCGGGCGGCTCGCGGAGCCGACGACCCTGCAGGAAGCGCTCGCGCTCTACTTTGATTTGCGGCTCCTGACAAACCGCATCACCCTCTACGCCAACCTGCGTTTCGACACGGCGCAGACGTCCGCCGCCCTCCAGACGCTCAACGAACGCGGCGTGCAGGCCATGAACGCTCTCATCGCCACGGCCGGCTTCATCCGCCTCGAAGTGCTGGCGCAGAGCGACGAAGCCATGGCCGCCGCCTATCAGGCGGCTCCCGGTCTGGCGTCGTATCGCCCCTACCTTGAACAGTTGCGCCGCCGCCGCGCCCATGTCCTCAGCGCCGACACCGAACGCGTGCTTGCACTCGTCGGCGACAACCTCTTCGCCGAGATCGACCTCAACGAACTGCCCTCCGACTTCGAACGCGTCTACCAGGCGCAGCGCACTGACTTGCCGCTGCCCACCATCCAGGACGAGGGGGGGCGGGCCGTGCCGCTGACGCTGTCGAACTTCCCGAAGTATCGCGCGTCCGCCAATCGCGAGGTCCGTCGGGCGGCCGTCCAGGGCATGTTTGCAGCGCTGCGCAGCCAGCAGCACGTCTTCGCCGCGGCACTTGCCGGTCAAATCCGATTCAACGTCTTTCTCGCGCGAGCCCGAGGCTACGACACGGCGCTCGCGGCCTACCTCGACCGCGACGAAATCGATCCGGCCGTCTACCACAACCTCATCGCCGCGGTGCGCCAGAATCTCGCCCCGCTGCAGCGCTATCTCCGGCTGCGCAAGCACATTCTTGGGGTGGCGGAGCTGCACCTCTATGACCTCTACACGCCGCTCGCAAACGGCGTCGACATGAAAGTGCCCTACGCCGAGGCCCAGCGCCTGCTCCCGGCGGCGCTGCGGCCGCTCGGGGCCGACTACGAACGCGTCCTGCAACAGGCGTTGCGTCCGGGCAGCGGCTGGATCGATTTGTACCCCCACGCCGACAAGGCGAGCGGCGCCTTCTCGGCCAGCGTCTTCGGCGTGCATCCCTTCGTGAAGATGAACTATTTCGAAGAAATCGACGACCTCTCGACGCTGGCCCACGAACTCGGCCACGCGCTCCACAGCCACCTGTCCATGCAGGCGCAGCCCTACGTCACGGCGGGCTACGTGCCCTTCCTGGCCGAAATCGCCTCGACGTTCAACGAGAAGCTGCTGGCCGACCATCTCCTGGCCACGGTGGCCGGCGACGCTGAGCGCCTCTACCTGCTGGCCGAGCACGCCGAGACACTCCGCACGACCGTGTATCGCCAGACGCTCTTCGCCGAATTCGAGTTGCGCGTGCACACGGCTGCCGAGGCGGGCACGCCGCTCACCGCCGAATTCCTCAACGACACCTACGCGGGGCTGCTCCGCGACTACTACGGCCCCGACCTCGTCATCGACGCCGACGACCCGGTCGAATGGGCCTACATCCCGCATTTCTTCTACAAGTACTACGTGTTCTCCTACGCCACGGGGCTCTCGGCGGCCGTGGCGCTGGCCGAACGCGTGACCCAAGGCGGCGCGGCGGCCCAGCGGGCCTATCTCGGCATGCTGGCGGGGGGCTGCACAAAGCCGCCGCTCGAACTGCTGCGCGCTGCCGGGGCCGACTTGACTCGCCCCGAGCCCATCGCGGCAGCCGCCCACGAACTCGACCGCACGCTCGGCGAAATCGAACGCCTCGTCCAGCGCACCCGCTGAGGGGCGCCCGGCAGCGCGCGGCCCAGCATCGGAGCATCGCCATGCGGCTTGGTCAGTGGCTCATCCAGCCCATCCCGACGGCAACGTTCTGCCTCGACGGGGGCGCCATGTTCGGCGTCGTCCCGAAGGCCATCTGGGGGCGGCTTGCAGCGGCCGACGAGCACAACCGCATTCCGCTCGCCACCCGCAGTCTGCTGCTGCGTGACGGCCGCCACACCGTCGTCGTCGAACCTGGCATCGGCGACGCCTATCCCCCCGACACGAAGGAGCATGCGCACTACGCCATTCGCACGGGCGGACGCACGCTGCTCGGCGGGCTGGCGGCGCTCGGTGTCTCCCGCGAGGCGGTCACCGACGTCATCGTCACTCACCTCCACTTCGACCACGCCGCAGCTCTCGTCGTACGCCAGGCCGATCGGTCGTTCCTGCCGCAGTTTCCGGCGGCGCGCGTCCACCTGGGCCGCGCGCAACTCGAACACGCCCGCCGGCCGAACGTGCGCGACCGAGCGAGCTACCTCGCCGAACGCATCGAGGCGCTTGTCGCGCAGGCCGAACTCGTGCTGCACGACACGGACGAGCTCCCGCTTTTCGAGGGGTTGCGGCTGCTGGTCGTCTCGGGTCACACGCCCGGACAGATCCTGCCCGTGGTGCATGGCCCTCAGGGCAGCTGCCTGTTCGCGTCCGACCTCGTTCCCACGGCGGCGCACGTACCGGTTCCGTACATCATGGCGTACGACCTCGCGCCCGCCGTCACCATCGCCGAGAAGCAGCGCATTCTGGCGCGCGCGGTCGCCGAGGATTGGACGCTCGCGTTCTTCCACGACCCGCGGGTCGAAGCCTGCCGTGTCGCGGAGACGGCCAAAGGCTTCGCCGTGCGCGATGTCGTCAGTCTATCGGCAGTGCCGACCGGCCCCTGAGATGCACGGCTCTTGAGCGCCGCCCAGCCGTTCGGGACACGCGGCCGTGGCCGGCGTTCGGCTGGCCGGTGCGCGAGCCAGACCGTCCCGGCCGAGGCGCCGCGCAACGTTCAGGTGGTGGCGGCCAGCCGGTCGGCCAGCTCGGCGAGTCCCTCCACGACGAGGTTCGGCTGCACGGGGCTGCCCGCGAGGTCGGCGCGACGCGTCTCGCCGCTCAGCACGAGGATGGCCGGAATGCCGGCCGCGAGCCCCGTCGCGATGTCGGTGTAGAGCCGGTCGCCGATGATGGCGAGCTCGTTTCCCGCCAGGCCCGTGCGAACGCTGAGCGCCGTGATGATGTCGCGCTCGGGTTTGCCGACGATGCGGTCGGGGCGGCGCCCCGTGGCAGCCTCGACCAGCGCCATGAAGGCGCCGGCGTCGGGAATGAACCCGTCCTCGGTCGGGCACGTGCGGTCGGGATGCGTGGCCCAGTACGGCACGCCTCGCGCGACGTGCGCGCAAAGCCTCACGAGCTTCGGGTAGTCGGTGGTGGTGTCGAACCCGAGGACCACGAGGTCGGGCTGCACCTCGTCGAGTGCGACTCCGGCCTCGACGAACTGGCGGCGCAGCGAGGGCGTCCCGAAAACGTCGACCCGGGCGCCGGGACGCTCCCGAACGACGAGTTCGACGGTTGCCTCGCCCGATGTGAAGACGTCGTGGGCCGTGGCCGGGTAGCCGAGGCGCGTGAGTTTCGCGGCGTATTCCTCGGGCGCCTTCGACGAGTTGTTCGTGAGAAACAGGAGCCGCACGCCGCGTTCGCGCAGCAGTGCCGCAAACCGTAGACTGCCCGGAAGCAGTCGCTCGCCCAGATAGAAGGTGCCGTCCATGTCCGAGACAAAGCACCGCACCGCGCGCAGATCGGGCGCAGCCGTCATCATCGGAAAAACCCTCCTTCGAGAAGGGCCATGAGGGTCATGGCCACACCGAGCAGAGCCACCGCGACCGCGCTGATGACCCCGAGGTAGGGCACACGGCGAGACAGCCCGGCCCGCCGGTCGAGCCAGCCGCGCATCTTGACAACCAGAACCCCGATGGCTACGAGCACGGCAGCCAGGCCGACGCTGAACACGACGATCAGCAGCAGCCCGAAGGCCACCCGCTGCAAATTGACCGCCACGAGCAACAGGAGCAGGGCCGACGGGCAGGGCACGAGTCCTCCCGAGACGCCGAGCCAGAAGACTTCCGTGAGCCGCGCCGGCGATACCGTGGCGGGGTGATGATGAATCGGGCCGTGCGCGTGCCCGTGACTGCGGTCGGGCGCCTCGTGCCCATGCTCGTGACCGTGGTCGTGCTCGGACGGATGAGCGTGGTCGGGCGCGTGGATGTGCGCGGGCCCACCGGCGCGTAAGGAGCGCAGCGCCCGCGATCGGCGCACGACGAGGAGCAGCCCGACGCCGAGCACGAGCAAGCCCGACGTCACGTTGAGCCAGGGGACCAGGGTCTCGGGCAGCACGTACGCCGACAGAAACAACGTCACGAGCCCCAGGACGAGAACGCTCACGACGTGCGTCGCCGTGACGGTCAGGCCCAACAGGAGGGCGTGGCGCACGGTGCCGCGGCTACCGACGAGGTAGGCGGCGACCAGGGCCTTGCCGTGCCCGGGGCTCAACGCATGGAAAGCGCCGAGCAGGAAGGCCAGCCCCAGTGCCGCCAGGACAACCCAGAGGCTCAGGGAGCGTGCCCCGAGCCGCGCCGCCAGCGGATCGAGGGAAGACGTGGAGAGCGACCGGCCAGCCTCCTGCTTGGCGGGTGGCACCGGACCGTCGGGCAGCGGCGGCAGGCCCGGCGCGCGCGCAATGGCGGCATCCGATGCCCGGTAGACGGCGCGAAGGCCCCAGTGCCGGAGTTTGCCGCGCACCGGCGCCTCGCCGAGGATGCGGTAGCGCAGCGCCGCCATGGGATCGCCCTGCACCTGGAAGGCCCGCTCCCCCGCCCGGTCGGGGTAGTTGGCGTTCGACAGGAGCAGTTCGGTGTTGGCCGAGAGCGTTCCCGGCGGGTAGCGCCCGGCGAGCCAGAAACGCGCCTTCACATTGACGAGTCCCAGTTCTCCTCGTGGCAGCAAGAGTTCTTGCCGCGCCACCGTCAGGCGCACCGGCACACCCGCGGCCGTGATGTGAAGATGGGAGACGAGTTGCGACCCGAGCGCAGCCAGAACGTCGGCCCGCTCGACCGGAGACAGCACGGTGTCACCGTCACGGTCGGCGATCTGGAGCAGCTGGGCCGAGACCGCCTCGGCCATGTCGAGTGCGAACACGAGGTCGATGCGCTCCGGCCCTACCCGCACCGCGACGTTCTGATCGATCGAGGAGAGCCCGAACGGATGCCCGAGGGACGGTGACGGACCGAGCAGCAGCGCCAGCGCGAACGCTGGGGCCAGGACACGCGCCAAGCGGCTGCCAAGGCCGCCGCCCGGCAGACGCGCTGCAGACGTTGCCGCGGGGTGCACCGTGGCGACGGGGGCGGCCCCCTCCGTCGCGGGATCGGGACTGCGGCGCACACCTCTCCGGCGGGGCCGCGCAGAGCGAATCATGAAGCGCGAGCCCGGGCCTAGTGGCGACTGCAGCGAGCGAAGAACGCGCCGACGAACTTGCTGGCGAAGGCGGCCATGAACTCGCGCGCCGTCTCATCGCCCGCCGAACCCGCAGGCGCGCCGCTCGTGAGCGCCTGCTGCTGGCTCGCGAGCGTGCCGTGCTTGCCGAGGAACGTGTCTTCGGGCCGGACGTTCGGGCATTTCGCGAGGTCGACGGGCACGATGCACAAGCCCATGTCGTCGCCATCGCCGTCATCGGCGCAGATTTGGTTTTCGCCGCAGTTCGACGACACCAGTTGGAACAAGCCATCGGGGCTGCGCTTCAGCGGGCAGGGCTGAGAGCAGAAGCGCGGCAGGGCGGGCGCGGGGGCGAGGCAGTAGCCCCGCTCGTCGCAGGCCTGCGCGACGTTGCCATCGCCGTCGAGCGTCGGCGTGCAGTCGTCGCCGCAGAGTTCGCCCTCGGCGCAGTCGGACTGGACGGGCAACACCTGGCCCGCCTCGTCCTTGACCAGCGTGCAGGTCTTGGCCCGCCCGTCGGCCGCGGTGGAAACGACTTCGTGGACACGCTGCTCGGGCGCCCGCCAGCCGTCGCCGTCGACATCGACGAAGATGGGATTGGTGGCGGCAAAAGGAAGCGTCGGGAACCGCTCGGGCAGGGCGCCACCGCCGATGCCAAACATGTCGAGAAGCGGTTTGGCGGCGGAGCCGAGCGCGCCGAGGATCTGGCCGAAGCCGAGTTCGATCACGGTCGGGAGCAGGATCTTGCCGTAGGGCAGGCTGAAATACACGGGCGCAAGGTCGTTGTCGGGACCCAAACCGTACGCCAGGACGAGGTACCACGAGTCCTCGGCCGGGCGCGCAAACTCGATCGTCGCCCGGTAGTCGAGAATGTCGCTCGGGCGGTCGCTCGGCTCGCCAGCCGGGTAGTCGAGCCCCGGGTAGGCGACGTATTCCAGCACGCCGTTGCGGTACACCTCGACATAGTCGATGCCGAACCAGGACGCCGTGGTCACTTCGACGTGGGCCTTCACCGGCTCGCCGGCTGGCAGCACTAGGGTTTCGCCGATATCGGCCTGGTCGCCGGTTTCGCCGGACAGCGCGAAGCGAATGAACGGTCCGGTCGAGAACATGGCTTTGTGTGCCTTGATGTTGCGGCCGATCTCGCGCAGGTCGATGGCGGATGGGACGTCGGTCGACGAACGCACGAACGTACGCGGAATGCCGCCTTCGTAGAGCAGGTCGTGCGAGTCGCTGTTGCCAACCCCCGTGATAATGAGGCCAGCGTTCAGGAATTTGAACCAGTCGTCGAGGATGTTGGTGAAACCGGTGCAGGGCAGAATCTCGGTGCAGCCGTTGCAGAGCCAGTCGCACGCGAGCGCGCAGTTCTCGCCCCACGAGCCTCCCTCGCCGCAGCAGCCGGCCAACGGCGGATAGCGCGCGGCCAGCTCGCACACGCACGACTCGCAGTAGCAGTTCGGGCACCCCGAAACCGTATCGCGCAGGCGGCAACCGTCGGGTGTCTCGGGGTTGAGTTTGCAGCCTGGGTCCTGCTCCGCGGGCAGGCTCATGAGGGCCTCTTCTTCGGCGGGCGTGCGCTCGATCATGTAGCGCACGGCCAGATACTTGAGCCCCTCGAAGGCGTGGCGTCTGCAGTCGAGCATGCTGACCGTCGGGTCGGCGCAGTGGCTTGCCCCGTCGCTGCCGACGATGGCAGCTCGGAATTCCTCATGCCAGGCCCGCCGCAGCGAGTCGCGTCGCGCATCCTCGGCGCAGCGTGCGCGGCAACGGCCCTGGAGCGCTGCGCGCAAGTCCGGGTCGGACACGCCGGCGAACGTGCAGCGCTCGGCTTCACAGAGTTCGCTGGCGAGATCGGCGCAGCGGCGGCGGCAGTCGGGCGGCAGGACCCCGGCGTCGACGTCGATACCGGGGCAGGCCTGGTCGCGACACGTCTGAGCATCGACGAACGGCAAGTGCAGCGCCCAGTGACACGCCGTGTCGGGCACATCGACGCCGTCGCCGAGCAGATCGACGACGTCTTCGTTGTCTTCGGCCGCCTCGAGAAGTCTGAGGCAGTCGGAGAAACGGTCGAGTTCGCCCACCGTCGGCGTGCGGATGAGCTCGAAGCGTTTCTCGTTCATGATCTCCATTGCGTCGAAATCGCAGGAGATCCGTTCGGTTTGTGGATTGCACCGTTCGAGCAACGAGGTCTCGCGGCTGAGGTCGAGCACGTTGAGCCCGAGCTGGTCGAGGTAGCCCATGAACCCGTCGCGCGGATGGTTGCACTGCACGACGGTTTCGGCCGGCCCATTGACCCCTTTGTCGCGCATCACGTCGACGAGCTCTTGGTTGTCGAGGCCCACCCAGTCAATGGCACCGTGGACTGGCCACGACAACCCCTCGTATCGCAGCGGATAGGCGTTCCAGTGGCCAAACTCGAGCGTGGTCAATTCGACGCCAACCTGGGTCTTCAAGTAGGGCTCATACCCCAACTTGTTGACGTACGGCGAGTAGTCGACGACGACATCGTGGTCGGTGGCGGTGACCAGTTCGAGGCCCTCGATGACGTTGGACGTGACCCGGCCTTCGATGGACACCCCGCCATCGAAACTGGGGCGGGCGTGCAGGTGGAAGTCGCCGGCGATCCAACCTTGGGTGTCGAGTTCGCGCTGGATCTGGGCTTCGAGCGTCACCGTGAGCCCCGACACGACCTCGAAGTTCTCGATGACGTCGATGCCGAATTCGAGCCCGTGCGACACGTAAACGTTGTAGCGGCCGGGCTCGATGCTGTCGCTGCCCTGGCCGAAGGGGGCGTAGAGCACCGTGCGCACGCCGTCGTCCTTGCGGCCGTCGCCGAGTTCGACGCGCCGCCGCGACGGACAGATGCGCCCGGATTCGTTGCGGGCGGGCTGGCCATCCCACGTGCATTCTTCGCCGGCCGAATCGAGCGCAACGAACACCAGTTTGGCGTGCACGAGCGCGCCGTGCTCATCGTAGACCCGGTAGTTGACCTTGCCGGGCGGAGGCACGAGCGGGTAGACGTCGGTCGTTTGGCCTGAGCGCACCTGGACGATCTGGAGGGCCGACACCGTCGTGTCCGACCCGCGCGCGACCACGGCGTAGGTGCCGGGCAGCAAGCGCCCCTGGAAGTCGCCGTCGAGCCGCGGGTCGCTGCCCCGGTCGCACTGCATCTGGGTCACGAACCCCATGTTGCCGAACGCGATGTCGTTGGCGCGCACGAGCATGTCGTACGTGACCGGATTGTTGCGGTCGAAGGGATCGCGAACGTCCATGAGGTCGCGCCAGGCGAAGCCGTAGCGCAGGAAGTCGGCGTTCTGTTGGTCTTCGCTCGGTTCGACCGCCTTGCCCTCGGCCGCGGCCGACGCGGGAGCGGCCACGGGAAGTCGCAGTACGAAAACGTCGGCGTGCGGCACGGGACGCATGGTGCCGGCTTCGAGCACGGCCCCGCGCAGCGTGCCGGTGGCCTGTCCGCGCAGCGTGTACACGCTGTCGAGGATGGACGCGACATCGCCTTCGCCGATCAGGAAGAAGCGCTCGTAGCTCAGCGAGCGCTCCCCCTGACACGTATCGCCGTAGAGCGGGCTCGTGGCACAGCGCTTGCCGTGCGTGATGACCGCCGTGGCACTGTTCGTGAACAGGGGGATGAGCAGCTTCGGCTGTTGACACTCCGGCGCCGGGATGAAGCCCACCGTGAGGAGGTCTTCGGCCGAGGCCACGGGAGTCTGGCAGGCCGGCTCGACGCCGCAGTTGTCGTCGTCGCAGTCAACCGCCCCGTCACCGTCGTCGTCAGCCCCGTTGAGGCAGCACGCTGGGTCGTCGCCCGTTCGAAGGCAGTCGGCCTCCCCGCTCCGGCAGCCGCGGGCGTTGCAGGTATCGTCGGCAGTTCCGACTTCGCAGCCCCCCGCTCCGCTGCCGCAGTCACCGTCGTCGCAGTCGGTGAGCCCATCGCCGTCGTCGTCGAGGCCGTCGGTGCACACGGATTCGGCCACGACGGCGACGCCGAGCGCCGCGTCGAAGGCGTCGATGGCGGCTTGAATCGCCAGGTCGGAGCCATCACAACGGCTGTCGCCGGTGCGATCGCAATCGGCGGGGGGGTCTTCGATTGCGGGACACGGGTCTTTGCCCTCGCACTCTTCGTAGCGGAAGTCGCACGTGGCGCCCGCGCAGTCGGTGTCTTCGCAGTCGCGAACGCCGTCGGCGTCGTCATCCTTGCCGTTGTAGCAGTGGGTTTCGAGCGTGCGGAGCACGAGCGGCGTGCGTTCGACGCGCAAGGCCGTGAGCAACGACCTGGCCACGCCCGTGTCGGTCACGCCGAAATCGTCGACGAGCGCCTGCCGGATGCCAGCGCGCGCCCGGCGACGCTGGTGCCGGTCGAAGATGTCCGTGAACGTCTGCGAGCCCTCGTCCCAGAGCTGCGGCCGGTAGTTGAGCCCGACGAGTGCCAGCCGTTTCGTCGGACAGCGGGCCGAGTCGATCGGTTCGTCGACGTTCAGTGTGGGATCGTAGGCGAAGTAGCCGTACGACACGCGGTCGCCGACGGCGGCCACATAGTCGGTGCAGAGCGGGTTGGAGATGGTGCCGATGCCTTCCCAGGTGTTTTCGAAGATGCGGCGGTCTTCGTCGTAGCCGAGCCCCGGTGCAAACACGTTGCATTCTTTGCCGAAGAAGAGGAAATCGCCAGCGATCATCCCCGGTTGCCAGCGACGTGGGTTGATGAACGGCAGGTCGCCGATGATGTCGTTGAAGATGCTCGTGCTCTCGGTGTACAGCGGCAGGTCGTCGCTGCCGTCGCACGCGCAGACCGGACAGAACACGCGGCGGACTTCGCCCGGCTCGCCGCCTTCCTTCGGGACCTCGATTTCCTCGAAGCGGTAGCCGCCGGAGGCGCTGCAGTCGCCCTGCACGCCAAAATCGCTCTTGAGGCAGCCACATTCGCAAGCCGCTGGGTCCTCGTAGTCGGTGCATGGAACGGTCGGTTGGCCCGGCACGTGGCAGAAGCGATGCCAGGTCGTGGGGTCGGCCGGGTCGGGGCGAAAAACGGGCGCGTTGGCGCAGGCTTCACGCTGCCAGTCCTGGCTCCCGGCGACGGTACAGCGGCACGTCGGACAGTCGAGTTCGCTCCATTCGCCGGTTGCGGCGTCCTCGGTTCCCGGTACGGATTCGGTTTCGTAGCCCGCCGGACAGGCGAGGGGGCAGTCGTCGCCCGGCAGACCGGGACAGCCGGCGGGCACGTCGCTCGGGCTGTAGCGGATGGTCGTGCGCATGCGCACCCAAGACTCGCCCGGCCGGACGGCATACGTCGTCCGGAAGTCGAACCCAACTTTCAGGTTCTTCACGAACGCCGAGAGTTCCGGGCTCTGGAGCAAGCCGAGCGCCTCGAAAAGGAAGGCGCCGCGCCCTTCGGCGACCACGGCGGCCTCGGTGCCGTCCGAGCCGTCGCTCTCGATCCAGACCCCGCTCACGTGCTCGTCGACAACCCGCAGCTGCCGTGTCTCGTTCGTAACCTGACCCGAGCCGTCGGGCGCCCACATGGGGACCCCGGCCGGGGCCGCGACGAGGTCGCGCACGGGGGCATTGGGGTTGGCCGTGACGAGATTCACGGTGGGAAACAGCTCGGCAAACTGGTCGAGCCCGCCAGCCGCCACAAAGGACCGCTCGGGCCGGCGCAGGTCGGCGTCGATGAGGCTGCCGCTGAAGAGGCCGACTTCCCACGAGTGCCCCGTGGCCGTGATGACGACCCGGACCTTGTCGTTTTCGAGCAGGAAGTCGCCGATCTGGCCCTTGGCCAGCGGGCCTCCGATGAGTTCGTCTTCGCGCTCGATGCGCTTCGCCTGGAGCGTGCGTTCGTTGTTGTTGCAGCCCGGCGAGGTGGCTGCCCAGGCGAGGATGAGTCCCGCCCAGGTCAACCGTCGGACCATGCCCCCGATCATTGGCCACCTCCCTGGCTAGAAGCCGAGCTGAACCTGCAGGTAGACCGCGTCGTTGGCGCGTGACACGCCATGCAGTTCTTCGCGGTGGCTGTACTGGACTTGGCCCTTCAGGAGGTCGCGCACGACCCACGCGTTGATGACCCCGCTCAGGATGATCTCGTCCTGGTTGTCTTCGAGGTCCATGTTGAGGTCGAGCCACTCGACTTGGAACGCGAGCGCAAGCAGGTCGCGCAGGATCGTGTAGCCGACCTGTCCGACGAACGTGAGGCGCTCGGTGCGGTGAGGCAGCACGTTGAGGGTGTCGGGTTGCTGTTCGGGCCACTCGCGCTGATAGAGCACTTCGCTGAACAGGCTGAAGCCGTACCACTTGAAGTGCAGCGAGCCCGCTGCCCCGACCATGGTCACGGTCTTCGCCGGGCTGTAGATGAAGCCACCGCCCACCGCGAACAAGGGGGACGTCGTCTTGTGCTGGTCGAGTTCTTCGGGCCCGACCGGACCGAGCGGCTCGAAGTCAAGCCGCGCGGCCACGAGCAGTCGTTCGAATCGGTTGCCCAGGCTCGTGCCAAGCCCCTCCCAGCCACGATAGGCCGACCCGGATCTGCGCTCGATGCCGTTGTAGACCCCCAACTGCAGCGCGAGCCTGTCTTGCCACGGAGTCGAGTGCAGCGTGGCCCCCGCCACCCGGTCGGGCGCCATGGCGCGCGTGGCCAGGCCTCGTTCGACGAAAGCCAGGTTGAGCGCCGGATGCAGCCGTGCCGCCGAGTAGGGCACCTTGTGGGCGCCCAACCGGACCCCGATGTAGTGCGTGGGCGTATAGTCGAGCCAGGCGTCGAGCAACGGCCCGTCGGTCTCTTCCTGGTCGAAGAGTTCTGCACCCAAGCCGAACGTCAGGCCATCGATGAATTGACCATCAAGGGTGATGCGCGTGCGCCGCAGCCGGAACCCCGGCACTTCCATGAGGTCGCCTTCGTCGAGCAAGGCCTCGTCGCCGTTCCAAACCGACACCAGCGTCTGAAGCCGCATTCCGAGTGAGACGGCAAACTCGCCGCGTTCGAAGCGCAGCATGCCGTGCTCGTACTCGGGGTAGAGTTGCCACGTGCTCCGGGGCGCCCCGGCGTCGCTCCCCGGGAAGGGGGTGGGAGCCGGCTCGTCGGCCCGCAGACCGGCATGCAACAGAGTGCTCGCAAAGAACAGCGCGGCGAAGGCGAGACGGTGCGTCATGGCTTGAGCTTCCTCCAGCTCTTTGGGTCGCGGTTCGGGGCTCGTCCCCGACCCACGGCGCGTACGAAACCCGAGGATAGCACACGGCCCCGGACTGCAACAGGCTTCGCCGCTCTGCCGGATCGTTTCCGCCGACCGGCGCTACGAGGGGCCCCGACGAAGCGCGGTGCGGGCCCGAAACGCCCGCGGTGCCGCGCGTGACACGACGCGAGGGGCGATCACGTCCGGCAAATCGTGACGAGCGGTTCTGACTGGGGAGTGGGCGCGACGCCGACCAGGTCCGGAGAGGGAAGGTACCCTGCCGGCGCCGCAAGCGGCAACCGCTTGGGTCGCGGCCGCCATCCAGAGGGCAACCCGCGGGCGCTGTGACCGCGGGGCGAGCAATCGAACGGGTGTGAGGCCACCAGCCCGCACGCCTAGGCGGTGGGATCGCCGATGGCGTTGCGCGCGAGTTGGAGGGTTGTCAGGAACCCGTTGGAGCGGTCGATGGTATGGATAACCCCCGTGATGAGGAATTTCTTGCCACCGAAACGTCCGCCGTACTTGCCGTCAACCTTGGCCATGTCGCCCGGATTGATGCCAGGTCGCCCGGGGAACGTGGCCTCGCCGGTAACGAAGTCGAGCGACAGCCCGTTGAAGATAGCCTGCGCCACGGCATCGGCTTCTTCCTTGCTGTCGACGGGCTGGTTGACCACTTCGTAGACGCGCCCGGCGCTCGCGCTGCCGTAGAACGCCTGCGCCGAACGCTGCCAGCCCGGCGTGCCGTCGAAACTGATGTCGCTCGATTCAGCAATACCGACGATGTTCTTCTTTTCTTTCTGGTTCCAGCCGCGCACGATGACTTTGACGACCTGCCGAACGGCGCTGAGACCGAGACGCATGTTCGTCGCAAGGACCTGCGACTGATCCTGTCCGGCTGCCTCGCGGCAAATCGTCACGACCTCGCCCGCCGATGGGTCGATCTTGGCGAATCGGACTTTCTTGTCGTCGGCGGTCGAGTCCGAGTCGGTCACGCGTCCCATTGCGTAGCCCAGCCGCCGCATGAACTGGTAGTCGTTCTGGTTGACCTGGGCGACGTAGGCGTGCTGAGGCGTCGACGCGTCGACCTTGTCGATCGAGAGTTGGTCGGTCGCATCGCCCTTCTGGCTCATGCTGGACGAGATGACGTTGCTGGCGACGTCGCTGACCTTCTCACTCGCCTGGACCCCGTCGCCCCAGGTTCGGGAACGCGTGCCGCGGGTGAGGCGGTGCGAGTGGTCGTACGCCCCGATCTCGGTATACGGAGGCTCTTCCCCCGTGGTGAAGTGGGGCTCGACATACGCGATCTCGCCAACGAACAGGGGCCCGCGACTGCCGCGGCCGATACCCGCCTCGATGACGATGGACTTGCCCTCGAAGTCCTGATCGAGAATGTCGATCTTGCCCTCTTTGATTTGGCTGAACTGCACCACACAGCTGTCCGGTGCGTTCAGGTACTTCTCCACCCGCAGGTACGGGATCGGCCCACCGTCGATGAGGGGTTCGGACCCCCCAACCGAGCCGGTCAACGTTTCCTTGCCATCGATCTTGATGGAGATGGAGACTTCTTTTCCGGTCTGTCCGCTTGCCATGGCAGCCGCTCTCCCCGCTTACGGCGACGCCCGTCTCACTTGAGGATGGGCGGGATCAACAGTTTCGTCCCGGGCTCGAGCTGCATCGGATCGTCCAGGTTGTTGGCATCCGCAATGCGGCGCCATTCCCGGGGATCGTCGTACTCCTTGAAGGACAGGGCCTGGAGCGTGTCGCCGCGAATGACGGTGTGCAGCTTCGCGTGGTCGGGCGACTGCATCTCGGACGCCTTCTCCTTCGGGTCGGTGACCTCTTTGAGCACGATGGTCGTGCGGCACCGCACCGGGGTGGCGTCGCGCAGGAACATCGTGTAGGTCACGTCGAACTTGGAGATTTCGACGAGCAGCTTGCCCCCACTTTCATACGTCGTCTTGAACGCACCCCAGTCGAGCATCAGGGTCGGTCGCTGGTGCAGGTTCTTGTCGACGCTCGCAAACTTCTCCAACGTGTCGATGTACTTGGTGCGGACGTCGTCGCGCTCCTCGTACGTATCGAAGATCACGTCATGGAGAGTCACCGTGCGAGGTTCGCTGCCCGTTTCCTGGCGCTGCCTCGTGTCGGAGCCCACGGCCGGAGAGTCGGAACCCCGGTTGACCTCCTTCGAGACGGTCACCTTGTTCGGGTTGATCGGCAACTCCAGTTCCGTCGGACCCGAAATCGACCCCGCATGCTCGGCGATGACCTTGAGCTTGGCCCGGGCCAGTTCTCCGCCGTACGCCTGGCCCATGATGTCGTTTTTCAGAGCCATGTCCCTCTCCTATCATTCTCTCGTCTCGCACGCAGAGAAATCCTGGACGCAATTTCCTTTGCGATACGCTCCATATCGAGCTTGGGTTGCTTTTCGAGGCCCGCACCGGCGCCATCGCCAGCAGCGGCCTGCGTCTGCGTGGGCTGGGCGTCGGCTGTCGGACCGCCGGACGCGCTGAGTTGCGCCTGCGCCGCGACCTGGGCAACGGCCGGAGCCACGAGCGGCAGTGTAGACCGGGTCAGAACGCGGTTGCTCAACATGGCCTGGGCCACCCCAGACACGTTGGCCGGACGCGCGTGCGACACGGGCGCGCTGCTGAGCCGGGTCTGAATCAGGTCCCACGTGACCGGCGACATGTCGACAGCGTCGAGGGCCGCCGTCATCGGGGCCCCAGGACCCTCAGGCGCCACGACGTCACGACGCGTGCGCCGCGCCGGCTCATTCTCGGACGGGGTCGGCGCCGCACCCGGCTGCACCAGCGTGACCCCACCGCCTGCCTCAGGCACTTCTGTAGAGGTGGCGGCGGTGTCGCCGGCGACCGGCTCCATGTCGGCGAAGCCAATGTCCAGAGGCCGGACGGCCCGACTGCGCGTGAGCCGCTCGACCAACCGCTGCACCATGGCGTCGTTGGCGTGGGCCCAAGCGGCAGGGATTTCGCCGAGGGCCCGTTCGGCCAAGCCACTCTTGATCGGGTCGCCCACCCCGCCCGTTGTGTCGGCAAGGGCGAGCGCGATCATGGTTTCGATGTCGAGAACCGCCGCGCTGGCACGCCGGGTGGCTTCGGCAGCCACCGCGCCACCTCCGGCGGGCGCAGGCGCGGCCCAGTCGATGCCGGCCTGGGTGAGCGCATCGCGAACGGCCCGAGGCAGCCTTGCAGGTTCGAGCCGCAGCAGTTGCGCGGCCGTATCGGCCTGGCCGCCAACCGCACGCAGAACCCGGGCGGCAACGTCGGGCCGATCGGCGAGAACGGCCATGAGGGTCGGGTACGCGGTTGTCGATCGCCCGGGTTCCGCCGGCCCGCCCGCCTGCGGCTGACGCCGCAAAGCACCGCTGGCGGCTGCCGCCAGACGCCGCGCGGCGACGCGTTCGATAGCCGTGAGCGGCTGGTCGGCGGCGCCGCCCCGAGAAACGCTGAGACGCCCCGGGCGCGCACCACGCCGCGCTGCCGCCCGAGTCGCGAGGGCCGTCGGGAGGCCGCCCGTCTCGCCACCGGCCGGAGACGACGCTTCGGCCTCGGAGGGTTCGGGCAGCACGAGGGCGCCGTCCTCGGCCCAGAATGCTTCGGTCGTGCCATCGGGAAGGCCCGTGAGGGAGGTGCGGGACTCTGCAGCGCCCCCCCACAAGCGTTCGAGCCGATCCGCCAAACCGGTGAATGCGGGCCCGCCGAGCGGCCTCGCCGCAGACTCGGCCCGAGCCACGACGTCGTTGGCCGGTTCGGTCTCGGTCAGTCTCCCGTCGACCGCTGTCGAGAGGCGAAGCCCGACCGTCTCACGGCCCAGCAGCCCCGCAGCGACGCGCTGCACCACAGGGGTCGGCGCCCCCATCCGCTCCTGGACCTGGCGCGCTGCCGTCAGGGCCCGGCCGAGTTCGACCGCGCCCAACGCGGCGCGGCCACTTGGGGCGCCGGCCGCTGTTGCTCGGTCGACCGGCACATCTACCGTCCTCCGCGGTTCGACCCCGGCCCGGGCGCCGGCGCGGCCGATTCGCGTTTCGGCGGCAGGATCACCGCCGACCTCGGCCTGTCCAGCGGGTGGGCCTGTCCGAAGAGCCTCTTCGAGCTCGACGAGTGTCAGCAGATCGCCTGCCCAGGCACGGTCCCAAGGGCTCGATGCCGAGGGGGTGTCGCCCGAAGTGGCAGCGTGACGGCTCGCAAGGGCCATCGCGAGGGCCTCCTGACGAAGGACGTCGGCCACCCCACTGGCGCCCCGACTGCGCAACGGCGCGAAGCCGCCCCAGTAGCGCCCGCGCTCACTCGCCACTGCGCCACCGGTTCGCTCATGCCCCACGGGCTCCCCCGTGGAGCCGGGATGCAACCCAAACGCCGGCGCGCTGACTTCGGCCGAAGCTCGCCGGGGGCGGGCATCGGCGGCCACGCTTGCACCCACCGCCGTGGCCGACCCGCGCTGCCGCGTCGATGCGGCGGCCGACTCGACCCCGCGGGCGTCTTCTGGAAGCGCCGCGGGGCCCTCCGGCCCGACGGGGCGAAGCCACTCGCGCGTCAATTCGACGGCAGAGGAGAGCCAGCCCTCCGCGTAGGTCCGTTCGGGACCGACGAGACGTGAGATCTGTTCGGGTGTCCGGGCGGTGAGGGTGCGACGCGCCTCCGCGGTACGCAGGGCCGGCAGCACGGCTGCGGCCTGACGGACGCCAAGGTGCGCCACGAGTCGCGGCAGGTAGGAATAGGCCGCAAGTTCCGGCGTCTCCGCGGTCAACGCGGAGGACGCGGCCTCGGTCGGACGACCGGTCGCCGTGGCCGGAGCAACGTCGGCGGTGCCGGGGACCGGGGCCTGCGCACGGGCCGGGGCCGCGCGGCGGATGCCGCGTCCTACCTCTTCGACGTCGGCCCGCAGGCGAACGCCCGCCGCGATGGTGGGCCGGGTGCCCGTCAGCCCCGCCAGCGCCTCGGAGACGGTCGGGGGCAGGGCCGGAGCGACGCCGCCGACCAGAGAAGCCGTGGGCTCAAGGGCGGCTGCCACCCGAGTGGTCCGAGCCCGTCGGGGCTGCTTCGACGTACTGCGCTGGGCCGCACGCTGCGCCCCAGTCGGCGACGCGCCCGCTGCTGCCGCAAGGGCGGCCGCAACGACACGCTGTTCGTCGCGCACGACCGCTTCCTCGGCCTGCGGGGCAAGAAAGTCGAACCCGGACCAGCTGAAGGATTCCCCATCGAGAATGCCGGCAGGGACGACGCGACCCTGGCCAACGTCCTCGGTCGCGGCCCGCACCTGGCGCGGCCCCGCCGCCTCGTTGGCGGCGGACGTCAGGGAACCGCCAAGACCCACCGTGGGGGACGCGCCGGATTCCACGCCCGGGATCGCGGCCAGCCCGTGGATCCACGACTCGATGCTCGCTGCGCGCGTCCTGGCTCCCGGTCGGGTGCCCGGCGTCGCCGACGGCGCGTCACGCCCAACCAACGGCGCCCGCAGCGTCCTCGGCTGCAGTGCAGCCCGAAGAGCGCGAACCTGGCTGGCGAGCAGTTCGGGACGCCCGAGCACAGCCGGCTGCCCAATGGGGCGCGGCTGCGCGGGCTCGACCTCGCTCGAGCCAAACCGCGCCTCCGCGGGCAGCGTGCGCGCGGCCACAGCGTTGCGGAGCGCCGCCGGCAGAGACGGCGGAGTCTGCACATCGACCCGGTCGCGCACCGCGGCGGCTGGCACGACGGCCGCCTGCGCGGCGGCGCTCGGCGCGTGCGGGGACCGCAGCGGTCGACCGGCCGGCGAGGACGCGGAGCGGGCCAGGGCCTGCTGGAGACGAACGGCCTCGGTCACAGTCAAGGCATGGCTGCTGAGCCGCTCGCGCACCGTGGCGGGCAGTCGGGCAAACGTACGCAGGCCCGTCGGCACACGCAAACTGGCCTCGGCCTCGCCGCCGCCGCCAAGTACGGCCGGATCCAGGTCTTCGAGAGACACGTAGACAATGTCGTTGTCGCCAACAAGCGCCGTTGACTGCGCGGCCGGAGCCGCCGGCTGGACGTACCCTGCTCCCGGCGAAAACGCGTCAGGTCCGGCGTCGGGCGCCTCGTCCAAGGCGCGCAGAATGACGGAGGACGAGAAGGTTTCGGCCGGCGTCAGACTGAAGTCGCGCGCGAAGCCGTACCGGCCGAGTCGCATCGTCGGGTCGGCGGCGGACGTCGCGGGTACCCGTCGTTTCTGGGCCCTGGCAGAAATTCGGGTTTCTGGGGTCCCCGGAGTGGGGTC
The DNA here is from genome assembly GCA_964422715.1 of uncultured Myxococcales bacterium. GTDB lineage: Bacteria > Myxococcota_A > UBA9042 > PWKZ01 > CAYRCM01 > CAYRCM01. The sequence continues at coordinate 49,331 of CAYRCM010000003.1, read as the reverse complement.
ACCCGTGCCCGATCCGGGGACTACAGTCCCCAGTTCCATCCCGCGGTGGAAGCCGACCGCGCGCGGTGAGACGCCCTGCGCCGCGGCTTGGCTGCGCGGGTCGGTTGTCGCCTGCGGCGGCGCACCATGGCGCCTTTGGCTCGGCGCATCAGCCGAGGTCAACGACACGACCTTGAGCGCCGCCGAAAAGGCAGCCGGGCTGAAACGCCGCGCGGTCGCGGCAGCCGGCCCTTGGAAGACCTCGGAAACCCGCGCAAGCGCTGCCGTCAAGGCAGGCAGTGTGCGCGGGCTGAGCGGGACGCCGTCGAGGACGACCGGTGCTGCGCCCGCAGAAACCGCGCGCAGCGGTTCCGGCGGGGCGAGCGACTCGCCGCTGAGAAGGTTGCCGGCGGCCATTGGAGCGCCGGGCGGCGGCGTGGCCACTGACAACCGGGCAACCTCACCCGCCTTCGCGGAGCGAGACTGGACGCTCGCCTGTCCGCGGCCCTTCCGCCCCGCACGCAATCCCCCTGCGCGCGCTGCGGGTCGGGGCGATGTGTCTCCAAGTTCGTCGGCCCCCTCGGGCAGTTCGGGTTCGAGCATCAGGGACTCGAAATCGTCGAAGCCCCCCCATTCGAAAAACCGCTGCTCGGGCGCAGAAGTCCAGCGCAGCCCACCAAGAAACGCGGCAATCCCCGTCGCAATCGGCGGCCGCTCGGCCAGACGGTAGCGGGAGGCGATACGCTCTTGAACGTCGCGCCCGCCCGCCGGGGTCCAGCCGCCGGACAGGACCACGTGGCTCGGGTCGCTCCGCGACTGGAGGTGGCCCAGCCACTCCCCCATGCCCGCCAAGGCCTTGGAGTCATCGGGGGTTACGTCGGCGTGCTCGCTCCCGAAGCGGTTCACGAGGTCGGCGACGAGCCTCGGGCTCGTGCCGTCGCGTTTGGTGCCCAGCGTTTTGGATTCGTCCATGGTCTCGCTACCTCACGAGTCCGCCAGCGACGCTTGAAGCGCGGAACATCACAGTTCGGACCCAGTGAACCCGCTGCCGCCCGAGCCCTTCACCGTGAAGTAGTCATAGGTCAACTCAACGGACTCGATGACAATCTCGCCCGTCTTGGCGTTGAAGGCGTCGACCGAATAGTTGGACACAAAGGCGTTGAAGAAGCTGTAGCGCCCCACTTCGGCCCCGGAGTCATCGAGGACGACGAGGTCGAAGTTGTGCCGCAACCCCGAGCCCTTGCCTTTGGCCGGGTCATGGATGTCCTTCATCCACTGGAAGAACTCTGTATTTGCGATGAGGTACCCACGTTTGAGGGACAGTTTGTCGAAGGTACCCGGGCCCACCAAGTTGACCTTGCCCGCGTTGTTGCCACCCTCACGCACGGATTCGGCTTCCGTGCTCCATTTGAGAGGGCCTGCCTCAACGAATCGTCCGGCGGTGATGCCGTCGACTTCGACGTTGAAGTTGAACTTGACCTGGTAGTCCTGATTCCTGGCCCCAGCTGGCATGACGTTTCTCCTTCGCCATGACGGTCCGCGGGGCGGTGCGCTGCCGCCCAGCGCGCCTGCCGACGCTACTTGTCAACCCTGCAATCGCAGCAGTCTATTCGCCCGTCTCTCGTCCACCCCCAACGGTCTGCGCAATGCGGAACACAATGTATTCCGCGGGGCGTACAGGGGCGACGCCGACTTCGACGACCACCTGCCCGGCATCTCTGACCTCGGGCGGGTTGGTTTCCTCGTCGCACTTGACGTAGAACGCTTCCTCCGGGACCTCGCCTTTGAACCAGCCCTTCTCCCAGAGAGTCATAAGGAAATAGGTCACATCGCGGTCCACGATCTTCCAGAGACGCGGGTTGTTCGGCTCGAACACCACCCATTGCAGCCCCGTGTTCATCGTACGGATGATGGTGTTCATGACGCGCCGAACGTTGAGGAAGCGCTGGGACGAATCCGAGGAGACCGTGCGCGCCCCCCAAATCCGTATGCCCCGCGCTGGAAAGTACTTCATACAATTGATGCCCCTCTCGTTCAGCGTCGCGATGTCTTCGTCTTGCAAGACCAGTTCCAGATCTGTGATTCCGTGAATCGGTTCGTTCGCTGGGGCACGGTGAACGCCATGGTCGGCGTCGGATCTTGCAAAGATTCCGGCGAGGTGTCCACTCGGAGGGATGGAGCGTTTTTCTCCGCCGGCATCGACCACGAGCCAGGGAAAGTAGAGCGCCGCATACGCGGTGTCGAACATCAGGCGCCACTGCTGGGCCAGGATGTGGTCGTCGGGGTCGGGGGCGTCGAGCAACGCGAAGCGGTCCTTCAGCATTTCACATTGCGAGATCATGGACTGCTGGACCACCTCGACGTCCTTGAGCGTGCGAAACGCCTGGCACCGTTCGTCGCGAAACAGCCACACGAGGTCGGGAATGGACAGCAGATCGACCTCTTCGACGGCCTCGTAGGCGGCCAAACCGTACCGCTCCCCGGGTCCGAGGTTCATGCCGATGAGATCGTCGGGTGTTAGCGAGAAAATGCCGTCGGTGCCTCCGGCGAGCCGCACGTCGTCGACCACGACCGGCAGGCGCTCGGCCAGCGGGGAGTTCGAATCGAGGTCGGAGACCCGAATGAGGTCGGAGGCGCCGTTGACCACGCGCGCCACGTAGTTCCGGCTGTTGGGGGCAATGGAGAGGTTGCGGTAGGTTTCGCGCGCGCGCAAGGTCTCGGCCGACAGTTCGAATTCGACGGGCTCGAGGTAGGTGGGGGCAGCGGACTTGAACCCCCGATCGAGCGGCTGGTCGTCGAACCATTGCAGGGTCTTGCCGTCGAGCGAACGCACGACGCGGTAGACCTCGCCCTCGCCGTCGGTAATCCGGACGACGGTACCTCGCTCGAAACCGTGGGTCGACTTGATGGTGGCCAACAAGTCGCCGGGCTTGAGGTCGATCGTGAGCAGACTCCGCACCCGCGGCGGCGGTCGGCGCACGGAAACCGCGATCTCGTTGCCCCACGTGCCCTCGTCGCGGGCCTGCGCGAGAAGCGTGCTGCGCCCGAGTCCATCGACGAGCGTCGCCTCGGCCCGGGCGGCCCCACCCGTGCCGCGGCTGGCCCGGTGGGCCACGCGGAGCACGTAGCATTCACGCCCCCCATTGTCGAAGAACCCCTTTAGCGCCTCTTCGAGATAGGTGTCGAGGTGCTGGAGGTGGCCGAAGACTTCGTGGAACCTTCGGAGGCTCGTCACGTGGACCGGGACGTCGGTTGGCCCCTTCTCGGTGATGCCAACGAACCCCACGACCCCGCTCTTCGCGAGGGTGAGTGGGGCATATCGCCGCTCGGCACGCTCCGGATAGACGCCAGGAGGCCGGTAGGTCACCATACACCCCTCCCCATCATCTGCGGGAACGGTTGATTTCCTTGTTGATCTCGGAGATCTCGCGCACCCAGACCTGGCGCTCCTTGTGTTCCATCTCCAAGACGTCGTCGGGCGACCAATGGAAATGATAGGCGATGTAGGCTACCTCCTGGTACAAGCGGTCCAGGGGGTAGCTTATGATTCCCCCAGGTCAGCTCCGAGATCGACCTCGAACTTGTGGCTGCACGCCGGACAACTCACCTTGATCTTCGACGTGCCTTCCTCGTTGATTCGGCGGTAGAAGTCCTGGAGGTAGGCCAGGTCGGCGGAGAACAGCTCCTCGATGACGGAGGGGTTGACGGAGCTCAGATCGCCGAGTTTCGTAATGACGCGCGAAAGCAAAATGATGACGAGATACGCGCGATTGGCCTGGACGCGGTAGTCCTGGAGGGGGAGAATTTCGTCCTTGGCCGTGGCCAGCCGCATCACGCCCTTGCGATGCAGGTTGCCGTCCTTGTCGACGTAACCCTTCGGAAGTGTGAATTCAAACTCGGTCTTGAAAGCCATGGTCAGCCTGTCCCCTGCTCAAAACGCAAAACGACCCACCCCGCCGCTAGACCGGCGGAGTGGGTCTTTTGCTTGTTCGACGGCTCTGACTTCTCGAAGAAGAACTAGCCGCGCTCGATCTTCTCGACCGCGAGTTCGATCTCTTCGACGTTGACGTCGGCGCCCTTCCCGTCGAGGGTGAAGCCCTTCCACTTCGAGGGCCAGCCTTCGAAGAAGTTGTAGCGCATGATTTCGCCGCCGTCGTCGGCGCAGAGGATGATGGACCCGCTCTTGCGCTCCACCTTGCCCTCGATGACCTTCTTGCGCCACTGCCACAGTTCGTCGGTGTTGATGTAGCCGCGCTTCAGAACGACGTTCGAATACTTGGTACGGCCGGGACGCTTGCGCAGGATGATGTCGTCGCCGTCCTGGTATTCAACGATCTCGGTCTCGCTGTCGAGGCCTTCGACGTTCCGGAACGCGCCCTGGGTCACGCCCTCGATCTCGACCTTGAAGTTGAACTGCCCAATGTGATCGTGCTTTCTACGGTTTGGCATAATGCCTCCTCCTGGGTGATGGTGGACTGTCTAGCCAAGGCCTTCAAAGAGCCCGAAAAACGAACCGGTTCGTCGGACTACTCGGAAACGTCACCGCCGGCCGGCATTTGGCCGATGCGGAAAATGACGAACTCTGCCGGCTTCACCGGGCACATGCCGATCTCGACGATCATCTGGCCAGCGTCGATGACTTCCGGCGGATTGGTTTCTTCGTCGCACTTCACGTAGAAGGCCTCTTCGGGAGTCTTGCCGAAGAGCGCACCCTGCCGCCACAGCCGCATCAGGAAGGCGGTGAGGTCACGCGTGACGCGCTTCCACAGCCGATGGTCGTTGGGCTCGAAGACGACCCACTGGGTGCCGATTTCGATGCTCTGCTCGACCATGTTGAAGAGACGACGAACGTTGATATAGCGCCACGACGGGTCACTGGAGATGGTACGGGCGCCCCAAACCCGAATGCCGCGGTTCGGGAACTCGCGAATGCAGTTGATGCCCTTCGGGTTGAGGATGTCCTGCTCGCCCTTCGTGATCTGGTACTTGAGACCCAACGCCCCGCGCACGATCTCGTTGGCCGGCGCCTTGTGGACACCGCGCTCGCCGTCGGTGCGGGCGTAGATGCCCGCCATGAAGCCAGAGGGCGGTTGGTAGATGTTGCCCTTGATCGGGTCGTAGACCTCGACCCAGGGGAAGTAGTAGGCGCCGTACTTGGAGTCGCGCGGCTTCGGCAGTTTGTCGACGCCACCCTTTTCGATGAGTTCGGGGGAGTCGAGGATGGCGAAGCGATAGCGCATGTTCTCGCAGTGGGAGAGCACCGCGTCGACGATGGCCGGCTCGGTCTGGCCAGGGGCCACGACGATGTTGATTTCGTCGCAGTCTTCGAAGGCCTTGAGACCCGTGCGGGTGCCGGGGCCATTGTCGGTGCCGATGTAGAGACCCGCTTTGCCCGCCTTGCCTTCTTCGGGCAGGCCGACGTTCAGAACGAAGCAGCGGCCGCCGCCGTTGTTGAAGAAGCCATACACCGCGTGAGCCAGAAACTCGCTGTTCTGGAAATCGCCAAAGTGCTTGGTGTACTGACTCCAGTTGGTGCAGAAGATGGGCTGGTTGACGGGACCGATGTTCGATTCGCCGATGAAACCGACGGTACTCGTGCCAACCATTTCGAGCGGCTTCGTGCCACGGTCGACTTCTTCGACATACACACCCGGGGAGAGATACGACGTTGCCATTAGTTCCTCCTTCTAGTTCTGGCCAATGTGTCGACTCACGTTCATTCGCCCCGGGTTACCGACTGGCGCACCGCCTCAAAGCAGAGTGCCAAACGAAGTCGTTGCACGCTGTCATCGGCGGATAGCAAAATCCTTGCCAGTAACCCGCTTGACCTCGGTACTCTTCCGGTCGGACTCGATCCGGAATTTGACATAGTAATAGATGGACGGACGCAGTTCCTCGTTGAGGCTTCTCCAGAACGTCAAGACGTCGTTGAAATCTGTCTGTAGATTCGGGTAGATGTTGAGCATGTCGTCGGGGTAGAAGGAATCGCCGCGGAGCACCTCCCCCGTGAGAATGGGGTTCTCGAGGAAGGTCTTCACGGCGAGCCCGAGAAGCAAGTTTTCTTCGGCTGGGGAATTGCCCCAGACCGAGATGATGAAGTGCGCCCAAAGGTAGACCGGGGCGTCCTGGTAGAACTCGACGATGTTGCCCTCGCGGTCCTGGGTGGAGACGAGCGCCTGCGTGCGCTCCTTGTAGCCCGGGGCGAAGGAGACATGGTAGAGGTAGCAGGAAACCGTTGGAAGATTCTTGATATTGTCTTTCTTGGGCTTGTCGGTGCTGACGTTGACTGTGGTGAAACCCTTGCTCTTGAACGCTTCCTTGAGCAAGTCTTCGAGGGTCTTTCCGATGTCGCGGATGACCTCAAATTGGCTCATACGTTCTGACAGGCCTCAGTGCGCAGCGGCAAGTCCGAACAACTGTCTGCGCGGCGCGCCATTGCTGCGATTTCGAGCGTCAAAGTGGTTTTGGACTATCACGACCGTCGCTCGACTGTCAACGCTTATTTTCTTTGGCCGGGGCCGCTGGAAAGGCCCAGAAAACGGCAAATGGGGTCTGGCGCAACGGTGTCGCGTGACCCCACCGGGGGTCGCCAGTCCCCACGCTACTCGGGCCGCGGGTCGTCGTAACCGCCCGTACCTGCAATCTTTCCGCTACCCAATTCCACCGAAACAGTGTAGACCGATGCCTGCTCGCCGGCTTCGACCCCCACGAAGTACGTTCCCCCTTTGAGATCGATGGTAAGCACGCAATCCTTGTCGGCTTCTTTGACGCACTTCTTGAGGTCCGAGCCGAAGGCGTCGCGCAGGGCGACCTTGGCATCGACCGTCGGGTTGTCGAAGTACACTGTAACCGTGACCGTGTCGTCGGTGACGAGGCTGAATTTCTTCCAGTCAGTCGAGTCACCAGCTGCGGGGTCGACCTTGTCGTCGGCGATACCGCCCATATCCATGGGTTTCGCAGCGGAACGACGGTCGTCCTGCCGCGAGGGGTCGTCGCCGTCGTCGCCGCACGCCGCGGCGGCCCAGACGCAGCAGAGTGTGAGGGCTGCTGTTGCTAGATGTCGCATGGCATCCTCCTCGCCCGGAAAGAACGTGGCCCGAGCTCTAGCACAATCGGGCCCCGGCTGCCAGCCGGACGTGGCCGGGGCCTCGGCGGGCAGCGACTCGCCGCTCAGAACGCTCGCACCGTGGTCGTACGCCCTGAGCGGACCTTGGCGGTCAGGCTATTCCAACGCTTGGTTGATGGACTGAGGTAGCGGATGCTGTAGACCCCGGGTTTGAGGGGCAGCGGATGATTGACCCGCGGTCGGCGGACCGACGAGATGGTGAGGGGCAACGACCGTGGGGCGGCCACGACGAGGTAGCCGATGTTGTCGGTGGCGGCCGCCGGGAAATGCGGGGTGACCGTGGCCTCGCTGCCGGCGGCGACCTCGACATGCTCGACGACCGTCCTGCCACCCTGCGCAAAAGCGACGTCGTGAGGCCCCGGGGCCACCTTGAGGCGCAACGGCGGCGCACCCTGGGGCTGACCGTCGAGCGAAACCGTCGTGGCTGGGCGCAGTTGAGGGATCACGAGCCAGGCCTGGGCTGGAGGCGGAGCGGGAGCCGTCGCGTCGGGTGACGGGGCCACGGCCGCAGCGCCCGCATCGGCTGGCGTCGGCGCGGCGCCCGTGGCGTCGCGGCCCCAGCGCAGACGGAGAAACGGGGACGGCTGGCCGGAAGCCCCGACCGCATCGGATGCCGGCTGAGGCGGCACCGGCGATGCCGGACGGACTTCGCCAGGCGCCGCGGAGGGCGCGGCGGCGTCGGCTGGCGGCGGGGTTTGGCGCGTGCCAACGGCGTCGGGCCGCGGCAGGGAGCGCGACGGATCGGCGGCCGACGAGCCGGCGTCGGACGACAGGGACAGCGCCGGCAGCACGGCGGTACCCGTCGAGGGAGCGTCGGGGCGCAGGAGCATGTAGAGCCCGAACGCCACCGCTCCCGCGAGCACGAGGGCGAGGGCGGCAAACAGGACTTTGCGCGTCCCGCGTTGTGCCGCCCGAGGACTTGGCGCGACGTCGGCGGACCCCGCGTTGGCGGGCGCGGCGGCGGCCGGCGGCGGCACAACGGCCTGTGCGGCACGGGCCTGCGGCCGCGTAGCGGTCTCGACAACGGCCGCGGCCGGTGCTGCCGGGGCCGGAGCGGGGTGTTCGAGGCCCAGGGGCACCGCCCGCAAGTAGGCGAGGTCGGGTGCTTCGCCCGACATGAGCCGCGCCATGTACTCGCCGACTTCGCGTTCGGTCGGATAGGAACCCGTCGAACGCAGGTAGTCTTCGAGGTCGGTCTGCATGAGGGCGGCGCTCTGATAGCGCGCATCGAGGTCTTTGGAAAGCGCCGAGAGGATGATGCGTTCGAGTTTGACCGGGTAGCCTTCGAGGTAGACGCTCGGGACGGTGGGGTCATCGCGCACGATGGCCGTGGCCGTCATGACGTCGCTGTCGCCGAGGAACGGCCGGCCGAGCGTGGTGACCTCGTAGAGCACGATGCCGAGCGAAAACAGGTCGGAGCGCCGGTCGACGGGGCGCCCGGTGACCTGCTCGGGCGACATGTAGCGAAACTTGCCTTTGACGGTGCCGGCGACCGTCTTGGTCTCGCGGCCGCGGGCCTTGGCGATGCCGAAGTCGATGATCTTGACCTCGCCGGCCCCCGTGACGAGCACGTTGTCGGGGCTGATGTCGCGGTGGACGAGGCCGAGCGGCTCGCCGCTGGCGTCGCGCAGGCCGTGGGCGTATTCGAGGCCGGCGCACATCTTGGCGACGATCCAGGCCCCGATGGGCAAGGGCATCCGGAGGTCGTTGTCGGCGAGCACTTTGAGAGCCCGCGACAGCGGCCAGCCCTGGACGTACTCCATGGCCACGAAATAGGTGCCGTCGTGTCCGCCAAGTTCGAAAATCTGAACGATATTGGGGTGGTTGAGTTGGGCCGCCAGCCGGGCCTCGTCGAGAAACATGTGGATGAACTGCGGATCCTGGGCGAAGTGCGGCAGGATGCGCTTGACGACGCAGGGCTTCTGGAAGCCGGCCTCGCCCTCTCGGTTGGCGCGAAAGATCTCGGCCATACCGCCGGTGGCGAGGCGCTCGATGAGGGTGTATGGGCCGAGGCGCGTGGTCATGGGGGTGCCCTCCCAACCGGGCGGAATTGCGGCATCCTAGGAAATGGGTGGCGGCCTGTCAATGCGACCGAGCGGGGCTTCGGCGGAGGCCGCTGCCGGGCAAGGGGCGGCGAGCGCGCGGCCCGTATGCGACGAGCCACATCGCGCCACTTCCTCCGGCATGCCGGCCACCACGAGGGTGCCGCCACCCGCCCCGCCTTCCGGGCCCAGGTCGAGAACGTAGTCGGCCGAACGCACCATGTCGAGGTTGTGCTCGATCGTCAAGACACTGTTGCCCAAGTCCACGAGCCGTTGCAGCACGTCAAGGAGGCGACGCGTGTCTTCGAAGTGGAGTCCCGTGGTCGGTTCGTCGAGCACGTAGAGCGTGCGTCCCGTGTCTTCGCGTGCAAGTTCGCGCGAGAGTTTGATGCGCTGGGCCTCGCCGCCCGAGAGCGTTGTCGAAGGCTGACCGAGGCGAATGTAGCCGAGACCGACGTCTCGCAACGTCCCGAGCACCCGGTGCAGCGTGCGGTGAGCCGAGAAAACGTCGAGAGCCTCCGCCACCGAGAGGTCGAGAACGTCGGCAATGGAGAGCCCGCGGTAGCGGACCCGCAGGGTCGCCTCGTTGAATCGGCGTCCGGCGCACTCGGGGCAGGTGACGTAGACGCTCGGCAGGAACTGCATCTCGATGCGCAGGACCCCGTCGCCTCGGCAGTGCTCGCAGCGTCCGCCCTTGACGTTGAAACTGAAGCGCGCGGGCGAGTAGCCGTAGGTGCGGGACTCGCGGCAGCGCGCGAACAACGCCCGGATCCCGTCGAACAGGCCGGTGTACGTCGCCGGGTTGGAGCGCGGCGTGCGCCCGATGGGCGACTGGTCGATGCAGACAACCTTGTCGAACTGTTCGAGGCCGTCGACGCCGTCGTGGGTGGTGCTGTCGGCCCGCTCGCGCCGCAGCCGGGCCTGGACCGCCGGCAACACGACCTGGTTCACGAGCGTGGACTTGCCGGCGCCGCTCACACCGGTGACAACGCACAGCACGCCGACGGGGATGGAGACCGTAAGGTTCTTGAGGTTGCGGGCGCGCGCCCCACGCACGACGAGCCAACCGCGCGGGAGGCGCCGCGTCGCACGATGTTCGATGGACCTCGTGCCGCTCAGGTAGGCGCCCGTGAGGCTCTCGGGGCAGCGCCGCAGGTCGGCCGGAGTCCCGCTGAACACGATGTGTCCGCCGGCCTGGCCGGCGCCCGGCCCGAAGTCGACGACATGGTCGGCCTGCGCGATGGTGTCTCGATCGTGCTCGACGACGAGCACGGTGTTGCCCTGGTCGCGTAGCGCCTTCAGCGTTGCGATGAGCCGCGCCCCGTCTCGGGCGTGGAGCCCCACCGTGGGCTCGTCGAGAACGTACGTGACTCCCGTGAGTTCGGTGCCGAGTTGGCTCGCGAGGCGAATGCGCTGCGTTTCGCCACCGGACAGCGTGTGCGCGCCGCGATCGAGCGAAAGGTAGTCGAGGCCGACGTCGAGCAGAAAGCGGACGCGCTGGCGCAATTCGACAAGCACTTCGGCAGCGATCTGGGCTGCGGCGGCGGGCAGGTCGAGCCCGGCGAGCGCGGCGTCCAACTCGCGGACCGGTATCCGGCAGAGGGCGGGCAACGTGTGACCGGACACGTGCACGGCCCGCGCCTCGGGCCGCAGCCGTTCCCCGCCGCACGCGGCGCAGGGCGCGGCGTGCATGAAAGACGCGTAGTAGCGGCGCTGTGCATCGGACTGCGTTTCGCGGTAGCGCCGCAACAGCGTCGGAACGGCGCCCTCGAAGTGCGTCTGGCCCTGCCCCTTGCCGCGGGCACCCCGGTCCCAGTGAACCACGATGGGGCGGTCGGCGCCGTGAAGCACGACCTGCTGGGCCTCCGGAGCGAGGTCGTGCCAAGGCGTGTCAAGGCTGAAACCGAAGGTGTCGGCGAGCCCGCGAATGATGTCGATGGTCCAGCCCGAATCGGCTTCGGCGCGGCCGCGCCAGAGGGCCACGGCCCCTTCCCGCAGCGAACGGGCCGGGTCGGGCACGAGGCGTTGCAGATCGACACTCTGGGCGGTGCCGAGGCCCTGGCAATCGGGACACATGCCGACGGGCGCGTTGAACGAGAACAGGGCCGGCGTGAGATCGGGAAACGAGCGATCGCAGAACGCACAGTGGAGGCGCTCGCTGAAGAGCAGTTCGGGGCCGTCGACCGACGCTGCGATGAGCTGGCCGTTCCCGCGGCGCAGCGCAGTCTCGATGGAGTCGACGAGTCGGTGTTGCTGGTCGGCGCGCAGCACGAGGCGGTCGACGACGAGCTGCACGCTGTGCCGTTCTGTTCGGGAAAGCGCAAGGTCTTCGGTAAGTTCGACAAGGGTACCGTCGATGCGGGCCCGCACGAAGCCGTCCCGCATGGCCTGGCGCAGCACGTCGGCGTGCGCCCCCTTGCGGCCCGCGACGAGGGGGGCCAGCAGCAAGACCCGGACACCCTCACCCATTGCCAGGATGCTGCGCGCAATCTGCGTCGGCTCTTGACGCGCCACGGGACGGCCGCAACCGGTGCAATGCTGGCTCCCCGTACGCGCGAACAAGAGGCGCAGAAAATCGTGGATCTCGGTCAGCGTGCCCACGGTGGAGCGAGGGTTGAGGGCGTGCGCGCGCTGCTCCACGGCAATGGTTGGGGTGAGGCCGCGGATGGAGGCATAGCGCGGTTTGTCGAGTTGGCCGAGGAACTGACGTGCATACGTCGACAGGCTCTCGACGTATCGTCGTTGACCTTCCGCGAAGATGGTGTCGAACGCGAGAGACGATTTCCCTGAACCGCTGACCCCGGTGAACACGATGAGACGGTTCTTCGGCAGAACCACGTCGACGTTCTTGAGATTGTGCTGCGCAGCCCCCCGAACTTCGAGCGTGTCCACGATTGCCCCCAAGCCCCGAGCCCCCGCGCCGAAGTGCAACCCGTGCGGGGAAACCGAGGGCGCGCGAGCGGACGCGCCGAGACCGCCGGGGATCCGACGCGGATGCAGGGTAGTGCGGAGCGCGGTTCTTGGGCAAGTCCTCGGCGCGGTCCCTTCGGGCGGCGGAGGGAGGTTCCGGCGAGCGGGGCCTTGGCATGATGATTGCTCAGCGCTGAGCCGCGGAGGCCGCGGATCCCCGTCGGGCCGCCCGTGCGCCGGGTGGCATCGAGTCGTTGCCCCTTCCGTGGCCACCCGGCTGCGCTTGGGTGCGTTGACGAGCGGGCCGGCTGGGGGCTATAAGGACGCCCGAACGCTCGCTTGACAAGGATGGAGCGGGATGAATCTTCTGTACGCCGGCACCACGCACGTGGGCATGAAGCGCACCCACAACGAAGACAGCCTCAAGTTGGTTCCCAAGGAGAAACTGTTCGTCGTGGCCGACGGCATGGGCGGGCATTCGTCCGGCGAGGTGGCGAGCCGCATCGCGGTCGACACCATCGGCGAGTTCTTCGAGGACACGGCCCGCGACAAGGAATTGACCTGGCCCTTCAAGGGCGACAAGGCGCTCGGCTACGAAGAGAATCGTCTGGTGGCGGGCGTCAAACTCGCCAACCTGCGCATTTTCGAGCAGGCCATGTCCGACCTCCGCTTCAAGGGCATGGGCACCACGATCGTGACGTTGCAGTTTCTCGACGACGAACTCGTGGTGGGCCACGTGGGCGACAGCCGGGCCTACCGCGTGCGCAACGGGGCCCTCGATCAACTCACCGAGGATCATTCGCTGCTGAACGACTACAAGAAGATGACGGCCATGACGCCGGAGGAAGAGAAGAACTTCCCGCACAAGAACATCATCGTGCGAGCCTTGGGCATGAAAGAGACGGTGCAGGTCGACACACACCGCGAGAAGCCTGAGCAGAGCGACATCTACTTGTTGTGCTCCGACGGTCTGTCCGGGGAAGTACCCGACCCGCAGATCCTCGAGATCGTCACCCGCGAACGGGGCGACCTGAAGACCTGCTGCGATGCCCTCATCCGCGCTGCCTGCGAAAACGGCGGCAAAGACAACGTGACCGCCATCCTCATCGAAGTCGTGGCGTAGTCGACCGTCCCGAGCGGCACGGATGCGGACCACGGCGGGCTACGCCGCGGGCCGGCGTGCGCGCCGAGCGGCGGTCGGCCGGTCGTGAACGTTGCCTCGGGCGGCGACAGCCCGTGGCACACCTTGCGCGGCGCTAGTTGCAGCTGGCGTCAGACCTGGGGCATGAGAATCGGATGTGCAAGTGGTTCTTGTGTCCGGCCGAATGGCGAATGATGCCCTGCGACACGTGCCGGCCGGCCGGGTACTGGAACACCTCGGCAAGCCGCTTGTCGGAAAGGCCGACGCGTTTGGCCTCGGCGTAGAGCGGCTTCTGGAGCGAGTAGTCGATCAGGATCATCTCAACCTGCGAGTTCTTGAGAAAGAGGTCGATGAGGGCCCACGTGCGCTTGGCGTCGAGGGTGGACGGCGCGGCCGTGGGGAAGCGCGAGGCCTTCTTCACGCCTTCGATGTAGTACGAAATGTCGACATCGCGGCCATTCTGGTGGGAGTGATGGGGCGGCAGACGCCCGCCCCCCTCGCGGCTGATGTCGCCGATGGCGGCCACGTAGCCGGGGTGCTTGCGGTGCATTTCGTGGAAGACGCCGACGAGGGCAGTGATGGTCTCGTTCGTGCCCCAGGCGTTTTCGGGCCGGCGGATGAAGTAGCCGGGGCCCTTGGGAAGTTGCTCGCCCTGCGCGAGCCGACCCGCCTGCGGCCGGCCAGCAGCCTCGCTGGGCTCCTCGGGACCGTAGATCTCGACCTGGAGCGTCATGCCCGGACGGATGAGCCGAACGTCTCGCAGCCGCGGGTTGAGGGACTTGAGCCGCCCGGTGGTCATGCCGAATTTCTTGGCGATGGTGACGAAACGATCGCCCTTTTCGACCACATAGGGCACGCGGCGCGCGATGGCGCTGCGGGACGCCGTGTAGATGCGCAGTTTCTGCCCGACGCGCAGCAGTTCGGAGGATTCGAGGTTGTTCCAGGTGAGAATGTCGGAGACGCTGACACGGTACTTCGACGCGATGCGGGCCAAGGTTTCGCCCCGGGCAACCGTGTGCTCGGTCTTGTAGAAACGGGACCGCGCGGCCGGCCGCTGCGTGGACCCGCGGCGACGCTCGCGCCGCTCGGCGGCGTCGGCCTTTCCCTTGGGCGGCGGTTCGGCTGCGGGCACGCAGCGGGGCCGCTCAGGGGCAACCACGGGGCCGGCCACTGCGGATGAACCAAACGCGCCGAGGCCCCCAAGAAGCGGAAGCCAAGCCCCTATCGCGAGCCACCGGCGCATCGCCGACGCGGATCGGTTCATGAACGCCTCGCAGTGCTCCGCGGACCGACGCCGCAGGAGGAAGAAGGCGGGCCCGCTTGCCCGCTACCGGACCGAAACAACCAAGTGGGCCGCAACGATTCCCCGACGCAGGTCACGGTCGAGGACCGCGTTTTCCCAAAGCACGGCCTCCGCAACCCGAACACGGTTTTCAATACGCGCTCCGGCGCCCAGGACGACCGCCGGACCCACCTGCGCGCCGCGGCCGATCTGAGCCCTTTCACATAGCAGAACAGGCGGCACGAGGCGAGCCCCGGAGCCGACGATGGCCGTCGGATGCCGCCAGACACCCGGCGCCGCCGCAGCCGGAAGACGCCACGGCGCCCCCACCGCTGCGAGTTCGGGCAAAGCCGCAAAGGCGCGCAAGTGGGCTTCGAGGTAGCTCGCCGGTGTGCCGAGGTCGAACCAATGGGCGGCCCGGGCGTCGAACGCCTCCACGCGGCCGCCGGCGGCCAGCAGCGGCACATAGCCGGCCCTGACGACACAGGAGAAGCCCGCCGCCGGAAGGTGCCGCCGCAGCGCCGGACCCACGAGGTGCACCCCCGAGAATACGCCCCGCTCCGGGGCGGCCGGCAAGCCGCCGGGCGGCGTCGGACCCACGTGAACGACTCGCCCGGCGGGCGTGAAATGCACGAGTTCGAGTTCGGGGTGCGCCGCATCGCGGGTCACCGCAACGGTGGCGTCGGCCATGCCTGCGGCGTGGGCCCGCAGGAGCGCGCCGAGATCGACCGAGTGGAACACGTCGGCGTTGACGACCAGACAGGGCCGCGTGCCGATGAGCGATTGCAGTCGCACCAGCGCCCCGCCCGTGCCGAGGATCTCGGCCTCGCGGGAGAGCGTCAACGTGGCGCCGGCCGGGGCGTGCGCGGCGAGGTAGTCCGTCAGGGTCGCGGCGAGGTGATGCGCGTTGACGGCGATGTCGCGCACGCCGCTGCGGATGAGGGCCGCGAGCCCGAACTGGATGAGCGGAATGCCGAAAAACGGCACGAGGGCCTTCGGACGGAGATCGGTGAGCGGGCGCAGACGCTGGCCGAAGCCGGCCGCGAGCAGCACGGCGACCGGGGGCGCAGTCACGCGGCAGCCCACTCAGGCACGAGCTGGCTGAGCAGCTCGGCGAAGGCCGGCCATGCGGTCACCTGGCGATAGGCGCCGTGGCTCGCCAGCCACTCGACGGAGCCGCGAACGTATCGGATGGACTGAGGAATGTTCTGCAGGAAGGCGGCATTCCCCTTGACGCGGTCGATGAAGACGAAGCGGCCGGCGTCCTTCAGTTTGCGCTGCACGCTCTGCAGGTGGAACGCTGCAAGATAGGTTTCGTCGTCGGGTGTCGGCAGCCCGGCACGGCGGCGCAGCGCGAGGTAGTGCAGCACGAGGCCCTCGACGGTGGCAGGGTCGAGGGCCACATAGGAATCGCGGAGCAAGGCCACGACATCGTAGGGCAACGGGGCGAGCAGCGCGTCCTGGAAATCGATGACCCGCAGCCCTTCCGCCGTGGCCATGAGGTTGCGACTCTGGTAGTCGCGGTGCGCCAGCCCGAGCGGCAAGGCACCGAGCGCTGTGGCCAGCGCGTCGAAGGCGCGTTCCAGGAAGGCGGCCTGCTCGGCGTTGGGGATGACTCCCCGCGCTTCGAGGGCGTACTCCCGAAAGTGTTGAAGTTCCCAGCGCAGCAGCGGATAGCCGAAGCGGCGCCGAAGCGCGATGCAGGCCGCACTCGGTGCGCCGTGACCGGCGGCGTGCAGGCCGACCAGGACGTCGAGGGCGCGGCGATACCATGCGGCCCAGGTCGCGCGCTCGCTCTGCTGCAACCGCTCGAAAAGCGTGCAGTCGCCAAGATCCTCCAACAGCAGGAGGCGCTCGGCCGAGAGATCGGCCAGGATGCGCACAACCGGCACCCCGGCGGCGAGCAGGAACTGGGCCACCTCGACGAACGGGGGCCGGGTCGGCCGCTCGCCGTCGGTCACCTCGTCGGAACGCAGCGGATCGGCGCCCATTTTCATCACGACGAGCGACGCTTCGGCGCGGTCGAGCGTGACGCGAAAGTAGGCCCGGCTCGACGCGTGCTGCGGCAGGCGCGCAACGCTCGCGATGCGCGCCCCGACGGCGAAGGGCAGCGCAGCCACAGCGCCCTGCACAAGGGCCAGGTCGGAGGGGTTGAGTTCGATGGCGTCTGACATGGTGTCGCTCCCCGCGGGCGCCAAGCGCCCCGGCGCCTTACTGTGCGGGTGCGACCGCTCCCCTGTCAACGGCGGGTTTTTCCTTGACAGTCGATGGCGTCTTTTCTATCGTCGCAGCGGTTTTGAGCGCCCAGTTCGAGGTCTTCAAAGCAATTCAATTTCGGGAGGTTCGCCTCGTATTCGCGTCAACCGGCCCCCCGCGCGGGTGGTCTTCTCGGGGGCCCATCGGACGGGGGCAACATGGCACTGTCCTTCTCGCCGGAAAGTGCGAAAACGCTCGAAACGCTGCGCAGCCGGTACCCCAGCGCCCAGGCGGCCGTGATTCCGGCGCTGCAACTGGCGCAGCGCGAGTTCGGCTACCTGAACCCTGAAGTCATGGATCTCGTGGCCCGGCACCTCGACGTCCCGGCGACGCTGGTCCTCAGCACGGCCACCTTCTATACGATGCTGCACAAGAAGCCCGTGGGCCGCTACCACATCCAGGTCTGCACGAACCTCGCCTGCTGGTTGCGCGGCAGCGACGACGTCCTGGAACACCTCCAGCGGCGCCTCGGCATCCGCGTCGGCGAAACGACCCCCGACAAGATCTTCACACTCGATGAAGTCCAGTGCCTGGCCGCGTGTGGTACGGCGCCGGCCATGCAGATCAACGACGACTACCACGAAGACCTGACCGTCGAGAAAGTCGACCGCATCATCGAGGCGCTTCGCCGCGAGGCGGGTGCGGCGCGTGTCGAGCATGACGCCCCATCCGCGTAGAGTGAGGCCAGCATGACGTACCAGCCGGTCCTGTACCGCGCCCACGACGGCAACGACTACACCGACATCGGGGTCTACCAGAAAGCGGGCGGCTACCAGGCAGCGCGGCGTGCCGTGCGCATGAAGCCGGCCGACGTCGAGGCCCAGGTCAAGGCGTCGGGGCTGCGCGGGCGCGGCGGTGCCGGCTTCGCCACCGGCGTCAAGTGGAGTTTCGTGCCGCGCAACACGGGCAAGCCCATCTACCTGGTCGTCAACGCCGACGAAGGCGAGCCCGGCACCTTCAAGGATCGCTACTTCCTGCGCCACGATCCGCATCGCATCATCGAAGGCTGCATCATCTGCGCGCGGGCCGTGGGAATTGACACCGCCTACGTCTACGTTCGCGGAGAATTCGCTTACGAAATCGAGGTACTACAGAAGGCCATCGCCGCCGCAACGAACGCCGGGTTCCTCGGCAAGGGACGCGGCCTGCCGTTGCCCGAAGGCGGCCGCTTCGGCCTCGAAATCGTGGTCCACGCCGGTGCCGGAGCCTACGTCTGCGGCGAAGAAACGGGCTTGCTCGAATCCATCGAAGGCAAGCCGGGCCAGCCGCGCGTCAAGCCGCCCTTCCCCGCCGTCGTGGGTCTTTTCGGCTGCCCGACAGTCATCAACAATGTCGAGACGTTATGCGCGCTGCCGCTCATCTTCGAAGAGGGCAAGGGCGCCGATTGGTTCGCGGCGCTCGGCACGCCAAAGAGCAGCGGGCCCAAGATCTACGGCGTCAGCGGCCACGTCAAACGCCCGGGTCTGTACGAGGCTCCGATGGGCCTCAACCTGCGCACCCTGATCTTCGACCTCTGCGGCGGCACCCTCGACGACCGGCCGCTCAAGTGCGTCATTCCTGGCGGTTCGTCGACCCCTTGCCTGCTGCCCGACGAAATCGACGTGCCGCTGTCATTCGAGCACCTCGCCGAGCGAAAGACCATGCTCGGCACGGGCTGTGCGATGGTTGTCGCCGAGCCGACCTGCATCGTCGAACTCGCGCGCCGCACCGCACGATTCTACGCCCACGAGTCCTGCGGCCAGTGCACGCCGTGCCGACAGGGCTGCGGCTGGCTCGAACGGCTCATCACGCGTATCGAGAGGGGCCTCGGCGAGCCGGGCGACCTCGACCTGATCCTCAGCATTTGCGACCAGATCTCGGGCAACACCATCTGTGCGCTGGGCGACGCCTGCGAAATGCCGATCCGGGGCTTCGTGACGAAGTTCCGGGCCGAATTCGAAGAGCACATCCGCCTCGGGCGCTGCCCGTACCGGCAGTGAGGCACGGCGATGGCTGAGTCGATCCTGTTCTGGGTACTCGGAATCGGGGCCCTGCTGTCTGCGTTGGCGGTCATCGTCCCCCCGTTTGGACGCCATCCGGTTCACGCCGCCATCGCGCTCATCGCCCACTTTCTGTGTCTCGCGGCGCTGTACGTGCTGCTGTCGGCGCACGTGCTGGCGGTCCTGCAGGTGCTCGTCTATGCGGGCGCCATCATGGTGCTCTTCCTCTTCGTGATCATGCTGCTCAACTTGCGGCGGCACGAATTGGGGGCCGCGCGCGTCACCGTGACCAAGGCCGTCGGCGTACTGGCCGGCGGCTTCGTGCTCGTCAAGATCGTCCGGGTCCTGGCGCTCGGCGGCGAGCGCATAGGGGAGCAGGCGCGCCCGGTCTATGAGGGCTTCGGAGGCATCCGCGACGTCGGCGAGCACCTCTACACGAGCCTGCTCGCCCCGTTTGAACTCGTCTCCATCCTGCTGCTCGTGGCCGTCGTCGGCGCGGTCGTGCTGGCCAAGAAACGGCTCTAGGCCAGGAAGGCCGCGCACCAGGCGCGGCCGCCGGAGGGTGCGCTCATGCCCGCGGCTCCGCTTTCAAACTACCTCATCCTCGCTGCGCTCCTGTTCTTTGTCGGCGCGGCCGGGGTCGTCGTGCGCCGCAACGCACTGATCGTGTTCATGTCCGTCGAGATCATGCTCAACGCCGTGAACCTCACCATCGTGGCGTTCAGTCGCTACCGCTGCGAAGTCGAATGCAGCGCCGAGGGCCATGCGGTGGCGCTGCTGGTCATGGCGCTGGCCGCGGCCGAAGCGGTGGTCGGGCTCGCGATCCTGCTCGCCTACTTCCGGCTGAAGAAGACCGTGCACCTCGACGAAGCCACGCAGTTGAAGCGCTAGGCTCGCGGAGGAGGCTCGCTGACGATGCAATACGAAGCGCACGCACTCCTGCCCGTCATCGTGGGCATGCCGCTCGCCGGAGCCCTCGTCAACGGGGCCCTCGGGCGCCGGCTCGGCCCGCGCGCCGTTTCCGTCGTGGGCTGCCTGTCCGCGGCGTTGTCTTTTGTGTTCGCGGTGTTGGCAACGATTGCGTTGGCGGCCCAGGCCGGGCCCGAGCCGCACCTGGCCTGGACGTACGGCGCCTCCTGGATCCCGGGGGGCTCCTTCTCCATCGAGTGGGCGCTGTACCTCGACCCCCTCTCGGCGGTCATGACGCTCGTCGTCACGGGTATCGGCTCGTTCATCCATCTCTATTCCGTCGGCTACATGCACGGCGACCGCTCGTACGCGCGCTACTTCGCCTTTCTCAACCTCTTCCTGTTCGCGATGCTGCTCCTGGTGCTCGGCAAGAACCTGCTCGTCATGTTCATCGGTTGGGAGGGGGTCGGGCTCTGCTCCTACTTGCTGATCGGCTTCTGGTTCGAAGACGACGCCAAGGCCAAGGCCGGAAAAAAGGCGTTCATCGTCAACCGCATCGGCGATTTCGGCTTCCTCATCGCGGTGTTCATTCTGCTCTACTACGTCGACTGGACGGGCCACGGCGCCCTCGACTTCGGTGCGCTGCGCTACTCGGTGGCCGACGGCGCATCACCGCTCTGGTCCGACCCGGCCACGATCACGGGCGTCTGCCTGCTGCTGTTCCTCGGCGCCACGGGCAAGTCGGCACAGATTCCGCTCTACATCTGGCTGCCCGACGCCATGGCGGGTCCGACCCCGGTCTCGGCACTCATCCACGCCGCCACCATGGTCACGGCCGGCGTCTACATGATCGCGCGGCTCTCGTTCCTCTTCGTGCTGTCGCCGGTGGCGCTCTGCGTCGTGGCGGGGGTCGGCGCAGCCACCGCGCTGTTTGCCGCGACCATCGGGTTTGCGCAGACCGACATCAAAAAGGTCTTGGCCTACTCGACGGTGAGCCAACTCGGCTTCATGTTCCTGGGGGTGGGGGTCGGGGCCTTCGGCGCGGCCATCTTCCACCTCATGACGCACGCGTTCTTCAAGGCCTGCCTCTTCCTCGGGGCGGGCAGCGTCATCCATGCGCTCGGCGGCGAGCAGGACATCCGCAAGATGGGCGGCCTCGCGCGCAAACTGCCCATCACGCGGCTCACGTTCCTGGTCTCCTGCCTGGCCATCGCTGGGGTGCCGCTGCTGTCCGGGTTCTTCAGCAAGGATGAGATCCTCTGGAAGGCGTTCTCGCAGGTGCACCTCGCCGCCAGCCCCACGATCGCGCTGCTGAACAAGGTCTTCTTTGGAATGGGGCTGCTCGCCGCCGTCTGCACCGCGTTCTACATGTTCCGCCTGTATTTCCTGACGTTCAGCGGAGAGACGCGGGCGTCCGAACACGCCTACGCGCACGCCCACGAGTCGCCCTGGACCATGACGGTGCCGCTGCTCGTGCTGGCGGTTGGAGCCGTCTTCAGCGGCTATCTGGGCCTGCCCATCCCGGGCTTCAACTTGCTCGAACACTGGCTCGAACCCGCGCTCGGACCCGCGCTCATCCAGTACGCCGGCTCGCACGACCACACGCTCGAGCTGCTGCTGATGGGCGCCTCGGTGCTCGCCGCGGCCATCGGCATCGGGGCCGCCTGGGCGCTCTACCGCGGCCGATTCCAGGCCGTGCCGGCGCAGCTTGCCAAACGGCTCGGTTGGCTCTATCGCCTCGTCTACGACAAGTACCGCATCGACGAACTCTACGGTTGGCTGGTCGTGCGCCCCGTCCGTTTCGTGGCGCGCCTGAGCTACCGCGTCGTCGACCGGATTTTCATCGACATCCTGGCCGTCAACGGCGCCGCCTATGCGACGCGCACCCTCGGAGCCGCCGTGCGGCTGTTCCAGAACGGAAACGTCCAGGCCTACGCCGTCGCCGTGCTCGTGGGCATGGCCCTGCTGTTCCTGTACGTCTGGTAGGCCGCGCACCGCGCGCAGGGAAGCGTGACGCCCATGGAATTGCAGCACTCGTCGTTCCCGATTCTCACGCTCATTCTTGCCGGCCCGCTCGCGGGGGCGGCGCTCGTGGCGCTCGTGCCGCGGGCCCACGCGGGGCTCGTGCGCGCTCTGGGGCTCGGCGTCGCGCTCGCCGTGTTCGCCGCATCCCTGCTGCTGTGGGTCGGTTTCGACAGTCAGTTTGCAGGGTTCCAGTTCGTCGAAGACCATTCCTGGATCGGCCATTCCATCCGCTACGTGCTCGGCGTCGATGGTTTGAGCCTGCTGCTCGTGCTGCTCACCACGTTCCTCACGCCGCTCACGCTGCTCGGGGCCGTGCGGGCCATCGGCGACCGCGTCAAGGAATTCGTCATCTGCATGCTGCTGCTCGAAACCGGCATGCTCGGCGCCCTCATCGCCATCGACCTCTTCCTCTTCTACGTCTTCTGGGAACTCATGCTCGTTCCCATGTACCTCATCATCGGCATCTGGGGCGGGCCGCGCCGCGTCTACGCCGCCGTGAAGTTCTTCATCTACACCATGTTCGGCAGCGTGCTCATGCTGGCCGCCATCCTCTACCTGTACGTGAAGACCGGCAGCAGCACGTTCGGCCTCGTCCAGATCCTCGATTTCGTCGGCGGCGGGCAACTTTCGTTCACCGAGCAGATGCTGCTCTTCTCGGCCTTCGCGCTCTCATTCGCCATCAAGGTGCCGGTCTTCCCGTTCCACACGTGGCTGCCCGACGCGCACGTCGAAGCCCCCACGCCGGGTTCCGTCATCCTCGCCGGCGTGCTGCTGAAACTCGGCACCTACGGCTTCGTGCGGTTCGCCATTCCGCTCTTCCCGCAGGCGTGCGGCGCCGCCTCACCGGTCATGATGGGGCTCGCGGTCATCGGCATCCTGTACGGCGCGTTCACGGCGTACGCCCAGGAAGACATCAAGAAACTCGTCGCGTACTCGTCGGTCAGCCACCTCGGCTTCGTCATGCTCGGGCTCTTCGCCATGACCGAATCGGCGGTGTCGGGCAGCCTGCTGCAGATGGTCAACCACGGCCTCTCCACGGGCGCGCTGTTCCTCCTCGTCGGCATGCTCTACGAACGCCGCCACACGCGTAACATGTCCGATTTCGGTGGGTTGGCGCGCATCATGCCCGCCTTTGCGGTGGCGTTCATGATCGTCACGCTGTCGTCTATCGGCTTGCCGGGCACGAACGGCTTCGTCGGCGAGTTTCTCATTCTGGCCGGCACCTTCCGTGACGGTCTCATGGCGCCCATCGGCTCGGGCAGCGGCTTCCAGCCCGAGCTCTTCTGGCGCGTCTTCGGCGTTTCCATGGGGGTGCTCGCGACGGCCGGGGTCATCCTGGGGGCCGTGTACATGCTCACGATGTACCGGCGCGTCATGTTCGGCCCCGTCACGCACGCCGAGAACCGCGCGCTGCCCGACCTCAGCTGGCGCGAACGCATCGTGCTGCTGCCCATTCTCGCGCTCATTTTCCTCATCGGGCTTGCACCGAACGTGCTGCTGTCCAAGACCGAGGCCTCGGTGCGCGCCTACGTCAACGCCTATCGCACGCCCGTGTTGCTCCACCGCGCGCCCGGGGCCATCGCCGTCTGGGAACACCAGCGCCGCATGCAGGCGCAGACCGCCGGCGATCGGCCCGGCGAGTAGGGAGAGCCTGCGATGCTGCTAACGGATCTGCTCCATCTGTCGCCTCTCCTCATCGTGGCCGGCTGCGGGCTGGTGTGCCTGCTCATCGGCGCCTTCGTGCGCCAGGGCAGCAAGGCCTACCTGGCCTGGATGAGCGCCGCGGCCTATGCCGTCGCCGGCGTTGCCACGTGGTGGCTCTGGCGCCGCGGCGAAGTCGCGCTGCAGACGCCGTTTCTGAGCGACATGTTCCTCGTCGGCCCCTTCGGGCTCTTCTGGACGGCCCTGGCGCTCGGCTGCGGCGCCCTCGTCGTCGTGATGAGTGCCGACCACCTCGGCGAAAACGATTGCGACCACGGGGAGTACTACAGCCTCGTCAGCTTCGCGCTCGTCGGCATGCTCGTCATGGCCATGGCGCGGCACGTCTTCGTGCTCATCGTCGGTCTCGAAATCATGTCGCTATCGGCCTACGTGCTCACGGGCTTCAAGCGACAATCGCCGCGCGCGGTCGAGTCGGCGCTCAAGTACTTCGTGCTCGGCGCGTTCTCGTCGGCCATCCTGCTCTACGGCATGGCCCTGCTCTACGGCGCCACGGGGCTGTTCGACCTCGAAGCGCTCGGCCAATACTTCGTGGCGCATCCACCCGAGTCGGCGGTGAGCCTGCCCTACGTCGCGGCGCTGCTGCTGCTCGTCGGCTTCTCCTTCAAAATCGCTGCGGTGCCCTTCCATATGTGGACCCCTGACGTCTACGAGGGGGCGCTCTCGCCCATCACGGGGTTCATGGCCACGGCGGTCAAGGCGGCCAGTTTCGCCGCGTTCATCCGCGTGTTCTTCGTGGCCTTCGACGCCCCGGGATTCCGCGCCTTGCCGCTGCCGCCGCACTCGGCCATCGCCATCCTGGCGACGCTGTCCATGTTCGTCGGCAATCTGAGCGCGCTCTCGCAGCACAACGTCAAGCGCATGCTGGCCTACTCCAGCATCGCGCATGCGGGCTACCTGCTCGTCGGGCTCGTCGGCCCCGAACGCTTTGCAGGCAACGGCCTGGCATTCACGGTGCCGGGGTCCGGGACCTTCTACTACCTGTTCGCCTACGCGCTTGCGAACCTGGGCGCGTTTGCGGTCGTGGCGCTGCTCGCCAAGAACGGGCAGGAAAACGCCGATCTCGAACAGTTCGCGGGCCTCGGCAAGCGCCATCCCGTGCTCGCCGCCGGGCTCACCGTGTGCCTGCTGTCGCTGGCCGGGGTGCCGCCGCTCGCCGGCTTCTATGCGAAGTACCGCGTGTTTTCCGACGCGCTCGCGGCCGACGGGGGCAAGTGGCTGTGGCTCGTGATCGTGGGCGTCGTCAACAGCGCCATCGCGGCCTACTACTACCTGCGCGTCACCCTCTACATGTACTTCCGCGAACCCGCGGGCGAGCCAGCGCCGCTGCTGCGCTCCCCGGCCACGGCGGCGGTGGTCGCCATCGCCACGGTGCTCAGCCTGCACGCCGGGCTGCAGCCCACGCGCTACGAACGCGCCGCGCGGCGCGCGGCCGTCGCGACGACGAGCGCGGCCGCCAAGACCGAGCTCGGACGCCTGCTGCACGCGCCGGCCGCCCCAGAACCGGACGCTGCGGCGGCCGGCTCAGCGCCCGCAGCCAAACCGTAGCCGGCCAACGCGTGGCCCTCGGCCCGGCCGGCCCGGCGCCCGCCGGGCTCGGCCCGCTCGCGCGGCCAGCCCACTTGCGGCAGAGAACGGGTCAGGCAGACGCCTTCGGCGGGGCGGTGTCGGTCGGCGCGCGGCGCACGGGAACGAATGCCCAGTGGAGCACCAACGCCAGCATGGACAGCCCCATGAGCCCGATCGGCAGGAAAAACAGGGGGATGGCCTCGCGCCAGCGCAGCGCTCCCTCGACGAACACCTGCACTGGGGCCGCCCGGTCGATGAGCATGGCGACGAAGAAGGCGTTGAGCAGCAGGTTGATGAACAACTCGAAGGCGCGCCCGAAACGCCGCCCTCTTTGGTGCGCCTGCACGTAGAGCAGGACGAACACGAGCAGAATGCCGTGCATGCTGAGGTGCATGTACCAGTCGCGCAGCCCGGCGACGCCGGCCACGGCCGTGCCGGAGATGCCGGCGAGCGCTTGGAGGGCGATGGCCGACGGCGCGAGCACGGCGCGCACCCGTCGCAACGGGCCCGCGGCCTGGGTCTTGGCGGACGGCGCAGCAGCGCTCGGTTGTTCGGTGTCGCCCACGATTGGCTCTCCCCGCGATGCGGCGCGCGCGGCACCGCGCGAATCGGGCCGGCGCGGCGCGCGGCCCGCGCGTGCGTCTCGGCCGCGATGATAGGGGCAGGCGCGGGTGTGGGGCAAGCCGGGAGGCGTTTTCCCGCCGCGGCGTCGACCCGTGGCGCGAAAGGGCCGCGAATCGCGCTTGACAAGCGCCGATCCGATGCTACACTCAGCGCCCGTTTTGGGGGTTCGCACCCCAGCTCGAGCGCGTCGGCGCCAGTAGCTCAGGTGGATAGAGCAACGGACTTCTAATCCGTAGGTCAGAGGTTCGAGTCCTCTCTGGCGCGCCCTCTGGGGCGCGTGGGGGAGTCGGGCGGGGCCATGACGCCGTTCCTCGACGCGGCGGTCGTTCATTGACACAGGCGCCCGTAGCTCAGGTGGATAGAGCGCCGGACTTCGAATCCGAAGGCCGCAGGTTCGAATCCTGCCGGGCGTACAGTGGCGTCGCCGGATGCCGATCGTTTTTGTTCCTTGTGTCGGGCGCGTAGCTCAACTGGCAGAGCAACGGACTCTTAATCCGTGGGTTGAAGGTTCGATTCCTTCCGCGCTCACCACGCCAATCGCAGTTCCCGCCTTGCGGGCGCTGCTTCGTCCTGCGAGGGTGGCGGAACTGGTAGACGCACTGGATTTAGGTTCCAGCGGGCAACCGTGGGGGTTCGAGTCCCCCCTCTCGCACCGGCGAAACAGGGCGCAGGTCTTCGTCGCGACGGGCCGTGGCCATCGAGCGGGCTCGTCGGGTTCGATGCGCAGCTTCGAGGCGCCTCTGGCCGTTCGAGCGCCTTCCTTTGAGTTCCTCAACGCGGCTCGCCGCATCCTGCGGGCCCGCACCACAGCCACCGCACCGTGGCAGCCCTTCATCCATCTGGCCGGCTCCTCCGGTCGCCGGCGGTGCATCACGGGGTAGCGCATGAAGGTCGAGGTCGAGAAGGTCAGCGGCTCCGTCGCGAAGGTGTCGGTCGAGATCCCCCCGAGTGCGGTCGATCTGGAAATCGACAAGCAGTTTCGAGTTGTTGCGAAGCACTCGGTCATTCCGGGCTTCCGGCCGGGCAAGGCCCCCCGTGCGCTGATCGAGAAGAAATTCGCCACCACCGTGCGGGCCGAAGCGGCCGTGGCACTCGTCAAGGCCGCCTATCCTCGCGTGCTGGCCGAGCACGGGCTCCGCGTGCTTTCCGAGCCCGAGATGGAAGTCGACGACCTGGTCCCGGGTGAGCCCTTCCGCTTCCGGTTCCGCTGCGAAATCAAGCCGCAGGTCGAGGTCAAGGGCTACCAGGACATCGCCCTCTCGCCCGAGGTCGCGACCGTGAACGACGCCGATGTCGATGCCGAACTCGAACGGCTGCGCCAGGCCAAGGCGCAGGTCGTCGCAGAAGACGACCCGCTGGCCAAGGCCGACATCGGGTCCGTCGTGACCGTCGACTGGCGCGGGAACATCGAAGGCGCTCCGTTCCCCGGCGGCTCGCGCGAGGACGTGCAGGTCGAACTCGGGCAGGGGCGGCTGCCGGCAGCCATCGAAGATCGGCTGGTCGGGGCCACCGTCGGCAGCGACCTTTCCATCGAGACCGTGCTCAGCGAGCAAGAGGCGCCGGCAGAATTCGTCGGCAAGACCGCCACGTTCGCCGTGCACGTCAAGGCGCTCGGGCGCAAGGTGCTGCCTGCGCTCAACGACGAATTCGCGGCCGACCTCGGCGCCGAGAATCTCGACAACCTGCGCCAACTCGTGCGGGCGCGCATCGAGGCCGGTCACATCCAGGCCGACCGCCAGAAGCGTGAAGAACGGCTCATCGAACTGCTGTCCGAGGCCAATCCGTTTGACCTGCCGGAGCAGTACGTGAGCGAGCGTGCACAGATCCTCATCCAGAGCATCGCCGAGCGCTTCTCTGAGTCCAAGGAGGGGGTCCAGACGCTGCGCCAGGGCTTCGAAAGCAATCGCGAACTGTTCGAAGACCGGGCGCGGCGGGAAATCCGCCGGCATCTGCTGCTCGAAGCCGTGGCCAGCGCCGAGGGCATCACCGTCACCGACGAGTTGCTCGACCAAGAAATCGAGCGCTTCGCGCGCGCGAGCGGCCAGAACGTCGCCCACGCCCGGGCCCGGCTCCGGGGCGATGCACGCACCGATTTGGCCATCAATCTGCTCGAACGGCGCACCCTCGACTTCCTGCTGACGCGCGCCGCACAGAACGCGGCTCAGGCGGGTGCGCCCGCGGTCGCCGACATCGCGGCGGGCCCGAGCGAGGCCGTGAGCGAAGCCCCTGCGGCTGCGCCCGAGGCCGCCGCCGAACCCGTGGCCGTTCCCGGTGACCCCGGCGACGATGCGCCGAACGCCTAGCGACGCTTCCGAAGGAGTCCGACTATGACCTGGTGGGTCCCGACGGTCATCGAGCAAACGCACCGCGGCGAACGTGAGTGGAGCATCTACTCGCGCCTGCTGAAAGACCGCATCATCTTTCTCGGCACGCCCATCGAGGACATGGTGGCGAACGTGGTCATCGCCCAACTCCTGTTCCTCGAATCCGAAGACCCCGACAAGGACATCTTCATCTACATCAACTCGCCGGGAGGGTCGGTCAGCGCGGGGCTCGCCATCTACGACACCATGCAGTACATCCGCTGCCCCATTCACACCATTTGTGTTGGCCAGGCGGCGTCTATGGGGGCCCTGCTGCTCGCGGCGGGCGCGAAGGGCAAGCGTTCGAGCCTGCCTCACGCCCGCATGCTCATTCATCAGCCGCTCGGTGGGTTTTCGGGTCAGGCCGCCGACATCGACATCCAGGCCCGCGAAATCCTGCAGTTGAAAGACATTCTCACCGGCCTGCTGGCAAAGCACACGGGCCAGAGTCTCGAGCGCATCCGCGAGGACACCGACCGTGACTACTACATGAGCGCCGACCAGGCGCGTGACTACGGCCTCATCGACGAAGTCATCGTGCGGGGTGCGGCCACACCGCCCGTGACCAAACTCGAGCCTGCCAAGCGCTAGCGCGGCGGAGCCGAACTTGGCGGCGCCCGCGGACCCCGCGTGCGACGCGATGCAGTGCGCGAAGCGCCCCGCGGGAGTGGACAAGCCGAGGGCTTGGTTCTAAGGTGAGGGCGTTGAACGCGAGGCGCCAGGCCATGCCTGGGGCCTGCTAACTCCGAGGAGCCCATCGTGGACAGACGGCGCGACAGCAACAACCTGTGCTGTTCGTTCTGCGGCAAAAGCCAGAAGGAAGTCCGGAAGCTCATCGCGGGCCCGACGGTGTACATCTGCGACGAGTGCATCGGGTTGTGCAACGACATCATCGCCGAAGAAATCGAGAAGGACGAGCGCCAGCCGGGGCTGCACTCCCTGCCAAAACCGCGCGAAATCCGTCAGGTTCTCGACGAATACGTCATTGAGCAGGAGCGTGCGAAAAAGACCCTGTCGGTGGCGGTGTACAACCACTACAAGCGTATCGAGTCCGACCCCGAACGCGGCGACCCGGTCGAGTTGCAGAAGAGCAACATCCTGCTGCTCGGGCCCACCGGCTGCGGCAAGACGCTGCTCGCCCAGACGTTGGCGCGCATCCTGCGCGTGCCGTTTGCCATGGCCGATGCCACGACCCTGACCGAAGCCGGCTACGTGGGCGAAGACGTCGAGAACATCATCGTCAGCCTGCTGCAAAACGCCGACTACGACGTCGAGGCGGCGCAGCGAGGCATCGTCTACATCGACGAAATCGACAAGGTCGCACGCAAGAGCGAAAACCCGTCCATCACGCGCGACGTGAGCGGCGAGGGCGTGCAACAGGCGCTGCTGAAAATCATCGAGGGCACCATGGCCAACGTGCCCCCGAAGGGCGGACGCAAACACCCGCAGCAAGACTTCCTGCGCGTCGACACAACGAACATCCTCTTCATCTGCGGCGGGGCCTTTCACGGGCTCGAAAAGATCATCGAACGCCGCGTCGGGTCCAAGAGCCTCGGGTTCGGCGCCAACGTCGAACGCCGCACCGAGCGGCCCATCGGTGAAGTGCTTTCGCAGGTCCAACCGGAGGACCTGTTGAAGTTCGGTATGATTCCCGAATTCGTGGGCCGCGTGCCCATCATCGCGAGTCTGCATGAACTGACCGAAGAAGCGCTTGTCCGCATCCTCACCGAGCCGCGCAACTCGCTCGTCAAGCAGTACCAGAAGCTGCTCGAGTTGGACGGGTCCAAACTGACGTTCACGCCCGACGCCCTCAAGGCCATCGCGCAGAAGGCTGTCGAGCGCAAGAGCGGGGCCCGCGGTCTGCGTTCCATACTCGAAAACGCCATGCTCGACATCATGTACGAACTGCCTTCGAAGCATGGGGTCCGGGAAGTGGTCCTCAACGCGGACGCGATCGCCTCGGGAGGCGAGCCGCTGCTCGTCTACGAGAAGGAACGCCAGGAAACGGCCTAGCCCACGACCCGCGAACGCACCTCTAACGCATCGTCGTCACACCGGAAACCGCGCATGAGCGACACCGTCAAACTGGCCGGGCCGGGGGACGTCCAGACCCCGGTCGTCCCGCTTCGCGACATGGTGGTCTTCCCGCAGCAAGTGCTGCCGTTGTTCGTGGGCCGTCCACGGAGCGTTGCGGCGGTCGAAGCGGCGGCCGCCGCGGGCGACGTCCTGGTCGTCGTGACGCAACGCCACCCCGACACCCCCGATCCGGCGCCCGAGGACCTGCACGACGTTGGCACGCTCTGCAAGGTCATTCGCACACTGCAACTGCCTGACGCCACAATCAAACTGCTCGTCGAGGGGCAGACGCGCGTGCACGTCGAGAGCTATGAGGCCTACGAACCGGCACTGCTCTGCCGCTGGCGGCCGCTCGACGCCGGCACCGAGAGGCCCGCCGTCGAGGCCGAGGCGCTGATGCGGAGCGTGCGCGAGACGTTCGAGCAGTACGTGCGGCTCGGCAAGCGCGTGCCGCCCGAGGCGCTGCTGACCGTGGCCAACATCGAAGAGGCGGGGCGGCTCGCCGACGCCGTGGCCGGCCACCTGGCGCTCAAGGTGCGTGACAAGCAGGCGCTGCTCGAACTCGTCGGGCCGTGCGAGCGGCTTGAGAAGTTGAACGGGCTGCTCCACGCCGAGCTCGAAATCCTGCTCGTCGAGAAGCGCATCCGCTCGCGCGTCAAGAAGCAGATGGCGCGCACGCAGAAGGAGTACCTGCTCAACGAGCAGATGACCGCCATCCAGAAGGAATTGGGCGAGCGCGACGACTTCAAGAACGAAATCGCCGAATTGGACGAACAGATTCGGCGCAAGAACATGTCGAAGGAAGCCAAGGTCCGCGCACGCCGCGAGCTGCACAAGCTGAAGCTGACCTCGCCCATGAGCGCCGAGGCGACGGTCATGCGCAACTACATCGACTGGATCCTGGCGCTCCCCTGGAACTTCGCCAGCAAGGACAGCATCGACCTCGCCGAGGCCGAACGGCTGCTCGACGAAGATCACTACGGGCTGAGGCGCGCCAAGGAGCGCATTCTCGAGTACCTGGCGGTCCAGTCGCTCGTTGGCCGGATGAAGGGGCCCATCCTCTGTTTCGTTGGCCCGCCGGGTGTGGGTAAGACGTCGCTTGCCCGATCCATCGGGCGGGCCACGGGGCGCAAGTACGTGCGCGTATCGCTCGGCGGCGTGCGCGACGAGGCCGAGATCCGCGGCCATCGGCGCACCTACATCGGGGCCATGCCGGGCAAGATCCTCCAAGGACTGCGCACGGCAGGGACGAGCAACCCCGTGTTTCTGCTCGACGAAATCGACAAGATGAACGCCGACTTCCGCGGCGACCCGGCCTCGGCGCTGCTCGAGGTGCTCGACCCGGAGCAGAACCAGGCCTTCAACGACCACTACCTCGACCTCGATTACGACCTGTCGCGCGTGATGTTCATCACGACCGCCAACAACCTCCACAACATCCCGATCCCCCTACAGGATCGCATGGAGATCATCGAGCTGTCGGGCTACACCGAATACGACAAGCTCCACATCGCCCAGAACTACCTCGTGCCGAAGCAGCGCGAGGCCAACGGACTTGCCGACGTCGACGTTCGTTTCCGCGAGAGTGCGCTGCGACTGCTCATCCACCGCTACACGCGCGAGGCCGGCGTGCGCAACCTCGAACGCGAGATCGCGGCCATCGCGCGCAAAGTGGCCCGCGAGGTCTTGCGCCAGGGCAAGCACATCCGCGTGCAGGTCACGCCGGCGCGGGTCGCACGCTACCTCGGGCCGCCGAAATTCCGCTACGGCCAGACCGAAGAGCAGGACCAGGTCGGCCTGTGCCTGGGGCTGGCTGTGACGCTGACGGGCGGCGATCTGCTCGCCACCGAGGTCTCGGTCCTCGAAGGCAAGGGCAAACTCACAATCACGGGGAAACTAGGCGACGTCATGCAGGAATCGGCTCAGGCGGCACTTTCCTACGTGCGCTCACGGGCCGAAACGCTGCGCCTGAAAAAGGGCTTCTACCAGCACGTCGACATCCACATCCACTGCCCGGAGGGGGCCATCCCCAAAGACGGTCCGTCGGCGGGTATCACCATGGCCACGGCCCTCGCCTCGGCGCTCAGCCACGTGCCCGTGCGCCGCGACGTGGCCCTGACAGGCGAGATCACACTGCGCGGGCGCGTGCTCCCGGTGGGGGGCCTCAAGGAGAAGGTGCTCGCCGCCCATCGCGCGGGCGTCAGAACCGTCATCGCACCGGCCGAGAACCGTCGCGATCTCGAAGACATTCCCGCCAACGTGCGCAAGGGGCTGCGCATCCTGCTCGTCGAGCACATGGATGAAGTGCTGCGGGCGGCCCTGCCGTTGCCACCCGCCGAGTAGCGCCGCTCACGCCCTCGACGCGCCAGGCCGGCCGCCGCCTGAACCAGGCCGGTGGACGACCGGCTGCGGGCGGACTCAGTGGCTGTGAGGATGTCGACGTTCGTCGCGAGGCGCGTCCCTGCCGGAACGAATGCGAGAAACGGGGGGCACGAAACCCGAGGCGTATCCATGGATACGGCGCAGAGTTTCGGGAGTCCCCGGGACGCAGCAGACGACCGGCAGGGCCGCAGCAGCAGGACGGGGATTTTCTCGCAGCCTCTCAGTCGATGGGTTCGAGCTGGATGTTCTGGGTGCCGATGCGCAGGCAGATCACGCCACGAATCTCGGCGCCCGCCCCGCGAGACGTAATCTCGGCTGCGATGGGCAGCCCTTCGCTATCGAGTGCCACGGCGTGCACGAGGACCTTGGGCCGGTCGGAAGCCACGAGCCGGCCGGCCTTGGGCCGGTTGCCAAAATCGCGCTGCCAGTCGACGACGGCGTCGGGGGTGAGGGAGCCGTCGCGAATCTGGAGGACGTTCACGCGCCCCAGGACCACGCGGCATTCGTGCCCCACCGCGCGCTGCCACCAGGGAGCGTCGGGCGGCAGAGCCGCGGGGGCGGCGGCGGCGGCGGCCGGCGGGGTCTCGACGGGATCGAGCGTGACCTCGGCAGCGCCACCCGCCGGGGAGGGCGCAGCCGCGGCCCCGGGGCTGGCGACGTCAGAGGGGCTGCCTGCATCGGGAGCGGCCACGGCAGCGGCACCGGCAGGCGCCGCAGGTGGTGCGGCGGGCTCTGCGACCGCAGCGGGTGCCGCGGCGGGCTGGGCCGCGGGCGGTGCGGGGGCCATGCGTCCGGCGATGAGCAGCACGAGCCCCAGGCCCACGCCAAAGCCCGCGACAAACACCCCGATGGTGACGAGCACACGCGTTGTGGTAGAGGAAAGCGCCACCGGACCCCCGCTGGATGTGCGCGGCGCGCAGCACCCGAAACGGGCGCGATTGTCGTCTCTCGTCGCTCGCCCGTCAAGAGCGCCGCGCCGGCCACGTTTTCAAGCCCGGCGGGCTTGTCGGCGGGGTTTGCACGCCCCGCGTGCTTCTGGTACATCGGGGACGGCCGCCGTCGCGGGCTGGGCGGTCACGGAGAAAAGGGATGCGTTTCCAGACTTGCCGCTTGGCTCTCGGTTCTGCCCATAACCGCCCCCGGTGGCCGCTCGCGCGAAGCACGGCCCAACGGCGCGCGCCGCGAATCGTGGCGCGGCTGCTGGCGCTCGTCGTGGCCCTCGGCCTGCTCGTTGGCGGCTGCGAGAAGAAGACGGCCGATGCGCAAGGCCCCGAGGCCTCCGGCGACCCGGCCGCGCTGTTTTCGGTGTCGGTCGAGGCCCCGCCGCTCGCGGCCGGCGCCGAGGGTGTCGTCACGTTCACGCTGCGCCCGGCCGCGGGGCTGAAATGGAACGTCGAGTACCCGACGGCCTTCCGGGCCAAGCCTGCCCCCGGAGCGGCCGTTGAATCGCTAAAACCCAAGGTTCGCAAGGGGGATTCGTCCCTGGCCGAGTCGGAAGCGCAGGCCGTCTTGCGCTGGCCGGTGCGCGCGCTGCGGGCCGGCAACGGGCCCGTCACCGTGCTCGCTTCGTTCTCGGTCTGCACGGCGAGCGCCTGCCACATCGTCCGCGACCGGGCGCTCGAAGCCGCCGTGACGGTTCGCTGACCTCGCACTCCCCCACCCGACGGAAGGATGCCCGCGCATGCCCGCCACGAAACTGCTCCACGATCTGGCGGCCGACGTCAGACGCACGTTCGTCGTGAACCGCCGCGTCCTTTCGTTCGCCGAGTACTTCGAACTCTTCTCGGCCGCCCCGCAGACGCACGCGCGCAACGCGGCCCAGTATCTGCTCGACGCGGTCGAATACTTCGGCACCGAAGAGGTGCTCGACCCCGCGGGCAAGCGCACCCGCTACCGGTTGTTCGACACGCCGTTCGAGCAGGGGCGCGACCGACTCGTCGGTCAGGAGGCCTGCCAGGCCGAAATCCACCGCATCATCAAGAACTTCGTGCGCGAGGGGCGCGTCAACCGGCTGATCCTGCTCCACGGCCCCAACGGCTCGGCGAAGTCGCGCATCGTCGATTGCCTGGCGCGGGCGCTGAGCCACTACTCGCGCCAGGACGAGGGCGCCCTCTACCGCTTCAACTGGATCTTCCCGAGCGCCCGCATCGCGAAGAAGCCGCTCGGATTCGGCGAAGATGACCGGCCGCATGGCCCGCTGCTGTCGTACGCCTACCTCGAGGACAAAGAAATCGACGTGCAGCTCACGAGCCCGCTGCGCGATCATCCGCTGCTGCTCCTGCCCCGCGACCAACGCGCCCGCATCCTGCGCGAACGGGTCGCCGCGCTCGGACTCGAAGGGCCCTTCGAGCCCGCCGACGCCCTGCTGTATGGCGGGCTATCCCCCAAGAGCCGCGACGTGTTCGAGGCGCTGTTGCGCTCGTACCAGGGCGACTACGAGCGCGTCCTGCAGCACGTTCAGGTCGAGCGGTTCTTCATCTCGCGCCGCTACCGGCAAGGCATCGTGACCGTCGAGCCGCAGATGCACGTCGACGCCACCGTGCGGCAGATCACGATGGACCGGACGCTCGAAAACCTGCCGAGTTCGCTACGAAACGTGACGCTCTTCGAACCCGGCGGCGATCTCGTCGACGCCAACCGCGGGCTCATCGAATACAACGACCTGCTGAAGCGCCCCGTCGAGGCGTTCAAGTACCTGCTCGCCACGTGCGAAAAGAGCAACGTCGCGCTGCCGAACTGCATCCTGTACCTCGATCTCGTGTTCATCGGCAGTTCCAACGAGAAGCACCTGAGCGCCTTCAAGACCATGCCCGACTTCCCGTCGTTCAAGGGGCGCATCGAACTCGTACGCGTGCCCTACCTGCGCTCCTACAAGGCCGAACAGCAAATCTACACCGACCATGTGCGCGACACGGTCAAGCACAAGCACGTGGCCCCGCACACGACCGACATGACCGCGCTCTGGGCCGTACTCACGCGAATGAAGCCGGTTCCGCCCGATGCCGTCCCGCCGCCCGACCGCGAAGTCGTGGCCAAGTTGACGCCGCTCGAGAAGGCGCAGCTCTACGCGCTCGGGCAGGAACCGCGCTGGATGCCTGCCGACCGGCGGGGACGGCTACGGGCCCTCATCCCCGACCTCATCGCGGCCGGCCAAGACGACCCCGACTACGAGGGCTCTCTCGGCGCCTCGCCCCGCGAGATGAAGTTCATCCTGCTCAACGCGGCCCAGGACCCGGCTTTCCCGTGCCTGTCGCCGCTCGCGGTGCTCGCCGAACTCGAACGCCTGGTGCGCGACCCGTCGGTGTACGACTTCCTGCAGACCGACCCCGCGGGGCCGTTTTTCGACCACCGGGCCTTCGTCGCGCAGGTTCAGGACGTCTACCTCGACCTCATCGACCGCGAGTTCCGCGACGCCATGGGGCTCGTCGGCGAAGCCGAGTACGCACTGCTGTTCCAGCGCTACGTGTCCACGCTCGGGCACCTGCTGCAGGGCGAAAAGCAGCTGAACCCGCTGACGGGCAAGCACGAGCCCCCCGACCAACGCTTCCTGGCCGAGATGGAACGCAAGTTCCAGGTGGCGCCCGGCTCCGAGCAGGCGTTTCGCGAGCGGGTCATCCGCGACATCGCCGCCCAGCGCATCGACCATCCCGGCGAACCGGTCGTATACCCCGATCTCTTCCCCAAACTCTTCGATACACTCCGCGAATCCTACTACGAAGGGCAGCGCGAGACGGTCGATGCTCGCCGCCTCAACGTGCTGCGCACCCTGCGCGGCGAGTCGGGCGCGCTTCAGCCCTCCGATCGAGAAGACGCCCGGCGCTCCCTGCAAACGCTGCGCGAGCGCTTCGGCTTCTGCGACGCCTGCGCGCGCGAGGCCGCCGAGGCGCTGCACCGCCGCCGCCCGTGACGTGCGCCGTGCAAACGGGACTCGCCCGCGTCCTGGCGGGCGACGTCCGCCTGCCCCCGACCGCCCGGCTCGGGCTGCTGTGTCACGGGGCCAGCGTGGGCCCGGGACTCGAGGCGGCGTTCGTGGCGCTCCCGCGGCAGGGCTGCGCCCGATTTGCGGCGCTTTTTGCGCCCGAGCACGGACTGTGGGGCACGCACCAGGACATGGAAGGCGTCCCCGACGAGATCGAGCCAATGAGCGGCCTCCCGGTGCACAGCCTCTACGGCAGTGCCGAGGCGTCGCTCGAACCTACCGCGGCCGCTTTGGCGGGTCTCGACGGCCTCGTCGTCGACCTGCAGGACATCGGCTGCCGCTACTACACCTTCGCCTACTCGCTCGATCACGCCCTGGTCGCATGCGCCCGGCTCGGGCTCGCCGTGTTCGTGCTCGACCGGCCCAATCCCCTCGGCGGGCTACACACGGAGGGCAACGTGGTCGAGCCGGCCTGTCGCTCCTTCGTCGGACGCCACGCCCTGCCGGTCCGCCACGGGCTCACACTCGGGGAGTTGGCCCGCTTCTTCGCGGCCGAACGCGGCCTCGACGTCGACCTGACCGTCGTGCCGCTCCGCGGCTGGCAACGCGCGGCCTGGTTCGACGAGACGGGCCTGCCGTGGGTGGCGCCATCGCCCAACATGCCCACGCTGCAAACGGCGGCGGTCTACCCGGGCATGTGCCTCATCGAAGGCACCAACGTCTCCGAGGGACGCGGTACGACGCATCCGTTCGAGTGGTTCGGCGCCCCGTTCGTCGACCCGTTCGGGCTCGTCGAGCGCCTCGAGGCCCTCGGCGTGCCCGGCGCACGCTTTCGTGCGACGCGCTTTCGGCCCACGTTCCACAAGTACGCGGGGCAGGTATGTGGCGGTGCCGAAGTGCACGTCGTCGACCGTCAGGCTTTTCGCCCGCTGCGGCTCGGCCTCGCCGCACTCAAGGCGCTGCACGACCTGTGGCCGCGGCACTTCGCCTGGCGGACCGAACCGTACGAGTTCCGCTCCGACCGGCTGGCCATCGACCTGCTGGCCGGCACGGCAAGTTGGCGCGAGGCCATCGAAAACGGCGCGTCCCTCGACGACATCGAAGCCGCCAACGAGCGTGCCGCCCTCCCGTTCACGGCCCGCCACAAAACGCTCTGGCTCTACCCCGGCCAGAGCCAGACTGCGCGACGAGGAGGCCGGCGCCGCGTTTGACCGGCGCCGGGCCGGAAAGATAGTCTTCGTCCCGGATTGTCCGCTTGGTGCTTCGCTGCGGGGCCACCCTGCGCGAGAGGGACCGTGACGCTCGGATTCGGCGGGATAGCAACGCGGGTCTTGCGGCTGGGCCTCGGGCTCCTCGCCCTTGCCCTGGCGAACGGCGAGGCAACCGCGGTCGACTTCCGCGTGCACGCGCAGACGACGGCTCAGGCCTACCAACAGCGCACCGCGGCGCGCGACATCCTCAATCGACGCCGCATCCAGCAGGCGCTCGGCCTCGACGTGAGCGACATTCTCGGCGATGGGCAAAACCGACTCTTCGTCGCGTCGCAACTCCGCTGGGACTCCGATTTCGGCGTGGGCGAAGCCGACGAAAGGGCCATTGCCGGGCTGCAGAACCACCGGCTCCAGATCCTGCATGCCTACGTCGTGGCCCGCGAGTGGCTGCCCTACACCGAGATCGGCGCCGGCCGCCGCTGGCGCATCGATCCCGAAGGGCTGCTGCTCTACGACGGCGTCGACGTGACCGTCCGCACGCCGTACTACTTCGGCGTCGAGGCGATTGCAGGCATCGAGGCCAAGAACGCGCTCGGGCCCGTAACCGACACGGCCTTCGAACTCGACGGCACCGAGGGGGACGAGCGCACGACCGTCGTGTGGGGGTTTGCGGGCTTCCTGACGGGGCTGCGGAACTCGACGCTGCGGCTGGCGTACCGCCGCTTTGACAGCGCCGGCAGCGTCGACCGCGAGGTCGTGGCGCTTTCCGGCTCCCAGCGCCTGTTCGAGCGCCTGCGCCTCGCGGGCGACTTCGTGTTCGACTTCTGCAACGCCCGCACGGAGTTCGGCACGGCCGGGGTGGGCGTGAGCCCGCACCGCGACCTCGACATCCAACTCGATTGGCGCTACCAACACCCGAGTTTCCGGGCCGACTCCATCTTCAACGTCTTCGATGTGCGGCCGCAGCACGACGTCTCGCTCGACGTTGCGGGGCAGCTGCTACCGACCCTGTGGCTGCACGGCGCGCTGCTCGTCCAGGTGGGCGACGACGACGGGCCGCGCAACTTCGCAGGCGGCCGGGAGGGTCTCGGCTTCCGCGCCGGCGTGCGCTGGGACTTCTCGCCCCGCGGCGCCGTACAGGCGGAGTTTGCGCGCGAATCCGGCAGTGGCGGCGACCGGACGCTGCTCGACGTCTCGTCGGACTACGACGTGCCGGGCGACTGGCTCGGCGTCGAGGGCCGTTTCACCTTCATCGACTTCAGCGACCCCCTCCAGGAGCGCCAGCACGGCCAGTCGTACGGGTTCGAGGCCGGCCTGCGCCTGCGGGTGCGCGACGTGGCGGTGTTTCACGGGCTTGTCGAACAGAACTTCAACCGTTTTCTGGAGGCGTCGACCCGGGTCATGCTTGTCGCGGACCTCGGGGCCGGCTTCTGAGGCGCACGTGAATCGCAACGGCAACAGCAGGCCGTGGGCACGGGGCGCGCGCTTTGCGGCCGCGCTGGCGTTGGCGCTCGTCGGGGCCACCGTTCCCGCATTGGGGACGGGGGCGGGCGACGGCGCGGCGGTCGCCGTGCCGCCATCGCCGGTCATCTACCCCGACGAGTCCGTCGCGTTGCGCTTCTCACACGCGGGCCACGCGACCGAGCCCTGTCTTGCCTGCCACTCGGGCGCCGCGCTCAGCACGCGGGTCGGCGACCGCCTGCTGCCCGACGAGGCCCACTGCGTCCGCTGCCACGCCGTTGCCGCCCCCACGGCAGCCGACGCGCCGGCGCTCTGCGGCCGATGCCACCCGTCCTACGCGGCGGCCGCGACCCCGCCACGCCTCAAGCCCGGAGCCACGGGTGCCGTCGAGCGGATCACCGTCGAGCACCCGCCGGAACCCGTCGACGTGCCCGCCGCCTACCTGGTGTTCAGTCACGCCGCCCACGCCGGCCGCGGTGCGAGCTGCGCCACGTGCCATCCGGGCGTCGAGCGGACGGCCCTCGCCAGCCGCGAAAACAGTCTGCCGCGCATGCCGACTTGCCTGCGCTGTCACGACGGCCGCAAGGCGCCGGCCAGCTGCCGCACGTGTCACCTGCGGGATGCCGCGGGGCGGGTCCGCACGCGCCTGCCGAGCGGGCTGCTGAAGCCGAGCGGCCGGGTCTACGACGACGCGCACGGGCCCGACCTGCTGCGCGCGCACGGAGCCAAGGCGCGGCGCGCGCGAAACCACTGCGCAAACTGCCACGCCGACGAAGCCTGCGAGGCCTGCCACGCGGGCATTGCGAAGCCGCGCGCCATCCACCCGAACGACTGGATGCTGCTCCACCCGGCCGCGGCCCGCCGCAACGAACCCAACTGTGACGCGTGCCACCGTGGTCAGTCTTTCTGTCTCACGTGTCATCGGCGTACCGGGGTCGCTCGCGTCGGAAACCCCGGCTTCCCGGAAGGTATGCGCCACCATCCGGCCGATTGGGCCGACCGGAGCGGGCTTGCGGCCACAAACCGCCACGGCGCTCAGGCGCAACGCAACGTTCGCGCCTGCGTCGCCTGCCACGCCGAACGAGACTGCACCGCCTGCCACCGGGCGGATGGCGCCGGCCTCATGCGCGCGCCGGCACGGACGCATCCCGACGGCTTCACGCAGCAGTGCCGCGCGCTCCGGGCCCGCAACGAACGGGCGTGCGCCAAATGCCATGCCGCGGGCGACCCGCGGCTCGACCGTTGTCGCTGAGCCTGGCGCGCGGGACGCGCTCTGCGCGGCGAGAGGCGGGCTTCGGGCGGCACAACTCTGGCTCCGGATGTCCGGCAACCCGGCCAGCCACGGGCCCGCGGGCACCTCCCGGCGGGCAAGGCTTGACGTGCTGCCATCAACCTCTTAGTATCGCGCCTGTCGTGTTCGCTGTTGGTTATGCGGTGTCCAATTGGGGCGCTGCCAGGCGAACGCGTTGACAGACCCGGGAATCCTTGCCGCGAGAGGCTGACGAGCCGGCGCGGCTCGCTTCGGGGCGGCAGCCCGAGGCAGGGATGCCCAAGAAGAGGTTTCGCCCCGCCGCCACGAGGCCCCGGGGTGGCAATAGCGGGCCTGTGCGAGTGCCAGCGCCCGGAACAACGTCAAGGAGGTAGCTCGATGAAGAACGCGTTGAAGTTGTTGACCGTGGTCATGGCGCTGTCGCTCGGTTTCATGGCTTGCGAAGCCGAAGACGCGGCCGATGCCGACACCATCGTCAACGCCGACACCGGCAACGGCGGTGGGCCGACGTGCACGTACAGCAGCCAGGCGTGCTGGGAAGGCGCGGCCGACAGCAACTGCGACTGGACCTGCATGTACGACCCCGACTGCAAGAGCCTCGATGAGGACAACCTCGTGGCCCTCGGCTTCGACGGCGGCTCCTCCAATGGCAAGTGCGACTGGGACACCGACGCCGCCATCTGCGAGCCGGCGTACAAATGCACCGAGACGGGCCTTGCCGATTCCCAGATCTACACGAACAACGGCAAAACCGTCATTCAGCCCTGCCCGAACGACAACGAATGCGGCGCCGGCATGTTCCCCTGCGGCGCCGACGGCCACTGCGACAAGTGGTGCCCGTGCGACCTCGACTCCGACTGTGTCGGTGGCGTGGCCGGCACCGATTGCTGCCCCGACATCACCTGCATCGACCGCTAGTTCCGTCCGCCTGACGGGCGGCTGAACGCATCCGGGGGACCCGGCGCCATGGCGTCAGGTCCCCCGGCGTTTTTCTTGGCTTCGCACCCGCCCCGGCCCCGCGCCAAGCACGGCCGTTCTGGCCGATCCCCTACCCTCCGGTCGCTGCCCGCACCTTCTGGCATGCCCTCCGCACGCCGGCTGCCTGCTGCAGTGGCAGCCCCCGAGGGAGCGCAGTCGGACCCCCGCCGGTTGCGGCGCCGGTCGCACGGCGCCGTCGTCCCTGCCCACGCGTCGTCCGCGCCCCGGACCCAGGGGCGTTTGCCCCGTGCGATGGCGGGAAAGGCGCCCTCGCGGCTGGTGGGCGCGACGAAAGGGCAGGCAGGAGCAGGACAGGCGCTCGTGTCCCGCGCCGCCTGACGCAGCGGGACAGACGGGGCAGCGGAGGCTCAGCGCTTGAGCGGGTCTGAGTTTCGGGAGGGCGCGAAGGGCGCGGGCAGGACGCCGCGCGGGGGCTGACGAACGTCAGTCGGCCAGGTTCTGCGCCACGATCTCGGCGAGGTCGAGGGCCTTCACTTCTTCTTCCTTGCCCCGATCGGCGATGCCGTCACGCAACATGACCAGGCAGAAGGGGCAGGCCGCGGCGATGCGTGAGGCCCCCGAGGAGACGAGTTGGTCGACGCGGAGCCGGTTCATACGTTCGCTGCCCGCCTCTTCGCGCCAGAACAGGCCGCCGCCCGCGCCGCAGCACATGCCGTTCTCGCGGCTGCGTTCGACTTCGCGGATTTCGGTTCCCTGGACCGCGTGCACGATGTCGCGCAGCGGCTCGTAGATGCCGTTGTAGCGGCCGAGGTAGCAGGAGTCGTGGACGGTGAAGAGCGTCTTGCTCTCACCGGTCAGCGTGATGCGGCGTTCGTCGAGCAACTGCTTGAGCAGGACGCCGTGGTGGATGACCTCGTAGCGCCCGCCGAGGTCGGGGTACTCGTTCGCCAGCGTCTGGTAGCAGTGCGGGCAGGTGACCATGATGCGCTTGACACCGTAGCCGTTGAAGACCTCGATGTTGGCCGCCGCCATGGTCTGGTAGAGGTATTCGTTGCCAAGCCGCCGCGCCGTGTCGCCGGTGCAGCCTTCCTCGGTGCCGAGGATGGCGTAGCGGATGCCGGCCTTGTGGAGGATGCGCGCCATGGCCAGCGTGACGCGCCGCGCGCGGTCGTCGAACGAACCCGCACAGCCGACAAACCAGAGGAAGTCGAGTTGGCTGCGCTCCTCTTCGCTGAGTTCGGCCATGATGGGCACGGGGATGGGGTTGCCGGCGCTGTCCTTGGCGTCCTGAACCCAGTCGGCGCGCTGCCCCATGGGCATGCCCCAGGGGTTGCTCTTGTTTTCGAGGTTCTTGAAGCACGTGCCGAGTTCTTTCGGAAACTCGGACTGCATCATGGTGGCGTTGCGCCGCAGGGCCACCACCTTGTCGACGTACTCGATGAACACCGGGCAGTTTTCTTCGCACGAACGGCAGGTGGTACAGGCCCAGACGGCTTCAGGGTTGGCGTCGGTCATGAGATCGCGTTCGGACGGCGCCGCCTCGGCAGCCTCGGCTTCGGAACTGCCGCTCGAAGCCGCCGCCGCGCTCGCCGCACGCTGCTTGCGAACGTTGGCGAGCAGCCGGCCTTCCTCGTGGTACAGGTGGTGTTTGAGGTCTTCGGTGAGCTGTCGCGGATTGAGCGGCTTGCCGGTGAGGTGCGCCGGACAGTTGACCGAGCAACGGCCGCACTCGGTGCACGTGAGCAGGTCGAGCA
The DNA here is from genome assembly GCA_964422715.1 of uncultured Myxococcales bacterium. Classification (GTDB taxonomy): domain Bacteria; phylum Myxococcota_A; class UBA9042; order PWKZ01; family CAYRCM01; genus CAYRCM01. The sequence goes on along the minus strand of CAYRCM010000003.1, from coordinate 6,395 downwards.
TCTGTTTCCAGGTGAAGTGCTCGATCTTGGCCGCGCCGATGACAGGTTCGGGCTTTTCGAATTCGGCTTCGAGGTTGGAGGGGGTTTCGAGCGGATAGCCCGGCTTCAGGTTGCGCAGGAAGACGTTGGGCACCGCCGTGATGACGTGCATGTGCTTGGAGTGCGGCAGATAGTTGAGGAAGAACAACAGGATGCCGATGTGCAGCCAGAAGAACACGTGGAACACCACGAAGGCCGTGCCGGAGTCCATGCCGAGTTGGGCGTATACCCACGCCACGGCGTTGCCGACGATGGCGTAGGGCACTTCGCCGGCCACTTCGAGGCCCGTTGGCGTCGCGGCCAGGCTCGGGTCGGCCCAGTGGAGAATGTGGGCGCCGTCGAGCAGGAAGTCGGTGATCATGAGCGACAGGATCATGGCGAGGATGAACTCGGCGTCGCGCGACTGCTTGATGCGGGCGGGCTTGATGACCCAGCGCCTGTAGTAGGCGAGCAGGATCATGCACGTGACGGCAACCTCGGTGAGGTCCTTGAGCAGCGTGTAGGCGTGCGAGAGCGGCTCGCTGAAAAAGAATACCGACCACGTCATGTCGGCCGTGAACGCCGAGCCGATGAGCGAGATGCTGCGCAACAGCAGGATGAGGAAGCCCCAGAAGATGAGCGCGTGCATGAGGCCCGGCGCCGGGTCTTTGAACATGCGCTTCTGGCCCACGGCGTAGAGCAGCATGGCGTCGATGCGCTTCCAGACGCTGTCCCAGCGCACGACCGAGCGGCCGGCCGAGAGCAGTTGGATGCGCACCCAGACGCTGTTGGCGAAGACTGCCAGCGCCACGGCGATGAGAACCGTCATGACGATGCCGGTGACCGAGAACATGGGGTCTACTCTCCGTTTTGGGAACGTGCGGCGGGGGCTTCCCGTCGGACGAAAATGCGCGCGAAGTAGGGTGTGCGCACCTCGATGCACTTCTTTTCGCGGTGGCTCCGCGGCAGGGCAGCAACCACCTCGGGGTCGCCGGGCGCGAACAGGGGATGCGCGCCGAAGCACTCGTCGATGAGCGCAACGTAGCCGGGGACGTCGGTCTTGAGGACCACCCGCCCACCCGGTTCGAGTTTGGCCGCCAGCAGGTCGAGGCTGTCGGGGCTGACCACGCGGCGATGATGGTGGCGCGCCTTCGGCCAGGGATCGGGGAAATGCACGTAGAACGCCTGCACGCAGCCGTCGGGCAAGGCCGGCAGGAGCGCGCGCGCGTCGCCGTGCGCTACGGACACGTTCGTGACCCCGCTGCGGTCGATGTAGTCGAGCAACTGCTCACACCACTTCCGGCGTGTCTCGACGCCGAGGAAGTGAACATCCGGGAAGCGCACCGCCATCTCGCGCAGGAAATGGGGCCGGCCGAAGCCCAGCTCGACGTGCAGCGGGCGGCGGCGCAGGGCATCGAGGGCCGCCGCCGCGCGGTCGTCAGGGGCATTGAGGTGCACGAAGGCCGGATGGATGAGCGCGCGCCAAGCGACGCGGTACACGCGCCGCCCCGGCAACCCCCCGTAGAGCCCCCTGCCCTCTTGGTCGAAACGTCCCGGTTCCATGCCGGCGGCGGATGTTAGCATTGTCATGAAGGAGATACCAGGCAAAAAAGACGCGCCGCGTCAACGCGCGTTGGCCGCCTGGGTCGCGGGCCGCGAGAGGGGCACGGCGGCCGGAGCGCCTTCCGGGCGCGGCGGCTCGTCGAGAATGGCGAAGGGCAGCGACGTGACCTCGAACGGCTCGTCGACCTCGCCGACACGCGCCAACCCAACGGCCCGGAACCGCAGCGTGCCGGTCGGCGGCGGCGTGGTCGAGGGCTCACGGCGGGCCGTCGGCAGCACCACGGTCCAGCGGAACTGCCGCGGCGTATAGCGCGGATTGCGCCCGAAGGCCGGCTCCGTGTCGAGGCGGGTTTCGATCTCGTAGGCGTCGTTGCCGAGCGGCGTGCCGTTGCGGCGCAGGAAGGGGCGCCACGTGTCGCCGTCGAGTTGCTCGACGATGACCAGGGGCGCGCCGAGCCAGGGGTCGCCGCCCGTGAACGTGAAGGTGACGGCGCGCCCGCGGTCGACCGTGGCGGGCACGTCGGTCACGACAGTGGCCACTTCGGTGGAGGGCTCGGTCTGGTGGTCCTGGCCGACGTGGGCGGGCAGCGGGAAGTCGGGCCGCGGGACGGGGTGGCCGCCGGCCGGCTCCTCGGGATGGAAGAGACGCTGCGCAAGCGCCGCGACCTCGCTCGTCAGGTAGTCGCCCTGGAGCGGCCCCCAGACGGCACCGTTCGTCTCGTAGCCGCCGAGCCACCAGTTTTCGTAGGTCTCGCTGTAGCCGCAGTAGTCCTGCGCGTAGCCGATGAACATGCCGTCGCTCTGCCCGCTCGCCGTGGCGAGGCCCGCGAGCACGTTGAGCCCGATCTGCGTGCACGGCTCGCCGGGGAAGGCGGCCAGCGCGAGGTCCCCGATGCGCGCCACGCCGATGGACGAGAACGTGATGGCGCGTGACGACTCGACCCGCCCGCAGCCATCGATGAGGTCCTGCGGGTTGGGCGGATCGCCTTCGCCGAAGCACACCGAGTCGACCGAGCCGCCGCAGAACAGGGCGCCGTTCGCGTACGGCCATTCGTCGGGGTCGTAGCCCATGGCTTGGATGGAGAATTCGACGTCGGCGCTGAGACTGTCGACCGTAACGTCGGCGCGCGTGACGATCTGTTCGAGGGCCGGAATGACGATGCCGGCCGCGCGGTTGCCAAGCGCTTCGCAGCGCGACTGGCCGCCACGAATGCCCTCCGGGTCGGCACCGGCGCTGGACCAGTCGGCCGGCGACACGTCACCGCCCCAGCTGTTGAACACGAGCACCGGGACGTAGCGGTCGAACTGTTCCTGGAGCTTGTACTTGATGCCGCCCGGGGCGTCGCCGGACAGCACGTGGTCGTCGGCGCCGAACACCGTGCCGTGCATCGGATACGAGAGGGCCACCGCGAGCACGTTGCCGGCCGCGTCATCGAAGCGCAGGAGCGGCATGCGTCCCGTCATCATCTCGGGGGTCTCGCAGCGCCGATCGTTGCCGAGGTCGTTGTTATCGAGAACGGTGTAGCCGAAGCGGCCGGGTTGCCAGCTCGCCATGGCCTGGATGGAGAGATCGGCCAGAAACGCCGTGATGCGATCGAAGAACTGGGGCCAGAAGATGTCCTGCGCGAGCGAGTAGGTCGGGTGCGAACTGAGTCGCCCAGGCCCGGCGTGGGTGTGCGTGGCGCCGATGATGATGGCGTCGCTCCAGTCGACCCCCGTGCGCTGCCGCAGCACGTCGGCCATGGCATGCCGTACTTCGGTCGAGACACCCACCATCTCGATGTGCACGAGCAGCAGCCGGCGCGTGCCGCCTTCGAGCGCGATGACCTTGGCCTCGAGCGGCATCCATTCCCAGGTCGTGGCAGTGAAGTAGCCCACAAAGGGACTCGTGGTGCCCGGTGCGGGCATGTAGCCGCTCGTGCCGATGCCGATGGGCACGGGGATGCGCGCCGAGGCCGCGCCCACCCGGAACGGGACGGGGCTCGCCAGTTCTTCGAGCGGGAAGTCGGGCGGGGGTGGCGGGGCAACGTCACCAGCGCCTGTTTCCGCGGTCGCGTCGCCCGGGTTGCCTGAGTCGCCCGCCCCGTCGCCGCTGCCATCGGGCAGAGAGCCGTCGGGCCCCGCGGCGTCGCCGTGCGGCAAGTCGCCCATGGGCAGATCGCCCGGGAGGTCTGGGGGCGGCGCGTCGGCCGGGACATCGCCCGGCACGTCGCTCGGCAGGCCGTCGCCGGTGCCGTCGAACGTATCGCCGGCCGCATCGCCGGGGCCGCCGACGTCGGGGGTCACATCGGGCGAGGTCGTGTCGCCTCGTCCGGGCAGGTCGGCCGCAACCCCGTCAGCCGAGTCGCCGGGCCCGGCGTTCGACGAGGAGCAACCCCAGGTAGCGGCGAGAAAAACGGCTGCGATCCATGCGTACACCCCAACGCTACGCCACCCGCTCATCGATGTCCTCCTACGCTGTGCGCGGCTCGTGCGACCCCGGGTCGTGAAGGCGGCCGCCGACTTCTCGGTGCGCTGCGCCACCGAGAACCGAGCCCGCCGCTCCGAACGGCATGGTGACGCATCCCCGACCACACTGCAACGGGTGCGGGCCGCTTGTGCCGCGGGACCTCGTTTCGCGCGGCACGCGAGGTCGCCTGCAACCCCCGCCAGGCGCCCTCGCGCGGCGCCGTCCCGGAGCGGCTTGAAGCACTGCTTGACCGTTGTGGAAGTCGCGAAACTCTGTTATGAAAGGGCGGTTTCCGGCCTTGGAGGCACGCAATGGTTGGGCCCGCAGACTGGCTTCCTCCGTTGGGGGAAAAGATTCTCGGCCGTTTCCTGCTCGAATCGCTCATTGGGCGCGGCCCCCTGGGCGCGCTCTATCGCGCCCAGGACCTGGCCCTGCAAGAGACGGTGGCGTTCAAACTGCTCCACCCCGTGTTCCTCGCCGATGCGCACCGGGACACGAATCTCTTTCGGCTGTTTCGCGCTCGCGCCCACCAGCACGAAAACGTCATCGTGCTGAACGAGATCACGCACCGCGAACGCTTCCTGTTCCTCACATTGCCGTTGCTTGAAGGACAGTCGCTGCGCGAGCGGCTGCGCGTACGCCGCGACAAGGGGCAGCCGTTCACACGCCCCGAAATCCAGGCGGTCATGATCCAGACTTGCCGAGCCGTGCGCTGCATCCATCAGCTCGGCATCCACGGCAACCTCAAGCCGGACAACCTGTTCGTCGAAGGCGAGCGGTTGCTCGTGACCGACCCGTATTTCCTGCTTGGCCGGCGCGACGTCCCTGCCGAGCACGGCTCCTTCCCCTTGCGCGACCACTACCTGGCACCCGAGCAATTGCAGGACGAACGCCAGGAGCGTCACGCGAGCGACATCTACGCGCTGGGGCTCATCTTTGGCGAACTCATCCTCGGTTCGCCAGTGCGCCCGGGGGTGGCACTGTCCGAGCAGGGCCCGCTGTTCTCCGACCCCATCGACCGCTTCTTTCTGCGGGCGACCCACACCGATCCGGCGGCCCGTTTCCCGTCCGTCAGCCTGTTCTGGGACGCGCTGCGCGGGCTCATCGGCGTCCCCGAGCAGGAGCTCGACGACACGTCGACCGTGGGCCTGCTCGTGCCCGCGGCGCGGGCCGCCGAGACGCCCGAAGCGCCCCCCGAAGACGTGCCCAACATCGTGCCCATTTCCCCGGAGAACGCCCGCACCCTGCGCGGCGTGGGCATCGTCCCGGGGCTGCCGGACCGGCCCCGCGTGGCCGTCGTCCCGGCGCCTCAGGAGACGTTCCAGCCGTGGGAAGATGAACCCGCCGATGCCGTGCCGCTCGATGTGCCCGACGCGCTCTTCGACGTCCCGGGGGGCGCCGAAGACGCCGTGGTGGCGGCCCGTACCGACGACCTCGAAGAGCCCGAAGAATGGGGCGGCCGGCCGTCCCGCGGCGTGCGCGCGGACGACGAGCGCGAGCCGGCGGGCGCGGTTGCGCTCCCGGGCGTTCCGCCCACGGTCGCCCGCGTGCTGGCCGAAGCCCGCGCCGAATCCGTGGCCGCACGCACCCCGCCGGTGCCGCCCGAGACGCGCGCCGCCGCCTCAGAGCCGGTGGTCCAGCCGCTCCGACCGGTGAAACGCGTCGAGCCGCCGCTCCCGCCGACCGAGGCGCTCAGTCACGACGACGTCATCTCCCTGCGCACGCAGGGCGATGCAGCCGAAGTCGAAGCCCGCCCCATCGACGAACGGGCCCACCTGCCGACCGGCGGAACGCACGAGGTGCTCGCCGACGAAATCGAGGAAATCCTCGAAATCGCGGCGGTCATCGACGATGTGGCCGAGATGGGTGGCGAAGAACTCGAAGCGTATCCCGAGGAACCCGACGAACTCTTCGAGGAAGGCGAGCCAACGGTCGTCGAGAAAGCCGAGAGCAGCGACGACCTCGACCTCGGCGGGCTGCCTGACGACCCGTTGCTCCCGTTGCCGCGCGCCGCGCTGGCGGCGCCCGCCCCGGTGCCCGTTGTGGTGCCGGCCAAAGAAGTCTCGGGCGAAGTCGGCCCCGACGAAGTCGCGAAACTCGCGGAAGAATCCGCCAAGGACAAGCAGGCCCGCGAAGAATTGGATGCGCTCGCCGCCTTCATGGCGCAGGGCGCGCCCGCGGCGCCGGCACCGACCGACGAAGAAGAAGTCGGCCTCATCACCATCGGTGACGAGCAGCCGCCGCCCAAGAAACCGGCGCCGGCCGCCCCCGAGCCGGCGGCGGCGGTGGCCGCCGCCCCCGCGGCGGGCTCAGCCGTTGCGGCCGTTGCGGCCGCGGTGCCCGAGACGCCGACGTCGGCGGCCGC